>JAYZXX010000178.1:0-11619 GCA_036140815.1 Bdellovibrionota bacterium | reverse complement strand
ACTTCTTTTAAGACTTGCGCCTTAAATTCCTCGGAATGTAGTGACTTAGCCAAACTGGACCTCCTAGACTATTCTAACATATCAATTTGTCCGGAGTATATAGGGGGCTAGATTGCGAGGGCCTTACAGATTGTGTCTGATTTGTCCACAGCCAGCATTGGATATGGCTCAGGTTTTGACTTTATAAAAAGGCCTATGATTATAAAAGGTGAAAGGATAGAGATCCAAGCTAGAAAAACTGGAAATCCAATAAACCCAAAAAAATACTGTGTAAATTTCTTTAAACTAACTATGAGAATCTCCTTTAGTATAGCTAAAAGATTTTGCAAGAAGTTGAACCTCTTCTTGCATAGAATTAATGTTTAAATGACTGTGCATTTCCTTAATTGGTTTCAATGTATAGTTTCTATAAAAAGGTTCATGAAATTCGATGGGAAAATTATGTAAAGCCCAATCAAAATCTGGTTGGTCTCCTTTTTGAACAGAATCGATCATCACAAATTTGCCTCCTGGCTTTAGCACTCGGTAAGCTTCATTAAAACTTTTTTGTCGTACTTCTTGTGGCAATTCGTGGTGAAGAAAGCAGGAAAAGACAATGTCAAATTTACTATCATCAAACTTTAAGTCTTCTGCTGCCATTTTTTCAAATCTTACATCCGCCTTGTTCTTGACCTTTTCACTTGCTTTCTCAAGGTAAGCTTCACTTAGATCTATGGCATGCATTTCAAAATTACTATAGTTGGAACTTAGAAATTCTATTGCTTCCCCCCGTACCACAGGCGATTTCCAGGACTTTTAATTTTTTAGACCGGTTGTATTTTAAACTTTCACAGACCGGAGCTAATAAAACTCTTCGCATTAAAGCTAAGCTTCCTCTAAATAAAATTTCCGTTTGGTGCTCATACAAGTCTGCAGACTCGCTACTTAGGTAGCCATCGGTTTGATAATGGAAATTTCTACGGTAATATTCTGGGTAGTTCTCAATGTCTTTAGCGATGTCCTCTGAAAACTCGCTATTTTTGTTTTTTCTTGCCCGTATCGTTGCATTAACGGAATCTTTCAGCAAGCGAGCGTAGCTTAGTAGATGTTTTTTAGGATTTAAAAGAGTAAATTCAGGGTAGCTGTATAAAGCTCTACGAATCATTCGTTTGTCTTCTTCGATTAATTTTTGCGTATGTACTTTGGCAATTTCAGGAAAATTTTTAGGGGCTTGAATAAGTTGAGAGTTTTTTGAGTTGAGAAGTCGTCTCATAACTATGATAGGCAGAGATTCCAACAGGTAACTCAAAAAGCGAAGATGCATATGGCCATGGTGGGCTTTTTCTCTGAGAGGCTTTAGTAGTGTTTCTATCATTATTTATCCTTTCATAAGTATAGAGCCTAAAAGTAGGGACCTAAGAGTCCATAAAATAGTTCGAGGCCAATTAGTTTTTATTAATTTTTCAATGTTTTCAGAATTATGCCCTTCCTGAAGTTTAGAGTGAATTGGAACACTTAGGAAAAAGGTGCTGAACCATATAAGCAGCAGAGCTAAGAAGGAGGAAAAGTAAATAAAGCCTTCAATCCTTGTGATTAGGTTATAAAAAGAAAGACATATTTCTAAAATCATAAAAGGCACTACAAGACTACTAATGCTTTTTTGATGAAAGTGTTCAAAATGAACAAATTTATCTTTGCTAATGTAGCGAAAAGATGGATAATGAACTAGTTGTACTGTCCAAATCAGTCCACATAGGAATAGGCTTACAATCCATTCTAAGACTAGTAAAACTAAGTTTAGTTCTTCACCTTGCATTTTTACATTCTAAAACAGCTTGTCGAGAAAGTATAAAAAAAGCGAAAAAACTGAGAAATCCGTTTTTTTTAAATCAAATTTTAATTTACTTTTATGGAGATTTATTAACATTTTTATTAGCGAAATAAAACTTTTTGGAAAAACTAAAAGGCTTTGGTGTTCGGAAATAGGTAGAAGGTCTGAACACAAAAGCTTAGTTGATATAAAAGATCAAAGAAGTTCAACAAGATTAGCGATAGGATCAGTTTTAGAGATTGTTTTTAACAAAAGGGACTCAAATTGAATATCGCCACTGCAAACTATAATGAGTTAACATTAGAGCGTTTCATTGAAGACTATTTTAAGCCGGAAAAACCAGTTCTTATTAAAAAGGCACAATTTTCTTCTGAACTAAGTTTAGATATAGAAACGGTGAAGGCTTTGTTTGAAAAAGAAGATATGAAAAGAATTGGTTGGTATGATGCACTTCCTAAAAGTGAAATTACTATTCCTCTAATTGATAATCTTTTAAAAAGCCAAGAAAAAGTTGTCAGTCAAAGGCAGACCTCTTTTAGAGTCTTTATGCAACCTAAAGGGCATCGTACTTTTCTTCATTATGATGGTAATAGTATCCACGGGTTTAACTATCAATTTAGGGGGAGAAAGCGTTGGGTTATTATAGATCCTGATACTCCAAGTCCTTATTTACCATTTATGTACGTGGCCTATAACAAAGGAATCGAACAGGCTATTCCCAAAAACTTGAGGGGCTATCAGTTTGAAATGGAGGAGGGAGACCTTCTTTTTTTACCGCGCTACTGGCAGCATCAAGTCGATTCTTTGGAAGAAGTAAATATAAATTTTAACTGGGTACTTACTCCTATGGCTCCTGCAAAAAGTAGATTGGCAATTCGAGAGAGAGAAGTGGTTTTGTTAAGAGATAAAATTGCAATGGTGAATAAAGCATTTTTTCCAGATGATATTAAGGCTTATGGAGGCAGGGGAAAAGAGATCATAGATAACTATACCCGGGATATAAGTAATATAGCGGCTTTGAAGAGACTTTTCATTGAGCTCAGTGCTTATATAAGACTTCCTTTTTATTTTAGACACTTAAAAAGGAAGTCTGAAGACTTTAAGAATAACAATTTTAAAGTTTAAACATTAAAACGGAAGAAAAGAATATCGCCATCTTTAACGACATATTCTTTTCCTTCTGAGCGATACTTACCAGCTTCTTTCACTGCTGACTCTGATTTTAATGTAAATAGGTCTGTACAGTGATAAGTCTCTGCACGAATAAAACCTTTTTCGAAATCAGTGTGAATAACACCTGCTGCTTGTGGAGCTTTGGTTCCATGTAAAATCGTCCATGCTCTTACTTCTTTTTCGCCTGCTGTAAAGTAGGTATCTAATTGTAAAAGTTTATAAGCCGCTTGAATCAATCG
This sequence comes from Bdellovibrionota bacterium, assembly GCA_036140815.1. Taxonomy (GTDB): domain Bacteria; phylum Bdellovibrionota; class Bdellovibrionia; order Bdellovibrionales; family UBA840; genus UBA6502. The sequence continues at coordinate 8,397 of JAYZXX010000178.1, read as the reverse complement.
GTTTAAACCTGGCTCTTCAGCCCCAATGCTTTCTAAAAACTCTTTTTGTTCTTCAGGCTCTAATTGGCAAATTTCTGATTCTAAAGCTCCAGAAATCATTAAGTACTCTGAATTCTCTTTCGTCGCAATTTCAGCAACTTGCTTTACCCAATCATTGCCACCATTTGAAAAATCGTCTTCACTTACATTGCAAACATAAAGCACTGGTTTTGAAGTAATTAAGTGAAGGCTTTTCATAAACTTTTTTTCATCGTCGTCAAGCTCGAGGCTACGAATAGGATTACCTTCATCGAGGCAGCCTTTGATTTTATCTAAAATCAAAAGTTCAGCCTTTGCCATTTTGTCACCATTCTTTGCGAGCTTTCCTGTTTTTTGGTGGCGTTTATCAACGCTTTCCATATCCGCTAACAAAAGCTCAGTATTGATTACATCAATGTCACGAGATGGGTCAACACTACCTTCCACGTGAATGATATTGTCGTCATCAAAACAACGAACGATGTGTAAGATTGCATCCGTTTCACGAATGTTTGCTAAGAATTGGTTGCCAAGTCCTTCCCCTTTGGATGCTCCTTTCACTAAGCCCGCAATATCAACGAATTCCATACTTGTTGGAATCACTTTTTGTGGTTTCACGAAACTTGTGATTTCATCCAACCTTTGATCAGGAACTGCAACAACCCCAACGTTTGGATCAATGGTACAAAAAGGGTAGTTTGCAGCCTCTGCAGGGGCTTTTGTTAATGCTTTGAACAGCGTACTCTTTCCTACGTTAGGTAAACCTACGATTCCACATTGAAGTGCCATATTTTATTTTCCTTTTTTCGTCTTTTGATTAAATTCTTCCATGGCGGCCTTTTTGCCTTCTTGGACAAAACATTCTACAGCTTTGGTGCTGCGATATAAAAAATCGTCTAAGTCATTTTGCTCATCCGATTTAAATTTTCCTAATACCCAAGAGGATACATCTTGGCTAGGGTGACTTGGTCTTCCCACGCCTAGTTTTAAACGCATATATTGATTGTGGCCTAAAAGCTGGTGAATATTTCTGATACCATTTTGGCCGCCGTGGCCACGAGAGCTTTGAAATTTCATTTGAGTAAAAGCAAGATCGATATCATCATGTAAAACCAAAAGATTTTCTGGTTCTACTTTGTAGTAGCTCATTAAGGGAACTACAGCCTCGCCACTTAAGTTCATGAAGGTCTGAGGCTTAACCAATAAACAGTCCTTGGTGCCCAACTTTATTTTATAGGTAAGTGCTTTCTTTTCTTTCTTTTCGCTTGCCATGGTATGAGACCGCAAAATTTCATCAATCACCATAAAGCCAATGTTATGGCGAGTCTCTTCGTACTCTCTACCTGGATTCCCTAAACCTACGATTAAAAACATAGCTAAGCTTATACCTTGAAAGGGATTTTAGGGCTACCCATATTCTAGACTTGTACTTGCTTTTTTGTGGTAATTTCTTGGAGAAATTCTACTTGATAGCTTTCTATGGACCTTTTTGTGGGCCTTGGGCCTAGCTGAATTTTAAGATATATTTCTGCATTTTTTTTAGGCTTGAACTGAGACTTTAAATTGTGGGTAAAAGTAACTAAGCTTTTGTAATCTTTGTTGAAAATTATCTTAGAAAATATTAAACCTGGACAATTTAGTAAGGCTAAATGAAATGAGCAGCTTACATAAAACTATCCGCATTGAGGTGAGCCAGCTTTTAGGGGAGGCCTCTAAAGTGGTTTTAGGTGATGGTTTCCTATTTCGAAAGTACTTGGAAGATATAGTGTACCTCTAAATCTCTGCCGAAAATTGTCTCAAACACTAAATTCTTATTCATTAATTTAGGCTTTCAGGGAGCTTTGCTTGGATCTGATTGCTTAGCAGTTTTCTACTAAAAAGTAGGCTTATTTTTGTAAGTGATTTTAGCTGTTTACGGATTTTGGAATCATTACTGCAATATATGAGCTTGATGAGTCATAGGGCCAATAAATTTAATACGATACATGCCATTTTGTTAGCAAGTTGCTTAGGTATTGCTTTGCCTGGGGTAGCAGATTCAGACAACTTGAGTAATAAAGTAAGTGTCTCTCAGCTAGCAATGCAAAGTTTGTTGGATAAAAGTAATATCAATTTAAAATTTGCTATCTGGTTTCCTCAAAATGCTGATGATGTGAGGAATTACTTTAATTACCACAAAGATGTGGAAGTCTATCAAATGATGATGTACTTGAATGCCTATCTTGATTTTGGCTTAGAGCAAGAGATGATTGAAAGGCATTCCTATTTTCATGATCTACCTAAAGTAATGCAAATGTATGATTTGAAGCTATTTGGTTATAAAGGCTGGAGCCCCGAAATCGCTGAACCTTTTTTATTGGAAGTTTTAAAACTTAACCTAGAGGAAATCAGAAAGAGTTTCTCTAGAAATGAGCATCAAAATTATGAAATAGATTTAGCTACGCGTTTGCTATTTAGTTTTGGATTAAGCGATGCTACCATTGCAAAGCTTTATCCTTCTCCAAAAGTGCAAGACATAATTCAAACCGAATTGAAAGACTTAAGAGAAACAATTAATTCGCTTGAAGACCTTGCCAAAGACAAAATGGCAAGGGCTAGTTATTTTGATTCTTTGACCCCTGAACAGCAGGCTAAGATTAAATTTTTAGAATACATATCAGACTTTACAGTTCGCACTGAAAATAAATTGGCAATGCTAGAGTATTTTAAAGAGTTTATTAAAAGCTCCTCAATGTTAAACGAGCATCGTGGACTGATAGAAGAATACCGTTCCCTTCCGGAGAAAACCGAGAGTGATATAGCAGTAAAAAAAGACTTTCTAAAATTACATATGGGAAAAATTTTTGTTTATGTAATCTTAGAAAAAGAAGCGGGACGGGAGTTAATTGACCACTTTGGTCTTGATGGACTTATTGAGTTATTTAAGTTTTCCGAAAAGTCTTACCCAGTGGTATTACAAAATTATGTAAACAATTCCAGAAACGATGTGACTCAAAAACGAAAGACTTTAGTTCCAAGAACACTCAATTTTGCTGAGTTAATCCTTAAGGAGTTTCAACATCAAAGAGAAAAGCGCTTAGGCCCCATATGCTCAGATTCCGCAAACTAAAAAAGACGAGCTTTGGGCTCGCCTTTTTTCAATCAAAATGTATACAAAATTAAGCGTATACGAAATCGATGTGAGTTGGAATGCGTGTTAACGGGTGAAGAGTAACTTCTTTGATTTTTGCTTTCTTACCGTTAAGAGCAGCGTCTTCAGATTTCAATTCGAAAGTTACGTCTTCGTGACGTTGCTTTTTCATTTTTTCTCCGAATTTCTCTTCAAAACAGAAAGTAAGGTTCTCTTGACCTTTTCCGTAAATAACAGCTGGAGTTAATTTTTTAGCGCGAAGTTTTACGCTTACAGATTTACCTGTGCTTCTTGGTTCTACGTTTAGTTCGATTGTACTCATATTCTTGCCTCTTCCTTACTACCTATAAAAATAGCTGACTCACAGATTCGTTCCCATGCACTCTTAAAATCGTCTGGGCAACCACTGAAGTCATTGAAATCACTTCAATTTTGTCACATTTTGCCGCGTGGTCTGCTAAAGGGATGGTATCTGTGACCAATACCTTCTCTAGAGCGCTATTTGATAAGCGTTCTATCGCAGGACCCGAGAAAACCGGGTGTGTACCAACGGCGAAGACTCTTTTTGCACCATTTTTTATCAATGTGTCAACTGCTGTTGTAATAGTTCCAGCAGTATCTATCATATCGTCCACGATAATGGCAGTTTTTCCGTTTACGTCCCCAATTAAATGGTATGCCTTTGCTTCATTTGGCCCACTGCGGCGTTTGTCGATGATGGCAATGCTTGAATCAATGCGCTTTGCGAAGGCACGAGCACGCTCCACACCGCCAGCATCAGGGCTCACAGTTACGAAATCTTCGCCATAACCATATTGCTCACGAAAGTGTCGGGTTAGAGTCGGTATTCCGTAAATGTGATCAACTGGGATATTAAAGTATCCTTGAATTTGGCCTGCGTGAAGGTCAATGGATAAAACTCTGTTGGCCCCAGCTGTTGTTAACAGGTCGGCCATCAGTTTCGCTGAAATGGGACTTCTTGGGGCGACCTTGCGATCTTGTCTGGAGTATCCATAATATGGCACCACTGCGGTGATTCGTCTTGCCGAGGCTCTCTTGAGAGCGTCCATGATGATAAAAAGTTCCATTGCATGTTCGTTAGTAGGGGGGCAAGTGCTTTGAATAACAAAGACATCAGCTCCTCGAACATTCTCTTGGATCTCCACTTGCCATTCGCCATCGGCAAAGCGTTTTACCATTGTTTTACAAATTGTAGAACCAGCAGCTTCGGCGACTTTTGCTGCGAATTCAGGGTTGGAAGTTCCGGCAATAAATTTAAGACGACTCATGCCAATCTTATAGAGCCTGCTTTGTAAAAAGTCCATTAAAACTCTGGTGTTCAGAGAAAAGACTTAACTTCGTCCTTGTGCGAAACAGAGACTGAAGCTTAGGGCTTTAGCGACTGATAGATTCTTGATCTTTTTGTTAGGTTTTTCAAAGAGAATGCTTCTCAGGTGGCAGCAAATTCTGGTTAATTTGTATACACTCGCAAGAGATATTTCAAAACCTGGATATTACCTCTGAAAAATTCCAATCTTTTTGTAAACTGCCTTCGACGAGAAATTAATATGAGGAGATAATTAATGAAAAAAGTCACTATGTTTTTAGGAAGTTTATTATTGTCTACAGCGGTTTTTGCTCAATCAAATACAGCAACTACCCCTGAAGTTACGGCTACTCCAGCTGAGCGTGGTAGAATCGAAGTTGGTTTGGATTTGGTGTCACCATTATTAAAAGGTGCAGGTCTGTACACAGGAATCGCATTGAGTAACAAGTTTGTTTTGCAGGCGCGAGTTTATGATTACACTCTTGAAAGTTATTTGTTTTTAAATGGCGATTATAAATTTAAAAACTCAGGTGCTATTTTGGCTTTGGATTTTTATCCATTAGGAAACAAGCGCCATAGTGGTTGGTATATTTCTGCCGGTGCGCAAACGGCAAAAGTAGAGTTTTCTTCTGAGTTTTCTGACTCTAATTCTGAAACAGTAACTGGTGCACGTTTGGGCACAGGATATTCTTGGTCAGGAATTCGTTTAGGTGACAGCATGGGGCTTAAGTTTAAAGTTGGTGCTGCTTATGGACCTTCCAGTACTTATGAAGTTCGTGGAACGGGTGAAACGGAAGTTTCTGGTGGCTTAGGTATAGATGGTTCTGTTTCTTTTATTTTTTAATCTAAGAAAATACAATCAAGAATTTGAAAGTCCTAGCTGGTAGCTAGGACTTTTTTTGTTCAAAAAGACTTTGCTATTTGTTGAGATAAATGAATCTTAAAGCCTTGTTTATTTATGTCATAGCTTAATGTCTGATAAAAATCGTTTGTAGGTGCAAATTTGAAAATAAGTCTATTTTCCTCAACAAGGATTGAGGGAGGATACTCTTGATTACTCTGCCAATAGCTGGCAATGCATCTACTCTTTTTTCTTGATTGAATTTTGCAATGAATGAATTCATAAATGGATAGTTCTCCATCGAAGGCGATGAATTCTTGAAAATATTGAGATTGCATTTCTATATTTCTATTTTTTTCGTCAGAAATGCTTTTCACTGAATCAAAGGAAGACTCTAGGAAAGGATATACGTAGTTGATCTGCCTGACTTTTATGAATTCTTTTTTAAAATAGAAGCTCCATTCTTTTTCGCTCTGAGTGTTAAAAGTGATTTCAGGGGAGTACACGTGTTTAGTCTTTTCAATTGTTGTTCTTTCTGGATTTGATATATTGGAGGCCGCTAAAACATAGTCGGAACAGCTTTCTTGTGGATAGATGATGTCATCGTATACGTTTGGGGTGTATACTTTGGTATATAAGTTTTTGATAAACTCTTCTTTGTCTTTGAATGTCTCAATTTTTCCAGTCTGATTTCCATAGTAATAGAAGCTGGGTAGTATCATAGGGCTACTGATCTCCAATGGATAAGATGAGCTAGAGTTACAGTCATTTGAATTTAGGTTACAGGAAACCATTGTTAGGCCAACAAGACCTAAAGCGATAAATATTTTCATTTGTTTCTCCTCTAATTTACGGGCTTACAATCTCTTTGCAGCTATCAATGCCTTCGAATAACTGAAAGATGTTGTTTTGGTTATTGGGTTGGCCATCGACGATGGCATTATTTAAAACTTCGCTGTCACAGCTTAAGTTTTTGATTTGATCTGAGCATGAGCCTAGTGCATCGATATTTAATTGTAAGTCTCCGTTACTAAGTGCGTAGGAAATTTCAGCCAGGTTTGCTGAGCTGAGATTATAAAATAATCCCCAAGTCGAGTTGTACCAAAGCTCATTTTCACAGGTAGCAATATCCCAATTAAAACATTGATTTAGTTTTTGACAGCTTGAGCTTGGCAGGGTGTAGAGTGTCTCTTGGATCGGGGAGCTATGGTGGTCTTCGTTTCCATGATGTACAGGGTTTCCAGTTTCGAATCCACAAGAGCCTAAGAGGCCGCTAATACAAATCAATAGAAGTGTCTTTTTATTCATTTTCATTTACCTTGGTAAGTGGGAATAGCTGAATTCCTAGTTGATACAATCTTTTTAGTTGTTGAGGCTTTTTCTTTACAGGATTAGATGCTAATTTTTCACTTTCACGCATTGGTTGAACTTCCATTTCTAGTTCTATAGCAAGCAACTCCTTGCGAAATGCCTGTAGCTTAGTTTTTATTTTTTGAAACTGAGACTCGTTTAAGGTCAAGCTAAGACCAGAAATGTCTCGGTCTTTGCGGTCCACTTCGTACATACTGTGAACAGCAAGTCTCATCATGTCGCTATGATATTTCTTAACTAGTTGAGAATAGACTTCGTCCCCTGTTGAGTTAATGTTTTCACTGGCAAATAAAATATTGTCTTTTAAGACAAGAAGCTTTTTTTCAACTAGATGTTTTATGACCTTTTTAATATGCACAAATGGGAAGTCAGCAATGAAGAGTTTTTCTAAAAAATCTTGGTGATTTGGCAATCCTGTTTTAGAAAGTTCAAATAAAATAGGGCCTAAGCTATGAAGGTATAGATCTTCAATCTGAGCACCGTCGGCAAAGTGGTTTCCCAGTTTCAGTTGACGCAATCCCAAAAGGCTCTGGGCTAATTCTTGTTTTCGAAGGTAGTCTTCTTCAAAATGAAATTCTGTGAGTTTTAAGAAATATTTTTTTTCCCATTGTTTCCATGAAAAAACTTTTGAAATCTTCTCTGCCGTTTTGAGATTAATTTTTCGCTTACGATTGATTATAAGGTGTAGGTAATTAGGAGACTTAAAGCCCGCCTTTTGCGCAAACCAACGGTAAGAAAAATTTTGCCCAGTGCCTTTGCGCATTTCAATGAAATCTTGCAAAAGACAAATGGGGTCATCGTAATTTTCAAAAGCAATACTTTGGTTTTTCATACATTTAACTTTACGGTAGATTTTTTCAAAAATGAAGTCTAGGCGAGGAGGAAGTGTATACATTCTGTATACAGTGAGTAGAAAACGATCTAGTCTAAACTATTGAAATTACTATAATGAAATTGTTTTCAAATAAAAACGTCAAAGATGTTTTCATCGACTTTGTATACATGTCTAGTCTTTTGTCAGAGCAAGGATTGGGCTAGAAAACAAGGCCATTCTTTTTGATTTTCTAGTGGTCTTCGACTTTAGATTTGGCTTTTTAATAGAAGTCTAGAATGAGTAAAAACAATATCCTAATAGCTTATTCCTGACATAATAAAGGAAAACTAAATATATTTTGGAGGAAAAATGAATTGTCTTTTGAGGCTAGTAGTATTTACTACTTTAAGTTTGAGTGCACAATTTGCTGTTGCTGGAATTGGTTTTAATTTCGGTGTTGGACTGCCTTATGTTCAGCAATATGGTCTGGATTATAAAATCAGTGATAAATTATCGGCTGAGGCTTTAGTGAATGCCTTAGACCTTTCAATAGGCGAAGCTGGCGTTGAGATGAACAAGACAGAAGTGGGACTAAAGTATCATCCATTTGGTGGGGCCTTTTTCCTGGGGCTAGCTTATGGTAGTTTTGACACAAGTGCCACGGCGACTTCAAGTGGTCAAAGTATTAAAGTCACAGTAGATGGTTCTGCCCTTACAGCCAAATTAGGTTGGATGTGGGGAATTGCCAATGATGGTTTTTATTTTGGAATGGATGTTGGTTATCAATCGCCTATGGGTGCCGAGGCAAAGGTTGAGCAGGGTTCAGCCCTTTCGGGAACTACAGAGTATGAAGATGCAGTTGATGCCGCTGAGAAGTACGGAGAAAGTGGTTCAGT
>JAYZXX010000177.1:0-4412 GCA_036140815.1 Bdellovibrionota bacterium | reverse complement strand
TTCATTATAATAACTTTGCCCGATATTAAATAATATCGAACTGGAGGCCGAATCTTTAGGATACTTCTTTAAATACAATGCTCCCATAGTTCGCAAAGCATCTCTCGCCTGAGTTTTTTCAAGAAGTTGCAAACTTCCCTTACCCAAAGCTGATAAGTATGCTTCAAGCGACGATTTCAAAAGCGACTTCCATGATCGCTTTAGTTTTCTAGACTTTTTTCGTGCTAAATACTCATACTCTTTTGCGGCCTCAAAAGGCTTCCCCTTTGAAAACAACAAACCTGCATAGTTATACCTAATGTAATCGGAATACTTCGTCCTTTTAAAATAGGCCACATACACTTGGTATCCTTCAATTGCATTTTCTTTAAATTGTTGAGACTTCTTTTGAGCTTTGTGATTTTCATAGGAATAGTCTCGCACTATTTTTTCCATACCAAGATAGTACTTTTTCTTATCTTTCGAGCTCAAAGCATTCGAAGACATCAGCTCTGACATTAAGGCATCAAAATATTGTGCCAAACCAGATCGCTTAACATCTTTTATGTTATTTCTTAGAACTTGATAAAGCTTACTCATAATACTCAAGCGTTCTTCTAAATCTGTATATACTGCTAAAATTTCAATATAAATTTCCGCCGCATCATTATAGCGTTTTTTCAGTTCCATTCGATTTGCTAGCTTCTTAAGTAATTTCTGATAACTGTCAAAGCCAAAACTTATTTTTCTAAAATGCTCTAGAGTACTAGTGGTTGCCGGATGGACCTTATCGATATTTTTTATTGGAATTTCAGAATACGGCCATACCATTGCCAACAATGCCTGTTCACGAATTTCATTCTTAATTTCAATATTTTTCGCTTTTAGATCATTAGTAACAAGAATGGACTTTTCATAAGATTTATAGGCCGCTAAGAACTCTGTTTTATTAATATAACACCAGCCCATTCTATAATAAGCTAAAGGTAAAAATTCAGATTCTGAGACTTTTTCTAAGCTTTTGTAATATTCTAAGGCTAGATCAAAATTTTTCTTTTCTTCGAAGTATACATCACCAAGATTAAGTTGTACCTCTGGCCAATATTGGCTTTTTGGAAATTCACTAGATAGCCTTCGGTAGGTTTGAAGCATATCTTCTTTACGCCCCAATTCCCGTAATTCGTGTGCCTTAAAGAACAAGGCTCGATCTCTCCTGGAGTCTGTGGGGAACTTTTCTAAGAAAGTTTCATAAACACCTATCGCCTCTTCCTTGGGACGTTTCTCAATGGTAAAATCCAAATCATCCACTGGAACGTTTGGGTTTTGTGCAATTTTGAGCTGATACATTAATTTTGCTTTTTCGACTAAAAACTCCGCCAAAACGAAATATAAGTCAGCTAAGTAGCTAGCATCCCCTATGGATTTCATCTGTTCTTTGGTGTTATTTATATTTACATCGATTTTAGAAATGTTTTTCTCTAAAGCTTCTTTGCCAAGTGAATCATCCTGTGCCATCAGAGAAAGAGAAACACAAAAAAATAGACTCGTAAAGAGGGCTTTGCTTCTATTCAAGACGCTTCCTCCTGGCATTTGGAATCTATCAATACCCTATAGTCCTCTATTTCATCTAACCAAAACTCTCCATTGGTACGCCAAAACAGCTTTTCAAATTTGAAGCTTTCAGCCTTCTCAGATTCATAGCTAGTTGCATCCATTTTTGTACGCATCCTATCTAGCTTGGAAAGATAAGATAAGTAGCCAATTTCTTGTTTAAAAACCAAAAGAGACTCCATAGTGGAACCTAACTTCTCTTCTACCTTCTTGGTCAGATTGACCTCTAAATTCTTCATTCTTGCTTTCGCTAGTTTTACTATTTCTTCGAATGCTTTCGTTTTTGGAAGTTGATCTATTGATTTTTGTAAATCAGAAAGCGCTTTCGCTTCAAAAGAAAGAGACTCAGATAGTAAGACCTCATTCACTAACTGTGCATGTCTTTCATGATTAAAGCGAGAAGAAATAGTCTCGTAGGTCTTAGCAAAATCTTTTAAAAACTGCTTTTCTATTAATTCAACTTTTTCGTAGTGACACAATTGACGGTATATCAATGCTTTAACTAAATACCTCTCAGAGTTCCTCGATATTGCAAAGTAAGGCGCATCCAACAGCCTTAGTAGTCCTAAAGCATGCGAATAATCTTGTTGGTAATATTTAGTCCATGCCATCTCCAATAGAATTTGCCCACTAAGTCTTGGTGCATAGGTTTCAAATTGCTTGTAGATAGAAAAGGCTTTTTCAAACTCACCTTGCTCAAAAAGAAACCTTGCACTAATTAGGTATAAATCATTTAAATCCAATTGGGATAATTCTGCAGAATTCGCCACGTAAAAACTACGAATCGCATTAAAGGGAAACTGTTCTCCACGATTTAATATATCATGGATAAGGCTGTGCAACTTTAAACGATAGTACCATGGTGAACGTTCAGAAACTTTGCCTACTTCTTCTTTGGCCCAATCCTTGAAGGATTTTCTAAAATACAGCCTTGACCGATAGTAACTAACGAAGGATTGGTTATCCGGGTGCAAAGACTCGAAGGCATTTTTAGTAAAATATTGAATTAAATGCTCTTCACTAAGACGGTATTCATCTAGTAACAATTTTGATAACTGAGAAATAGCGAACTCCCCCGCTCTGTTACCTATGTTCTGCTCCGCAATTCGCTCAAATATGATCGAGGCAAGATGATACTGTTTTACTTCAGAATAGTACATTCCAAGATGGACCATTTTCTCAGCTAAATTTAATGGCTGCTCTTCCTTTTCTATATCTGTTACTAAATCAGTATAGAAGGCATTTAGTTTTTTCTTTTCAATTGCTTCTTTCCAATTTGGAAGCAAATTCGCATCTAAGTATTGATATTTATAAGCCCTATACTCCTCAGCTTCATCAAAGGGATTGTACTGAGCATTCGTTGCCCCTGCCCACACTAACAATCCAATACTGAGTAAGCTTAGTTTTTTAATCATCAATTCTTTCTTTTTGAATTAAATATTTGGGCGGAGTTCCTAGCTGCATCGAGTAAGCAAGTCCAACGAATGCATAGTTTCCAATGTATCCATCACTATCTCGATGAAAATTCCATTTCACTTCTAACTTCCATGATCGCCCAAGCTCTGTGTAATACCTAGAGTAAGCCCCCAAAGAAATCAGAGGCTGTGCTTGGGTAGAACGAAATTTAACCGTCCCTAAACCAAGAACAAAACTAGTTTCACTATTGACTAATGACTGATTGAACAACAAGGATTTACTATAAAAGGGGGTATACACATAACTACTGGTTAATATGTATGTAATAGGCTCGATCTTTCCCTCTAGACTGGAGTTTTCAATATCAACATCTAGATTATCAAACTCAGACTTCAAAGAAGTTTCATAACTTAAATTGCCCTGTACATTGATAATTTCCCAGGCTTTGTATTGACTGAAAAATTTTGTATAGCTCAGCCCGAGAGTAATTCCTTTGTAAAAAGAGTCAGAAGGCAACCAGCCAAGATAAAAGGAAAGGTCTGAATCTAAGTAGTTAGATCGGTTTTGAATGGCCACCAATTCTGGAACTTGCAAAGACTCTTTCGGAAGTTTCGCATACAAATCTAGGCTGACAAGAAAACTAAGTAGCAATAACAGTATTTTCATAAATTCCTTCTTAAATTTAGTTTCATACAAACCCACAAAATCTTTAAGCTTTTTAATAAATTACGTCTTTAAGTCTTGCTATATTCGATGAAGAATTTAAAATTAAATTATGAGCAAAAAACACTTAGGATTTGGTTTTTTAATATCTTTCAGTTTACTGACCTACTTCTTGTATCAAGTCGCACAAACCCATCGAGAAAAAAATGCCCTTCAAAAGCAGTGGATGGGTAACTTTAACCAATCAAAGGTCTACCTCGACCAACTAAAAGCCTTGGGATATGAGCTAAAAAATCCTAAAAAAGATTTTGAGGACTTTGTCGACTCACAAGTCCTAAGCCTTGAGGCTAAAAAATTAGATATAGACGTAGACACCTATTTAAGTTTTTTTGATCGAATGGAAAGGATTCCACTAACAAAAGAAGAAAAAATTTTCTACCCTAATCTTAGCGCAAACGAGATTCTATCTTCCAGAAAATCTAGAGCAAAAAAAAATCTACTTAGCATTCTTAAAAAAGACTACCAAGTAGATTATTGCTACCCTTGTTCGAATCATAAACTGGCCCCTTAAATTGCGGATGAATAAAGAGTTGATAGAATACTTCGGCTAATAAACTGTCCGGATTTAACTTTTAATGACTCAAAAGTTTTTGATTGTGGTAATTGATATAGATATCAATGTGATCTTGTAGTTTTTCTTGAAGCTTTGTGGTGGTCCAAGTTCTTCGAACTAATCTGGATAT
>JAYZXX010000176.1:0-6471 GCA_036140815.1 Bdellovibrionota bacterium | reverse complement strand
TTTCATCTGGCGAAATAATTTTTTCAATTCAGAAAGACCGGGCTCTCTATTTGAGGATCTAAACTTTCGATTGAGTAAACTAAAATTAACAGATTTTTCAAAAACCCCTCTTGCTGAAGCCACCTCTTCAGTGAAGGGAAATTCCTCTACGATTTCAAAAAAATATTTATCCACTTGGCTCTTACACTCTTTTTCCTGATAAGAAAGACTTAGTTTCTTACTGGACTGTCTAAAGATCCTCTGTAGAGCCAAATATTGAATTGACTTATTATCTTTACAAATTTCAGCAGATAGATTTTTCTTTAATTCATCCGGGGAACCATACTTAATCGCCATATTATCTACAACCTTTAAGTCCGCTTCCAATTGCCAAATCGACAAAAGATTCTCTTTTTCCCTAGCACCCTTAGGCGGCTCTTTCGGTTGATAGGAATCTACTAGTTTAACGATGCGGCTATAACAGCGCTCCACACTAGTGCTCATCTGCTGGCAACTTTTGTAGTCACCAACAGAATTTCTTTTCTTAGTTCTTTGTACCCGAGCATCTCTACCGAAAGACCTATTTTTTCTATCGCTCGTAACATTTATTGTATGGAATCGCTCTTCACACTCAACTTGCTTTTTCTCTACGAAATCAGAATCTATTTTGGGATCAAACTCAACTCCAAACAATTTTTCACATTGCAATAAAACTTCCTCACGTTTTTTCTTTTCACATTCTTGAAAATAAACTAAGTCATTACTACAAATTGCCTCTTGTCGACTATATTCCAAAAACTTTTGTTCATACGCTTCACAATTCACACCGCTGGCCGTAGTTTTATCTTTAAAACCTACATCTGAGCTTTTAGGCACGACCGATTTTTCCTTTGAGCCCTTGGCAAGGTCAGTCGAGTCTAGTGCTGTTTGCTTTGCATATAACTTTTTTTGAATTCTAGAATTAGACGCAATAAAAACTTGTTCTTCAACTCGAGGTCCCAAATAGGTTTCTTTTAGCGAAGCAGAATCAGATGATATTGACGAAGAGGTTCCATCAGAAGTAACTCCTGGGCTTTCAGACACCGCTGCTACTATATCAGCAGAAAATGGCTTAACCTCCCCAACTACAGTTTGATTGGTTATCGCGCCTCTTACTGTTTCACCGCCAGTAGGGCTTGCTTGTAAATCCCGACTAGCAACAGGGCGACTAATCAATGAACTTGTACTTGATATAGGATGAACAGAAGCATCGCTGCTGCCAAGCTGATTCACAAGCATTTGATTCCCGGTTCTTAATGCATCGAGATTTGTAGTTCTTCGTGAACCTTTATTTTTTGTATCAGGAAAAGTCTGAGTGCCTGAATTTCCCGATGTTTTATAAAAATTCATTAAATCACTACCCGCTCCAAAATCAGTTCCACCGGAGTTCGTACTATTTGATCCGCTGCCATTATTTAAAACTCTCATGTCCACAGGCTTAGCAAGCTTGCCAGAACTTCCATTCTCCACAACCCACTGGCCTTGATCATTCAAAGTGGCTTTGGGGCTAGATTCAGCTTCCGCAGAGCCCCCAACTAATTTTTCACCACCTGGAACAGCTGGCGCTCTCATGAGTTCGGGGTTTGGATCACCTTTAGGTGAAGCCCCTGATGATCCTCCACCACTACCCCCGCCCCCAAGTGATCCACCAACTGAGGCAGTATTTCTAACAAGAGCCTGATTTGCTTTTAAAACATCACCGTCAGGGTATAAGGCAAAAGTATAATAGCCTTCGTAATTTCCCTTAGTGGATAGATGATAAGGATCTTGGGTTAATATATCTTTCACATAGGTTCTATAGTTTAGAGCAGCTCTTTCCGGATAAGTGGATTTATACTCGTCAAAACTTTTTAGAGGAATCACAAGCCTTGCCTGAATAAGTTTCTTATAAACTTTCTGAGAAGATTTCTTATCTGGTTGAGAATAGTATTTTAATTCACCGAGTTTCACGCCTTTTTCAAAACGCTTTCTTAACGAATCAGATTTTCTCTTCTTTTTTGATTTAAGAACTATCTCCTCTATGTATGCCTTTGTGGTTTCATGTCTTAAATCAGACTCTGACTTCGTACCTTCTGCTTTTATTCTCTCTGAAGTTGATACAGATAAAGTTTCACAGTGGTCTTTGATTTTTGCAGTTTCAGGTTTCTTGGAAAAGTTAAACTTCAGCTTTACTACTTCATTGATGGCACCACAAACAAAGCGGTCTCCACAGTAAGCACATGTTGAGTTCATATTGATTTTACCGGCATATAGATCCGAGAAATATCCTAAAGAGATAATAAGAAAAACCAGGCTGCGAAACCATCTCATTTTGATACAAAGCCCCCTACTGCTATAGGACTTTCATCGGTAATTTCCAGTGGTTCATTGAGGGGAAAATGTGTTTTTTATAACAACTCAATTAATTGAAAACAAATGCCAATGAAGTGCATTTATACTTTTTAGTGAGTCGCAATAAATTTAAAATGGCCCTGGGACATCTTTATATAATCATTTGGTTTAATTCACTGAGGAAGGAATCGAATATTGCCACTAAAAAATAATTCTAGTGACAACTAGTTTTACAGCTTAATGATAATTTTTTCTCTCCCCTTGCGATGCCTCAGCTTCCTTAGGAAATATAAGCTATAATTCACCTCAATATGAATTCAGTCCCTTGGCTACTCATTCAATTCTTACTTTTCCTTAGCCTAGCTTTTGGATCATCCGCTATTGCTTCAGAAAGAACAGAAAAGTCTGGGGCTATTTCCTGTAAAAATAGCTCTTTGGTTGTACCCCATTCTATGCTTAATCCTGCAGATATTGCCAGAGCAGATACTAACCACATTGTTCTTGATAGCAATATTTCTCGTTTATATTTGCCAATGGGGATATTAAAATGGAAACTTTTAAAACACTTAAAACCAGAGGGCATCATTAAGCTTCAATCAAAACTTTCTGAATTTCTTCGAAGAGAATTCCGTGAATACATTGAGGATATAGGAAAAATTGAAAATAGTTATCAAGAGGAAGGACCTTATCTAGAAGAATTACACCAAATTATAGATCTCATCATTTTGCACCAAAAAATCATTCAGTCTTTTGAACCAGCTTCAAAAGAACGAGAAACTCAAAGTTTAGTCAATTTACTCCCTCCGGGACTAGAAAATTTTCTTTCTATGTTTTCTGAAAAACTAAGACATAACTCCAAAGCTTACGAGGAAATTTTAACAGCAGTCAAATGGATTAAGCAGTCCGTTTTATTTATTCCAAATCAATTTGGATTGGAGGAGTTTAACTTTTTTATTACCCCAAAAACTCTGACAGAAAACTTTTTTCCAGATCTGAGACTTAACACCGATAAAAATGAGTTAAGCTTTACCTACCAAAGAAATGGATCCAATTCATTCTTTCCTCATCTATTTGAAGATCAAAAAGATTTCGTTATGAGCCTTAAGAATCATGAGGTTTTAAAAGAAGCTTCCTCAGATAATTCCCCCTTGTCTAAATCAATTGATGGGCTTTTACAACAAGTTCAGTTTGGAAAAAAGGGCAAACAAGACGGCCTTAGCGATAGTCAAATTGCGAAAAGCTTGATTTTAGAAGCCGCTGATTCGGATATTAGAGTCAACTTTACGACCTATGACAAGGATTTTCTCAAAGGATTTATGCGCTTAGAATATCTCACTCTCATTGGGTGGACGGAGCAGGATGTATTAGGACCAAAGTTTAATTTAGAATGGGAAAAATATGTTTTTTCAGATTCAGTCCATTGGTATTCTTATAAGGGAAAGTACTTTCTAAGTAAACTTTTTTATATAGAGTTTGAAAAAGGAAAAGACGTAGAAATTTCTTTAGTAATAGTTCAAGATAAAAAGCCGAATTCAAAGAATATTCTTGAATTATCTCAATACATCCAATTAGAAAGTTCCTTAAATGAACTAGTTCAATCCATTCATTTAAATCAAAGGTTATACAATTCGGGCTTGAAGGAAGTAGATCCTACTCTTTTCGAACGACTAAAAGCCTATGACCAAGAAATGAGAGAATACTATCAACTATCTAAAGCCTTAAAAGAAGCCTCGAATCAATCAGAACGGGCAGCCATCAATCGACAAATCAACTCTCTACAAAAAAATCTTTCCCTAGAACCTGAAATCGATTTTCATATCCATGAATTCGTATTTACCAGGTTTCGATTAAACAGCACATTTTATAAATCAGACTAAGAAGATATGCTGTTTCTAGATTAAAAATAAGACCTTAAAACTTACACTAGATAGCTAAATAAGGAGTTAATTAAAAAATTTCACTCTCGCCTAGAGAAACCGACGAGAGCTTGATAGTTTGTTTTTACTCACATTTTTCATTGAATTAAGTAAACTGTCATCACTTGATATAAAATCAATAAAGGTGATTACAGAGGAGACAACTTACAACTTTGAGGATGCTTTCTAGCATAAGTTAAGAATTCTTTCAGCGCCCTACTCATATTATATCCCTCTTGAAACTCCAAATATGTTTTCTCTCCACTTTTTCTGTTCATAAACTCGATGTTACTTTTGATGTCTGAAAAAACTCTTTTTTTCTCAGCATAATTCTTCTTTCTCACATTTCTAAATTTATAAAAAAGAAACTCAGCAATTACCACCCCAACCAGCATTGGGGCAATCATCATACTTGTAACCGAGCCATAAGATTCATTAAAATTTAAGTAAAATGGACTTAACATTGCATTAAAATTAAATACTAAAATGCCTGCAAATGGAAGCAAAAGCATCCTAGAGTAAACTTCTTGGGAGAGCCAATAACTATTAAAAGCAAGTTCTCCTGTTTTATTGAGATCAAATTCTGAAAGCCCACTAATATAGCCCATGCTCCGAAGATCTCCGGGACGGTAAAAATAAGTTCGATCCCCTTTTTGCGCAATCACATAGGTGTTATTGAATCCATAGTGCATACTATCCAATGTATGTTCTGATTCATAGTTAGTGACCAATAGTACTTTATCAAACCCATAATCTACATCTTTATTAATGGTGGGCTTAAACAATCTTTTCCCTTGAGCATTGGTTTTGCCTTCGATTGGCTCCGGCTTCAGTTGAAACTGATCAGGAGCAATAAAAAAAGACTCTTTAGGCTCTGACTTTCCATTATAAATATCATCTGCCATTAAGGCCCCAGAAAAAGTACTCAGCCCTAAAAACACAATTATTAAGTTAAAAATAGTCATTTATCCTCCTAAAATTTATTTAGAAGCACTTGTAACACAAATGGTCTATGTTTATGGCTTTATGATAAGTGATTGAAAAAAGAACATTGTTTTTATAATGGATACAAAAATGACATCTACTTGCCCCTTTCTCAGAAAAGTGCAAGTACTTAAAAACAGGTAGATATATATTTTGAGTTCAAATAGCACAAATTTGTAAGATTTTGAGCTTTAATAGAACTGATGTTTTTTTGATTTTACTAAAAAATTGAAGTTTTAAGAAGCCCGGATTCACTGGAATTCTTGAAAAAATATACCGCCTTTAAAAGTGTTCACTTTAAAAGCTCCATGCTCCGCTACAACCGCGTCCGAGATATCAAAAACACCGCAAAGCCGCCTAATAAAATATTAGCGGCCCAAGCCCCTAAAAGTGGGGGCACTCCACCGTATTTGGCAAAGGTTTGAAAACTTGAGTACAAAGTCCAAAACAAAAAGATTAAGCCAATGCAAACCCCAATATTGGCAACAATAGAGCCTGAGCGCTCTCGTTTTACACTAAATGGAATTCCCAAAAGAACTAAAACAAAGCCCGTAAAGGCATAAGAAAATTTTGAGTGATAGCTCACTTCAAATTCTAAGGTATCTACCCCCGCATCTTTGTTTCGCTGGATAAACTTCCTCAGTTCTGAAAGTTCTAAACGAGAGGCACTACTTGAATCTGTCTGAATGTCTGCCACCTCTTCGTCAATCTCGATCAGTTTTTCGTCATAGTTCTTAATGATCGGAAAACTATTATCCTCAGTAAAAAGATGGATCACGCCATTTTTGAGAAGCCAGAGCTTTTCTTTTAACTCCACCATATCGGCATTGATCATTTGCACCATTTTCCAATTGTTATCAAAATAGTAAAAACTAGCACCTTGTGCTTTCTTACCATTTGGACTCAAACTTTGAATGTTAAAAAGAATATTTCCGGAACGATACCAAATCTTACCTTTTTTAACCGTACTGAACATTCCGGGACGATTTCTCACCTCTACCCAATAGGTATAATCTTTCTTTTCTTCGAAATTTGGCAAAATCTTGTCACTAGCAACAAAGGCCATACCTCCAAGTAAACACACTAAAACTAAAATCGGCGCACTCACCCGGGCAAGACTCAAGCCAAAACTAAACAAAGAAACTAGCTCGGAGTTTTTATTTAAACTACTTATCGTAAATACACTCGCTACCACACAAGCGATGGGAAACATTTGATAAAT
>JAYZXX010000175.1:0-11536 GCA_036140815.1 Bdellovibrionota bacterium | reverse complement strand
AAAAATTTCAAAATAGGCATGCTTTTTAATTGCAAAACACTGTTTGTGATAGGTTCTCTGCAGGGAGAGAAATCATGAATTTTATTAAAAGTTTGTTCGTTGTTCTGTTGCTATGCAGTCAAAATCTATCTGCCATTGAATGTTCGGTGGCTTCCGAAGAAGATTTAGCCAATTACCATGATTTTTTAGAAAAAGTTGGGCGATTTGTATACTCATCTTCTAACTTTTCGAGAGACAGTCAAGACACCAGGTCGATGGCTAGTATTTTATATTCTCATCCTCATGTTAAAAAGCATTATCGTCCTCGTTTTGCAAATTACAACGAAGATATCAAGTCACTACTTTCCGCCACCTACCGAAATCGAAACTTTTTTATTAGAGAGTCTCCTGGGAGTAAGTTATTTATAGTAAAAGTAGAACAAGCGATGTTCAAGGTAGATACTTCAATCACCGAAGGATTATTGAATGAAGCGAATCGAGTAGAGCAAAAGCCAAAAGAGTGGTTGAGTCCAGAAGTAATTGGAAAGAGCATGAGTGCAAAGGTGAATTCACAGAAGATACAAAGCCAGACTACAACTCAGTCCACTAGTTCTAGTGCTTTACAAACTACTAATAATCCATTTGGTGCTCAGGAAATTCTTGCTTTTGATCAGATGGCTTCAAATTTATCTCAAGCTCGCAACTTACATTATATGGTGAACCTTAAAGCTTATTATTTGAATTTCAGCAATTTGAAGATGGGTGAGTTAACGACCGACGTGGTGACGACTAGCATTTATGTTAAGGACCTACAAAGTCTTGTGGATGTGTTAATATCCTACGTGAATCTTTATAGTTCAAAAGGCTGGATAGATAATGTGGATATTACGGCTTTTTCCAAGGCCATTTCTCAGGAGCTTCTATCAAACTCAAGGTACTCGCAAAAGGTTGCGGCTGGTATGCTTGTGCCTGATTTTTCTGCCATCATTCATGCCTTGTATGCAAGAACAGGTGTGTTTGCGCAAGGAACTTCAAGTGTGATTCGTTTAGTGGATTTTCAAGATTATACCGATGTAGTAAAGCAGATGGCGGATGCTGATCTACTTAAAGATGCTTCTGGTAAAGTACTTGAAGGACTTTTATTTCAGTAAACTTGGGCTAAGTATTTTGAAGTAAGTATTCCTCAGGCCTTAGGTAGTTACACTATTTTGAAAAAACGGAACTAGCTACGACTTATCGTGTTCATTTTCTAGTGATCTACAATAGGGCCATATCGGAAATTAATTTAACGACTACCTCTAATAGTTTACAAGGATAGAGGTAATCGTTGGGGGATTTAGAAGTTAGGGGGCTTCTAAAACTGAATTTGCGTCTCTTAATTTTTGCCTTCTAAATTACAATCCTAACGTGGATTAGCGTTAAGGCCTATGGCACAACTAGTTGCAATATTAGGTCTATCTTTAGTGTTAGTGAGACTCTTGATTTATCCGGTTTTGGGAAATCGGATCCAGAAAAAAACGGATTTGGTACAAGTCGTCTATCAACAGCTTAAATCGATAGGTTTTATAGGCCTGTTAGTTTAGGTCGAATCTTTCAATTTTATTCAATCTAATATTGTACCAATGAGTAGGCTTGTGCTTTCTTTTGGTCTTTCATCTTTTATATCGAAGAATTTCAGGGGGAAAAGTAGGGTTTATGCAATCTTTTAATTGCATCCCGCGTCGTGGATAAAAGTCCAGTAATTAATCATGTCTTGAAACCCATAAAATATTAGGCATAATATTTTATGTGGATATGAAAGAGGTTCTTAAACAACGAAGACAAGATTTAGGTATTAGCCAGACTCATTTGTCGCAGTTGTCAGGGCTCTCGATCGCTAGCATCCAAAATGTGGAGGCTGGCAAAGCAAATTTGTCCATCTCGAATCTTGCTTCTCTTTTAGAGGTTTTGGGTTACGACCTAAAACTAGAGAAACGCCAGGTAGAGTGGGAGAGACTCATTCAATATGGTCTCCCGGTTTTACCTGAGCGTAGTTCTAAGCCTGATGGGATGCTACAAATAGAGTGGTTGGAAAAGTTACTTGTAAGTGCGTGTGCGGAGTTTATACAACAAAGAAAGCCAGGATCTGCACACTACTTACGAGAACGTGAGGCGCTACAAGCGATGGTACTTGCTTTAGCCGATCATTTTCCGAAACTTTATGAGGAGCGTTTTGCCTCTTATAAAGTAATTAAGAAGTTCTACCCAGAAGTTCATGAAATTTCCGGGAAGCTAATAAAGTTACGCAGAATTGCAATTGATCGCCTGGCTAAATATCTATAGGAGTGCTGTTTTTGTGGGGAAAATAGATGTGGAGTGAGGAATTACTAGAGCAATTCGTAATTCTAGCCAGTCAAGAGCTAAGCGGTGACTGGGTCCTGTGTGGTGCGAGTGTTTTACCATTACTTGGTATTAATACTCGCACTACATGGGATATTGATCTCTATGGGATGAATGATCAATCCCAGTCAGAGATCATGAAGCTTATGGATTTAGTGGGTTCATTAGGTGTACCAGCTGAGTGTATTAATGTATCTGGTGGTTACTATTTAAGTAAGACACCAAATTTTTCTGAGCATTTGGTTTTATTGCAAGAGTCTCAAGCAAAGATCTATCGACCAGATTTTTATTTGTTTAGTCAATTGAAGTTAAAACGCTTTTCAGAAGTGGATCTTTTAGATTGCCAAGAGCTATTCAAAAAGGAAGCGGCTACAAATCCGCAGTTAATCAATTTAACGCGAGAACTTTTAGTAAACGAATTATCAAAAATTTCTCATCCAGAAAAAGCAAAACGCGTTGTGCAATTTATGCAGTATTTAAATAATTAATTCTTGTAAAACGAAAAAACTAAAGAGATACTTAACTTGTAAGTTAGAAAAACAACTAGGACTACTACATAACTTACGAGGGCCGCGCAAGCGGCCCTTCGCTTTTTAAAAAGCAAAAACTTTTTTCGAGTCGAGCGGGACCCCGTTTTCGTCTTCACTTTTTAGACAAGTGATTTTTTAAACTAGGTGTATACAAAAAGATGATCTTAGTTATTCTTGATCTCTTCAGGGCTTACACCACCACAGTGGACAATATTGTCTTCAATGTATCCGATTAAACTTGTATCTGACCAAATCAAGCCCTGGTCCATACCATTGCCACATGGAAATCCTGAAATAAGAAAGTGGTAATATTTTTCATGACCATCTATGGAGACCCAGGATTCAAAAGTAAAAGTGTCTAAGCATTTATTGAAATCTGTTTTTCTAAGTCCTGGAAACTTGTAGAAGGCTGCTTCCGTGAACCCAATATTTCTTAATAAATCACTATTATGTTCTCTCTCTACAATGTCATAATTTAAAATTAAAGTGTTTTCCCATTCTCCTAGGTCGATGCCATCGATGTCTTCACAGGCCATAACGTTTATTGTTATAATAAAAAAGTATAATGTCGCTATTAAATATTTCACTGGATTACTCCTTGTTATTGTTCGTCACAAAAGATTACGTTTTTCTTAACTCCACCAATGACAAACCCATCTTCGCTTATAAGAATGCCACTAGTTTTTCCATCGTAACATTTATCTCCGTGAATCATCATATAATACAATTTATCTTCATCTCGAGTGTATAATTCATACATACCAAAATTGTCGTTACACTTTTCAAAGTCTAAACCATTTAAATATGAACTTGTTATGAAATCAAATTCACTAAACACAGCATCGAACCTAGCTTTATAAGGTTCAATTTTTAGATAGGCAGTTTCTTTTAATCGATTAGTAGTGATATCAATTCCATGCAGTTCCTCACATGCAAAGCTAGAATTTGTAAGTAGGGCCAGTGCTAAAATGGCTAGATAAAATTTCATGTTTTCTCCTTTGTAAAATAATATTATTTAAAAACTTTGAAAGTTCTTGGTGCTTGTAACTATTCGAATAGTTGAGGGCTTCTACTAGGGAGTCGTTACTTATATTATGATGTTCAATAATTTCATTGATTTCTTTAAAGTTGTTTTTTAGCTTTTCAAGAGAGTCACGGTGGAGAACTAAAGACTCTGGCAGTTTGGTTTGTTGAGCTAATTTAGAGTATTTAAAATGGTACTGTATTAATGAGTGTATTTCATCTTCGAAAGTGTTTTGGATTTTATAATTTCCACTCAATAAGTTCTCAAGCCTTTGAAAGAGACTGATTGAATGCTTTTTTTCTGATTTGCTTAGTTCTCTATAGCATTGTTTTTCCGGGTCGTATTTTCTATCAGGTGTTCCGCTGATGTTGATCCCCATCAGCTCTCCGGTACTCAAATCAAATAGAGGAGCGCCAGAACTTCCTTGTAGAGAGTGAATTGGTAGATAGAATGTTCTTGAGGAATACTTAACTGATTTTTTTTGAGTGAGTTCAACTTTTATAGGTCGATGCAAGGGGTAGCTGAGAAAGGCATAGTGATCCCTTTTACTACTAATAAAATCTAAGTTCATAAATGTATTCAACGAAGTAGGTATGCTCTCAGAATCTGCTTTCAGCTGAATGATAGCAATATCAAAGTGGCGAGGAATAGATCGAAAGAATAAGAGCTTATCAAAAAATTTAAGCTTTGTAGTTTTGAAATCTGGGTATACAAAGACGAATTGTTTTAGTTTTTCAAGGTTCTTTTTTTGAACTCTGTTGTGGTAGAGCTTTTCAATACAGTGCCCAGCTGTGGCAACTAAGTTTTCACTAAGTTTTGTAAAAGAACAAATTGAGTAATGGGTATACTCCTGTTGTTCACAAAAATTGGTTGAGGTTGCACTATTTCTTAAAACTGAATTTTCTAGGGATGGATCGGATAGAATTTCTTGAGTAGTAATGTAGCCAAGTTGTGTGGAGTAATTAACAATCTCATCTGCCTGAATCTCGTTTGTATCGAAGTTGATCGACAAACAGAAAAATAAATAGGCAAAGCTCTTAAGAGAGGTGCTCAAAAAGAGCTTTGCATATGCCATGATTATCTACACCAAGCGAACGAAGAAACCCATCGGCCCCATCTATCAACACCAACACATTCAACACCAGATTGCCAATATAGAACGTTACCCCAATTGTCAGTGATTGCACGAGAAGCAGCCTGATAATAGCAACCGTCTCCTGTTGAATAACAGCTAATTCTTCGGCCATTTGGGCAGGTAGCCCAACCTCTACAAGTAGCTACTTTGTTTTCAAGGGCTTTAGCCGGGTAGTCTTGAGGTGTAAAAAATTGACCTTCTACATTTAATTCTGCCTGCGCAGAAACTGCAACACTAGCCATAAACAACAAACTTAATAATAATTTCATATAGTCCTCCGAGTGATTTTTACAATGCGCTTAGTTAGCGAGAAAGCGCTGAAAGGGCAAAGAAAATCCCAAAAATAGAGATGGTTTAGAAAAAGGTATATCTTTTGTATGTTTATCAGGAAAAAAAAGTAAAACCTACTAGGTTTATTAATTTATTGTGAATATGGTTTTTTGGCAATTTTCGCATCAGGATTTTATGAAAGTATAGGGAGTCATGTTTGGGTATCTCATCTCAACGGTAATTTTCTAGTATGCTATTGGCCACGAGCTAGTTTGTTGAATAAACACAGCGAAAGCCAAAAACAGACCAGGTCTCTGTTCGACTTTAACTGAGCTTCATAGGCTAGGGTATAAGTTCGGATTAACGAGAATATTAGAATCATGACCGGGCCACCTCCTGCTCCTCTATAGAACAAACCATTGCCATCAATAGTTTAATAGTTTGTTGTTTGTTTTCTTGTAGCTATCTACAAACTTTCTTCAATTCATATTGAAGAGCTACAAAGCCTTTCCCTTTAAGATGATTAAGTACAAACAACTTGGAAGGAGAGAAATATGTTTGGGTGGACGCTTTTATTTTTTATTTTCGCAATCAGTGCCGGAATTTTCGGTTTTTCTGGTGTCGCAGGATCACTAGCTGAAATGGCACAGGTACTGTTTTTTATTTCAATCGCCTTATTGGTAATTTCCACAGCAGTGAGAGCTTTTCGTGGAGGTAATGTCTCGTGAAGAAACTTTTAATTGGAGCACTTAGTTTATTTTTCTTATGCTCTTGTACCACGGTTTACTATAAAAGCTGGGAGCTATTGGGTCGTGAAAAACGCGACCTACTTAGCTCTAACATTGAGTCTTTAAAAGGAGAGCAAGAGGACGCGAAAGAAGAGTTTTCTGATGTTTTAGAAAGAATGCGTTCAGAATATATAGGTGAAAAGCAAAGTCTGGCTGAAACCTACTCAGATTTTAAATCGGACTATGATGATATTAAAGATGAGGTAGATGATGTCACAAGTCGATTAAATCGTATCGATGGCTTAGCAAAAGCTCTTTTTAAGGAGTGGTTGCTTGAAGCTAATGAATTTGATAGCAGAGAATATCGTCGGAAAAGTTTAGCAAAGCGTGGTGAAACCATGCGTAGTTTTAATAAATATATGAAATCGACCAGAGCATTGGAAGCTGGTATGAATCAATCGCTAAAAAGCTTGCAGGATGAAGTTGTATTTTTAAAGCATAACTTAAACTCGCAGATTGTAAGTCAGTTTAATGTGAAGCTTGCAACGCTCGAAAAAGACATGGAAAAAATCATTGGTAAAATTGAGAAATCTATCGAAGGTACAGACTCTTATATAAAAGAGATTAGACGACTAGATTAGATTTTTTGAGCTGTTTTATATGATGGGTTTTCAACTCTGATTCTATACTGTTTTAGGTTTTAGGTTTTAGGTTTTAGGTTTTAGGTTTTAGGGAAAATGAAACCTGAAACCTTGGTTTGAAAAAAGCACTGAATCGCTGCTCCTGAGGCCTACAATGCATAAGGAGTCTTTATCGTAATTAATGGATCAAAGTGAAAGAGCTAATGGTATTTTCGATTTAGATTTAGCTAATTAGGGTATTTACTAATTAGTTTTTTTCAAAAATAGCCAAATCAGAATAATAAAAATATGGGATTGTTGCTATTTATCGAATTCAAATTAATTTCACAGATTGGTGACTTATTTTTTTAGGGCTATATTATTGATCAATAATAGGCGTACTCATGTACGTCCTCTACTTTCAATTGAAAGGGGCTAAATTCTTCCCACATTTCTTCTAGAACAATAAAGTACTTTCCTTCATGAAGTTCGTAGATACAGCGCTCATCTTTGCCGATTCCGTGTTCATCACAAAATCCTAAGCTATTTCCTTCAGCATCGACCACTTCAAAGTCGATATCAGAGCGCTTTTGTAACAAGGCGATTTGAAAGGCAGATTTGTATTCCACATCAATTTCGTAGACTTGAATTTCATTGGCCTTCATTAGGCCTTGATAATTTTTGTGAAGTTGTATTTTGATGGATTGCGATTGAAAATCAATAATTTCAAAAGCAGATACGGGGAGGTAGCTGATGGCAAATGAAAATAAAAGTATAAAAATTATTTCCGTCCACTGTTTCAAAGCTGATTCTCCTAGATGATGCTAGGAAAATTGTAAAATGTTGAGCCTTAGAGTCAATGATCTACACAGCTTGGCAAAGCTTGTGAGCTGAGCGTCACAAGCCATATTGACTACTTATCGAGAGAAACTCGCTTTTTATTGATCATACGGGTCACTTTTTGGAAGTTACTTAAGCCGTTTGCTTTGGTAATCCCAGCTTGGCTTAGTTTTTGGTCGGCAGATAAAGAGGCTGTTGTTCTTCCTGACTTTTTACCTCCAAGATCTTTTAATAGTTTATTTAGGTCAAACTTATCTTTTTGAGTAGCACTTCCCACGCCACGACCATTCTTCTTCCATGCACTTCCAGCACCAGAGGCGTAACCACCAGCGAAGCCACCTCCGCCGCCACCGCCTCCGCCAGAGCCGGATAGTCGTCCTAAAATATCAGTATCAATCCCAGAGTCAGCTCCACCGGCAGCGCCACCACCAGGGCCACCGCCACCGCCTCCACCAGAAGCGCTTCCTAAGCCACCGGCATTACCAACATTACCACCAGTGGCAAGGCTAGCTTGAGAAGCTGTTTCGCCATCAAAGCCATTGAAGTCTGTATTAAAAAAGTCATCATCGGTTAGGGCATTGCCTAAACCATCATAATCATATTGATCACCATTTAAAGCATCATTAAATTCGCTTCCACCATATCCAGATCCCACATCAGCAGGACAAGAAGCTGGAGGGGTAGCAGAAAAACAAGGGGCACAAGCTGGATTGTACTGGGCATTTGCTCCAGCGCATTGAGTGTAGTCACCTGAATTAGCAATTCCCGTAGGACAGGATGGGTGTCCTTGGTTTTGTGGATAAGTATTAAAATCACAAGCGATAGAAGGACACTGAGTCGGATCACTCATTGTATCTGCGCTGGTACAAGCGGTAAGTTCTTCTTGCATTTTCGTAGCAAACTCACAGTCTTTCGCTGCGTAGTGAGCTTGAAGAGCTTGCGCTGCGGAGATCATTAGTTTTGAATAGTTCATAGTTTGTTCTTCACAAAAATTGTAATAGTTTTCGCCTGATTTTTTAACCCCATCAACATCGGCTACTGTTTGATCTTTCACTTCCAGACAGGCAGTCTTACAAGAGGAGATGTGATACTGACATTTAGCTGCAAGTGCACTAGATAAACCACTAGTCATAAAAGTTACATTTTTAGCCCCATCACAGGACTCAGAAATGGTGCTACCCATGGACCCAATCATCATCTGAGCCATAATTGTAAAGCCATCATTTTCAATATCACACCATTTTTTAGTGAGGTTTCTTTGGTTTGTACATTCATCACCTGCTTGTTGCTGTTCAGCTGTTAATTTTTCAGAAGAAGATTTCGAGTTACTTGCTTTTACTTCTATTGATTGAGATTTATCATCAAAGCTAGGTGTACTTTCACCGTTTACAATTTTATTCGCTGTTTCAAGGCTTACATTAGTACCACGTTGAATTTCTTTTCCATTTTCATCAAGTGTAGTAAGTTCTAAATAACATGAACCTTGTGTTGCTCCTTTAAGAACTATGTATGACATTCCATGGTGTTCTGGACATTCTTGATTGGCATGTAAGGTAATAGAAGTTCCAGATAAAAAGAACCCCATCGTCCCCCAAAATAAAGTTTTAAGTACTATACTTCTCATACATCCTATTCGACAAAAGTCAGATCTCACTTTAGTACGGGGATGCATTTTTATAATAAAAATAGTCATATAGGCCCAAATGAGGTCTATAGGTGTTAAAGTTTTTTACATGCGCTTTGCGTCTGTACAGAAATGATGCGCTTCTCTTAAGAAGACATAGCTAAATTATGTAGTTACTCCTCTAGGCTAGTCCTTTGTTTGTTAATCATTCGTGTTACTTTCTGGAAGTTACTCAAGCCATTGGAAGAGGTAATTCCAGCACCGGCTAACTTTTCTGAGCTAGACAAAGCAGCTGTATCTCTTACTTGAGTCTTTTTACTTAAATCTCCAATGAGTTTTTGCAAATCAATTTCTGATGATTCCGTTGCACTTCCAATTTTTCTTGCGTTATTTTTCCAAGCACTTCCAGCGCCTTCGGCATATCCTCCTGAAAAACTAGAACCAGATGAGCCTCCACTAGTTCCACTAAGTCTTCCTAAAATGTCAGTGTCTACATTTTCATCGTTTGCAGAAGCAGAAGAGCCCGACAGACCGGAGCTATCACTAGAAGTAGAACTACTACCTAAGCTTGCACTTCCAACACTACCACCAGAAGCTAAACTTGCCTGGCTCGCGGTTTCGCCATCAAAGCCGTCAAAGTCTGAGCTAAAAAAATCATCTGTGGATAGGCTATTGCCAAGTCCATCACTATCATAAGAATCACTGTAGAGGGCGTCGTAATACTCATCCCCGTAGGTAGTTGTAGAGCTAGTGGTATCGCTTGGACATGTAGAAGGGGGAGTACTAGAGTAACAGGGAGCACAGGCAACATTGTACTGAGCATTTGAACCAGTACAAACCGAGTAGTCATAAGTGGTAGTGGTAGTGTAAGCCGCACAGGCCGCATGCCCTGAATTTTGTGGATAAGTCGTTAAATCACAGGCAATGCTGGGGCAGTATTCAGGGTCCGTCATTTTATCCGCATCATAACAAGCGTATAAATCATCATCAGAGACTAAGTCATCACAACTTTGTGCTTGTGCCATTGCGGATATTCCTTGGCTAATGGAAGAAAGCATTTTCGTTATATTTACAGTCATTCCCTTACAGGAGTTTAGCATCGTATTAGAAGTCATGGGTTTTCCATCAACTTCAACACTGGCCGTACTGCCGCTTAGTTCTTCCGCTTCACAACTAGAAACACAAGAGTTCTTTGCCTGCCAACAAGCGGCAGTGATTGCCGCCGAAATAGCCGTAGTTCCTTTGGTTAAATCAGCTGCTTTTTTACAAGACTCAGCAACATCATCGCTACTACTGGATGCAAAGCCTGGAAGAATAGTTAGCACCACTGTTGTAATGGGGCTATTTTCAATGTCGCATAGTTTTTGTGCGTAAGTATAAGAAGAAGAACAAGAGTCTAAGCTTTCAAGCACTTCTGCGGAAGGAGTTTCATCAGAAGCGTTTTCTTCATTTGAATTTGTGTTAACAAGATTTTGGTTATCCCTACCCAAGTTGTCATTTGAAGTGTCGCCTGTACTTTCGCTATTGCTTGTATCTAAGCTTGCCGTATTAACCTTCATAGCCCAAGTCCCTGTATCAGTTAAAGTATAAGTCACTGAGTATCCATTTTCAGTAACTGTACATTCTTGTTCACCGGTAGCGCATGGAGTGCCACTAGTTGTACTGCTGCTTGCAACAGCTTCAAAGTGATAAGTAAAAAATGCGAGTAATAAAATTTTAAAAATACCATTTCCAGTTTTCATGCTTATCGTTTCGCCGCCGCTGGAAAACAACTTTAGCCACAGAAACTAGTGATTTACTTTGGTTTCTACTGCTTTTCGTAGCTTCTTTATTTGCTTTTTCGAACTTAAATTTTAAAATGTTTTTCCATGGTTTTTCCACATTCATTAAAAGAAAAATGTTTTTATAAACTTACCAAATGCCAACTTTTGTTTCTTAAATGAATTGCGAGTTTGAAAAATAAAATTGTTAAAAATGAAAAAAAACAAACAATGGAACAATAATGAAAACAATGTGGAAAAACTGTGGAAACTTCGAAAACTTGATTCGTCGAAATCCTCGACAGCAAGACATTGCTTTTACAATTATAAGTCCCTTTCTCAGTTTTGTGTAAGCACCTAAAACCAGGATGAACTATATTTATAGCATGAATAGCTTGGGTAGGCTTTTAATAAAAAAATGAACTAAAAAAGAAGACCGGATTCACTGGAAAGTTTTTCTCGAAGGACGCGTCCCTCCATGTACTCGCCGGTTTCGACCGCTGTACTACATTACTAATATTGTAACTAAGAGCTTCTTTGTTGGCCTAGAGACTTTTGATGAGTATTTTTAGCGGATCGATCGCTTCACGCTAACCGGAGGTCCTTCGAGAAAAACTTTCCATTGAATCCTCTTGCTAACAATAAGA
>JAYZXX010000174.1:0-7790 GCA_036140815.1 Bdellovibrionota bacterium | reverse complement strand
TGAACTTTTCTAATTAAAAGCTGGTGGTGTAAATAGCTAATTTTTTGGCTACTTGTTCTGTTTAGGTAAATAGGTTCATTCTGATTTAAAGCGTAAATTTGAATGATTTTTGATGTTTGCAAGTTGCTTTAAATAAAAGCATAAATTCATTTTGGTTTTAAGGCTGAGAAATGACAAAAAATATTCCAAAAAAGGGAACAGGTTTTTTAGCACTGAGGCTTGCTCACAGAAAATTCAGTTGAAAATTCACCAGATGAGTCTATCTTAGGCCCTGTACATGTTAGAATAAAAATAAGGCGGAATATCATAATGGCTAGTAAATCTATGGATTTAGAATCGCTCTACAAAGTAAGAAATATTGGAATCATGGCACATATCGATGCCGGAAAAACAACCACCACAGAAAGAATCTTATTTTATACCGGTAAGAACTATAAAATTGGTGAAGTGCATGATGGTGATGCCACTATGGATTGGATGGAGCAGGAGCAAGAGCGAGGAATTACAATCACTTCAGCCGCCACCACTTGTCAGTGGAATGATAAAACTATTAACATAATCGATACTCCCGGGCACGTTGATTTCACTATTGAAGTAGAAAGATCTCTCCGTGTTCTAGATGGTGCGGTTGCCGTTTTTGATGCTGTCAGTGGTGTTGAGCCACAGTCAGAAACTGTGTGGCGACAAGCAGACCGATACAAAGTGCCAAGGATTTGTTTTGTTAATAAAATGGATCGTATGGGTGCAGATTACTATATGTCTATCGATACCATTCGTGAAAAATTAGGAGCTAATCCTTTAGCGATTCATTATCCAATTGGCTCAGAGAGTGATTTCCAAGGCGCAGTAGACCTGATTTCCAATAAAGCCTATTTGTGGTCGGGAAGTGACCTTGGCCAAGAGTTCCGTGTGGAAGATGTTCCGGAACATATGGCTCAAGAGGTTGCTGAAAAGCGCAGTGAAATGATCGAAAGCATTGTTGAGTTTGATGACGAACTAATGGAGCAATATTTAGAAGGAAATGAGCCAAGCGAAGAGGCTTTGAAAAAAGCTTTGAGAAAAGGAATTTTATCAAACCAGTGCACGGCGGTTTTATGTGGCTCGGCTTTTACCAACAAATGCGTTCAACTTTTATTAGATGCCGTTGTTGATTTCCTACCAAGTCCTCTTGAAGTTCCAGCGGTGGAAGGAACTGATGTAAATAATCCTGATAAAAAGATTGTTCGTAAAACTGATTTTGATGAGCCAGTTGCAGCTTTAGCATTCAAGATCGCTTCGGATTCTTTTGCCGGTACAATGACTTACATTCGTTTATACTCAGGTGTATTAAAAATTGGAGATCAGTTACTAA
The DNA here is from genome assembly GCA_036140815.1 of Bdellovibrionota bacterium. Taxonomy (GTDB): domain Bacteria; phylum Bdellovibrionota; class Bdellovibrionia; order Bdellovibrionales; family UBA840; genus UBA6502. Next base: position 6,439 of record JAYZXX010000174.1, on the reverse strand, counting down.
ATCCACGTACAGAGAAGAAAGAGAGAATCTCTAAAATTCTACGAATGCACGCCAATAGTCGCGAAGAGATTAGTGAGCTTTATGCTGGTGATATTGCTGCTGTAATTGGTTTAAAATTTAGCGCAACAGGGGATACTCTTTGTACTAGTAATAAACCAGTTGTTTTGGAAAGCATTAAGTTTCCGGAACCCGTAATTTCTATTGTGATCGAAGCGAAATCCACAGCTGATCAGAAAAAATTGGATCAAAGTTTAGAGCGTTTACAGCTAGAGGACCCAAGTTTTCGCGTAAGAAAAGATGAGGAAACGGGGCAAACATTAATCTCAGGTATGGGTGAACTTCACCTGGATATTATCGTTGATAGACTTAAGAGGGAATTCAAAGTAGAGGCAAATGTTGGTAAACCACAAGTGTCTTATCGTGAAGCAATTACTAGTTCGGCCAATGCAGAAGCTGTATTTCAAAGAGAAATTCAAGGCCAAGAGCAATTTGCCAAATGTAAAATTAAGTTGGAACCGATTGATCATGCTACAGGCTTTGAGTTTGTTAATAAAGTGGAGCAGAAAGGCTTTCCTCAAAACTTTTTTGGAGCCATTGAAAAGGGTTGCAAAGACTCCATGGAAATTGGTGGCTTAATTGGAAGTCAGGTTTTAGGCGTTCGCTGTACTTTGGAAAGCGCAGAATTTGTTCAAGAAACCTCTACGGAGACCGCTTTCAAAGTTGCAAGTTCCATCGCTTTTAGAGAAGCATATAAAAAAGCCGAAGCAAAAGTTTTAGAGCCACTTTTTAGTTTAGAAATTTTAACTCCTGAAGAGTTTATGGGAAGTGTGATTGGAGACTTAAATTCTCGTCGCGGTCGAGTTCATTCAATGAACCCCAAAGGCAACCTTCAAGTGATTGATGCTGAAGTTCCTTTGGCCAGTATGTTTGGCTATGCAACTGACATTCGTAGTTTAAGTCAGGGACGAGCTACGTTTAGTCTAGAATTTGATCGCTACGAAATTCTACCGGATAAACAGGCTAAAGAAATTTTAGAGATGTACGGTCGGGTATAGATGAAAGGCTACTGTGGAAAGTTTCTTCTTCTTTTAGTTTTTTCAGCATGTACTAATGTGCAAAAAAAAGAGGGAGAACTTGCTAGATTAGAATACAAAGTGCATGTTCAGGAGAATTTCTCTGAGTGGGAGAAAATTCAAGGTCCTAAACTGGCTTCCGATAATTATAAATGTGATAAGAAGAACTCAATTATTGGCAATGATCTAGCAATGCCACTTTGCTATGATTTTAAAATCAACAAATACCTTCTCTATCTTTTGAGTTCGGCCGCAAGTCGAAAAGAGCAAATTTGAACATTTAGATAGAGGGAGCTTATGAGATTATTACTGTCTTTCATTTTGCTAACTTCTTGTGTTTCTGTGAAAAACAATAGTCTAGAATTAAAGGCCAACAGCCTTCAAAAACAGGAAAATATATAGATGAGTTTAGATGATTACCAGAGTTTTTCGGTGCCAAAAACTTTGGTTTTCAATGAAGACAAAAGTTTGAACCAGGGCGAACGGCAAAAAAACTTTCGTTGTGAAAAGAAGAATTTAGGTCTATTTCTGATTGGGTTACATATAAACAAATTTGCGGAACAGGATAGAAAAGGTATTTGTATTTAGCTTGTCATAAAGATCTTATTTCAGATAACAAAAAGGCTTTGGAAATTCCAAAGCCTTTTTGTTTTATTTCAAAAGAAGAGCTTACTTCGTTTTAACAACATCACCCATTAGAGCAACGCCAGCAATAATATTCCCAGCACCGCACTCAAACTTCTCTGTACTGTCATAAGGAATGTTTTGGTAGTTGCTTCTAATGTTAATCACAGCGTCACCACCAAGTTCTCTGGCGCGATCTTGAAGGGCTATAACGGCAGATAAAAATACCCACTGACAAGCTTGCAAATCAGACTTGTTGAAGGCATTTGTTTTCTTATTCGTTTTTACAAAGGCAAGTTTGTCTTTAAATTTTACTTTTGTTTCTTTTCCCCAGTACAACTTAACTTCGTCTACAATTTTGGTCTTGGCTGCAGGAATATCTAAAGCATCTTTAATTTCAAAGCGAAGACGATCATTTCTAGCGGAAAGATTAAGTCCCCACAAAATAGATAGCATTACTAATATTGTAGTTTTTGAATTAATTACCTTCATAAATACCTTCCTAATAAATAGTTTCCTGAAGACTTAAGCATTTGTACTTTTTGAAGTCACTATTTTTTTCAATTGTCTTTTAAAGTGCTGCCTACCTTATTAGGAATTTATATTTATTTCTAAGCTCTAGGTAAGAAATTAGAAATGTGCTAAATACCGGATATGAGATCTTTGTTTTTAATTATAGCGTTTTGTATGGGGACACGAACAGTATTTGCTCAAGCAAATACTGTGATAGGGCAATATGGTGACATGAAAGTTAAGCAGCTCGTGACACCTGGTTTTGAGGACTTAGCTCCAGATCGCAAGCTGTATTTTTATTACCTCTCGCAGGCGATTAAGGTGTCTGACGAAATTTATTGGCGCCAATATAGTCGTCATGGACTAGCCATCCGTGATTTATTGTTAAAAATTTTAGAGTTTGAAGATCTTTTTGAAGTCTTGAAAGGCTACGAGCTAAAAGACTTCAATAATAATAGGGATAAGAGGTATTGGACAACTAGCGAGAAGGTCGCTGACCGATTTCCAATTGAGAGAATAAAAAGCTACCTTCTAGAAATATCAAGCTTTCGTGGTAACTATGACTATGTGAAGAATTCAAAAATTCTTCCAGAGAATTTGAATAGCTTGGATCTACTTCGCTTGATAGATTACGCACAAAAGTCTCGTCGCCTTTCTAAAAATGATGCTAGAGATCTTCGCCAAGAAGTGCGAAGACTGCGCAAGGCTATTTTTAGTGCTGACTATTATCCTAAATACAAAGATTCAAAAGATGGTGACCGCCTTTTAGGTAGTCCATCTGCTTTCTATGCACCTGGTATCACTGAAGCTGAGGCAGCCAATTTTTCTAAGTCTATTTTGACCTATTTAGATCGTAATACTAAGGCTGAAGTGATTGAAGTAAAGCACACTACTACGAGTGGGCCGCATCAGGACTATTTGAGCCTAATCGATGTCTATCTTGAAAAGGCATCGGAGTATGCCAATGAAACGGAAAAAGAATTGATCCGATTGCATCGTAAAGTCTTAAAAACTGGCGAGATAGATGACTACAAAGCTTATGAAATAAAATGGGTTCAATATAACTCTGAAGACATAGATTATCGCTTAGATTATGTGGAGCAATACCAAGATCCTCTTGGACACAAAGCTTATCACGAGGGTATGCTAACAATTAAAAAGATTGATGCTGAGACTCTTCGTCAGCAAACAGCGATTCAAAATATCATCTATGAACTTGAGGCTAAAATGCCAGTGGAAGAGCGTTTTAAAAAGAAGGGTGATTTTATAATTCCATCTGCGGAAACGGTTAATTTGGCCTATTCAGGAGGCGCGGCTGGGGCAAAACCAATGGGTGGCTATAACTTATCTAACTTTAAAGATGTAACGGAGAAAGTTGGAAGTAAAAGCCATTCTTTGTCTAATGTTGGTTTGAATATAGGAAGTGTAGAAACTGCAGAAGAGGCGCAAAAAAGGGCTACAACTTTTGTTTCAAGTAAACACTCTTCGGATGTAGAAAGCTATAGTATTGAAAAAACCTATCCACTCCACGTAAATTTTCATGAAGTTGCAGGTCATGGTTCTGGAAAGATTTTAGAAGGGGATCCACGAGTGGATTTGGGCTCTTTGTTCAATCCAATGGAAGAACTAAGGGCTGAAACAGCGGCACTTTATCATATGTTGGATGTGGATTTTTTGTTCGAAAACAAAGTTTATCCACCAAGTATGAGTTTGGAAGATGCTCGTTCTTTTTCTCGAGCAGCAGCTGTTAACTTTTTCACAAAGCAACTTTCCTACTGGAGAACAATTAGTGACAAAGACTCCATAAGTCAGGCGCATAGAAGAGCCAATCAAGTTCAATTGAACTACATGTTAGAAAAAGGAGTTATTGAAATTCATTTGAACGAAGTCTCTGAAAAAATTGAAGAGGGCGGAAATAAGCAGGATAAAAATTTTAAAGTTCCGGTGGTTCATATTAATGACTTTAAAAAACTTAGAGAGGCTCTTGCTGAGATTTGGGCGGAAGTTCAAAAAAATATAAGCCTTTCTCGAGTCTCTGAATCTAATGATTTTTTGGATAGATGGTCCTATTTTAATGACGAGCAACGCACCTTTGGCGAAAAATTAAAGATCTACGCGGAAGCGACCAATCAAGCTAGTAAGACTCATTTTTTAAGACCTTTGGTGAAGCTTTCCAGTGATGGAAAAAACGTAAGCTTAGAATATCACGATGGCAAAAATGGAGTGGATGAGGGGATTAAAATGGTGAAATCTCTCCGTGACTTTAGTTTAACGGGGATTGCTAGAATTGTTAAGGCTTGTTCAAGCTCGGCTAAATAGAGTGATGAGCTATTCAGTGGGGGCATTGTCTGTCATTGTTGACTTCTTGAAGGTAGGTATTCCCTTTAGAGCGGTAAAATTTTAAATTTTAATCCCTTGAGCCTTTGTAAGTAGCTCAAGAGACTAATTCATGAAATACCACAATTAAGGGAATCCGCTATATTAATATCCACCTAATCCAAAAAGCACTTGGAAAAAGCTAAGAATAGAAATGGTGATCAGTTGCCAAGTTTCAATATAATCTTTTGCTGCAAGTTTATCTTTAGTCTGATTCATTCTGTCTCCTTTAGTTTTGGCCCGCTAGCCAGAAGATAACGGATCTAATGTTCATTGCTAATAGGCCGAACATTGAAAAATAAATAATGATTTGAATTTGCACATATTTTTTAATTTTTGAATCGATCAATGTTTTCTCCAATTTTTTTTAAATTGCTCTATATTCACTTCGATTTGGACGTTTGTATTCAAACTCAATATTATTTAAATCACAAGTTCCAGATTGCTTAGTGGCAATCTTACAGATTGTTTCTTCAATTTGTTTCTGGATTTTTTGCTCATTTCGTGTGTCTTCACATGGCATATTGCTGAGGGTGATTTGAGCCATATCTGTAACCAGGCTCGAGACTCCCATGCCGATTACAAGTGGTAAAGTTGATCCGCCGCTAGCTAGTGTGCAGGCTGTTGCGATGCTAAAGCCTGTGTTGACTGAAATTTTCACTACCGACAATGCATTCATCCAACCTTGCTTTTCTAGACAGCTAAAGCTGTTGGCTAGGTAAAAATTGGCCATTCTTCCATTTAAGGCCTGATTTTGGTAAAAATAGGCTTTTTGCTCAAGGCTGAAAGAACTGTTTTCTACTCGGGAATCAAAGGAGTTTAACTCGGTGTATGAGTTTAGACAGTACTCCGTTCCATCATTTAAGAACTGGTTGGCGAAGGCATTTGCTGTAAATCCTCCAATCAAGCCTAAGATAATTAGACTACGAATGAGTATTTTTAAAACTTTTTTATTCATATTACCTCTCTTTTTGCATTGCTATTCATATTCTGAAGCTTAAATTAGGCAAGAAAGGGGCCAGTATGGATTTACCTATAAGACTGATAATTTTGATTTGAAGTCAGGCTTTCTGTGAAAAATCCATAAAAATAGAATCTGAGAAATCAAAAGTCCAATTTTTTAGAAGAATTAATTAATGACCCGATTAAATATGAAAACAGCAGCTTAAATGCCTAAAACTATTGAAAGAGATAAAATTGTCCAAATTTGAACATACTCAGCTATTATTTTCTAGATTAATTACTGCTATTTCAATTAGGTCATTCACTATAAGTGGATCACTTTCGATTAAGGAATAGCCATGTAACTTAATTGTAGACAAAGGGAACCGAGCTACATTTGCCTCTAGGATTTTTTCAAATATGTCTGGATTGAATTTCCAAAGATACACAGCTTTACTCAACGAACTCATGCTTGTTATTGTCATTTTTCTACCAATAGGGGGCGACCAAAGAAATAAAATTGTCCGATATCAAGTTCATTCAATAATTGGTACCTAGGCTAGTTATCACGATGTTTCTAAATTCATTCGCAATAAAGTAGCTACTAATAAAAAAGTGACATTTTTCGGAAACTAATTGTTTTTATTATAAGAGCTCAAGTCTTAAGCCCTTTTTAAGAGGAATGAACTATAATAGTTAACTATAAACCAACGGAGTCCCTTTGAAGTATATTTTTTCTATCATTCTATATTTAGTTTATAGTCTACCTATGCTTGCGCAAAGCTTTGCTCCGCCAATGTACTTGCCTGAGATGAAAATAGGTCATCTGAGGTCTGAACAGGCCCTTGAGACGGCCTTGAAAAAGTCTTACTCGACGAGCTTGATTTTAATGGACGAAAGAAAGATGGGCT
>JAYZXX010000173.1:0-4438 GCA_036140815.1 Bdellovibrionota bacterium | reverse complement strand
AAGACAAGTCATTTAGCCCAATAAGTAGCCCATTAGATGAGCAAGTGTAACCCATGTGTTAGGAATAAAATGTAACCCTTGTGTTAAAACGTACACTGGCCCAAAAAGGTCTGATCAAAACACTTTTGTTTCATACGGCCTCTTTCTCATTTCTTTAGAGCTAAATCTCGTCGTTGTTTTCTTTGGGTGCTGGCGCTGGGGGATGGGGCGGCTTTGCCGCCGATGGCTGTTTGAGTTGCTGCGCTCTCAAAGGTGCTTTTGTTTTTTTGTACTTACTTACTTACTTACTTACTTTTTTGTTTCAGGATTTGATTGCTTAGTTCTACGAAGCCTTTGCCGGAGTATTCTTTGCAGATGAATTTGGGTGGGGTTTTTAGTTGGTCTTTGAATTCGTTTACGTTGGCGACGCCTACGGAATTTTGGAACGCACCAAAGAGTGGTTCGTCATTCGGGGAGTCACCGCTGAAGACTAATTGGTTTTGGATTTCCTCTAGATTTAAATTGAACTCTTCTTTTAGGTAGTGTTTACACATTTTTAATTTGTCGTGATCACCGAACCAAGCGTTTACATGGATGGAGCTAACTTTGGCAATGGCGTTTTGATTTTGAAAGTGTTTTGCTATTTTGTTTGCCGTTTCTTTCCCTAGATCTTCTACATCTTCGCAAAAGTCTACAGCAACATCTAGCAATCGGCAGAATTGATCACTGGCGAGAGCTGTGCCAGGAAACTGTTTTAAAACCTCTTGCGCGATTTTCATGATTTTTTCTTGGTTTTGCTTCATTTCAGAATCACTTTGGAAGTAGATGCGCTTCATTTTTTTGTTTTTTCTATCATAAGAAAAACTCAAAGCGCCATTTTCGCCGATCACGGCCTTAACAGGCCACATTCGAGCGATCATTTCACACCATCCTGCAGGCCTGCCGGTGATTGGAATCACTTGTATGTCGGCTTCTTGGAGCTTCCAGAGGGCATCATAGGCCTCCGCTTCAAGCATCCCATCTGTTGTCATTGTATCGTCAATGTCAGAAAAGAAAAATTGAATGTCATTGCCTTGAAGTGCTGATAAATCTTGCATGTGAAGTTCCGCCTTTGTTTGTAAAAGCTTTTAGCATTTTTCGAAGATTTGAAAAAGCATCTAATAAACAGGCTTAAAAACTATGCAATTAATTTGAATTTGGTCTAACTTTCTTGATTCTTCTTGATCCGCGGAATAAAGCTTTCCATCGTATCTATTAATATAGATCGCGCGAAAGCAATTTGCGCAGAGCGCCGAGGTAATCAATGGCAAAAGCAAGTGGAAAAACGCTCGTAATTGTGGAGTCACCGACAAAAGCAAAGACGATTCGTAAATTTTTAGGAAAAGAGTATATCGTAGAAAGTTGCATGGGACACATCCGTGACCTACCACAATCTGCGAAAGATATTCCTGCAAAATATAAAGGGGAGCCATGGTCAAGCCTTGGTGTGAATGTAGAGAAAAATTTTGAGCCGATCTACTGCATACCAAAGACAAAAACCAAAGTAGTTACGAAGTTAAAAGAAAAACTAAAAGAAGCCGATGAGCTCATTCTCGCAACCGATGAAGACCGGGAAGGAGAGAGTATTAGCTGGCATTTGCTAGAAGTACTGAAACCAAAAGTACCGGTGAAACGAATGGTATTTCATGAGATCACGAAAACAGCGATTCAAAATGCATTGAATGAATTCCGCGAAATTGATGAAAATTTAGTTCGAGCCCAAGAAGCTCGAAGAATTTTAGATCGCTTAGTTGGATATACCATCTCCCCACTTGTATGGAAGAAAGTCGCCTACGGATTATCTGCTGGTCAAGTGCAATCCGTTGCTTGTCGCTTAGTTTGTGAGAGAGAGGAACAACGTATGAGCTTTGTAAAGTCCCTTTACGGCTCACTTTTATCCGCTTTAAAAGCAAAAGACGGTAAAGACTTTGAGGCAAAATTAAGTTCGGTTGCTGGAAAGAAATTGGCGATCGGTAAAGATTTTGATGCAAACACTGGAAAGTTGAATTCAGAAAGAAGCGAAAAGGTTTTTGTTTTAGATGATAAAATTGCTGGTGACATTATTGATAAAATCAAAGGTAAAGAACTAGAAATCATTTCTGTGGAAGAAACACCAACCACGAGAAAACCAGCTGCGCCTTTTATTACTTCTACCTTGCAACAGGAAGCCAACCGTAAATTGGGCTTGGGTGCTAGAGAGAGTATGCGAATTGCTCAGTCTTTGTATGAGAAAGGTTTTATCACTTATATGCGTACAGATTCTAGCTTTTTGAGTACCCAGGCTTTAGATGCTGCAAGAGCAAGTATTCTTGAAATGTACGGAAAAGAATATCTCCCTGAGCAAGCACGAAATTATACCAAGAAAAAAGTGAAAGGGGCGCAAGAGGCTCACGAAGCCATTCGTCCTGCGGGCGAAACTTGGGCAACCCCAGAAGATTCAGGCTTGAAAGATATTGAACGTCGTTTGTACGAATTGATTTGGAAGCGAACCATGGCTTCTCAAATGGTAGATGCAAAACAGAAAAAACTATCTGTTAAAATGCAAATTGACGACATGGAATTTTCAGCAAGTGGTATGAGTATTGTTTTTCCAGGTTTCTTAAGAGCCTACGTTGAAGGAAGTGATGATGCGGATGCGGCTTTAGAAGAAAGAGAAGTGCATTTACCAGCCCTAAAAAAGGGTGAAAAGCTTCCAGTGCAAAATGCCAATTTTCACCAACATGAAACCAAACCGCCTGCCAGATATACGGAAGCCTCTTTGGTACAAACTATGGAAAAAGAAGGTATTGGAAGGCCGTCTACTTATGCTTCAACCATTGCAACCATTATGGACCGAGGCTATGTACGCAAAGAGGGAAATGCTTTGGTTCCAACTTTTACGGCTCTAGTAGTTGTTAAGTTGTTAACAAATTATTTACCAGACTATGTGGATTTGAACTTTACCTCTGATATGGAAAGTTCTTTAGACTCCGTTGCAGACGGAGAACTTGAGTGGGTGTCTTATCTAAAGAAAATTTATTCTGGAAAATCTGGTTTGAAAGAGCAGGTAGATGCTCAGGGAGAAAAAATTGATCCTGATGAAGCCAGACAAGTATCCTTAAAGAAGTTAGATAATCGCAGTATTCGAGTTGGAAGATTCGGAGCTTATGTTTGTCGTCCTGATGATGAAAATGGTGAAGTTTGTGCTTCGCTTCCGGATAGCCAAGCGCCTGCTGATTTAACAGAAGAAATTGTTGATCAGTTGATTGATCAAAAAATTAAAGGAGCAGATGCTCTTTGTAAAGACCCAGAAACAGAAGAGTCCATCTATGTATTAACTGGGCGCTATGGACCATATGTACAAAGAGGGGAATCCGCAGGGGACGGGGCAAAACCAAAACGTGTGGCTATTCCAGCTGGAATCGAATTAGATGAAGTGGATGAAAAAATGGCTCTGTTTTTACTTAGCCTCCCTAGAACCATTGGTGAACATCCAGAGACGAATGAGGAAGTAAAAATTGGTTTAGGTCGTTTTGGTCCTTTCGTACTTTATAATAAAGAATTTAGAAGTATTCCAAAATCTGATTCTATATTTACTATAACTTTAGATCGTGCCCTGGAAATCATTGCAACACCTAAGCGTGGCCGTGGTGGAGCAAAAGCCTTAAAAGTTTTGGGTAAACACCCTGAAGATGAAGCGGAAATCGCTGTTTTTGATGGACGATATGGTCCCTATGTGAAGTGGAATAAAGTAAATGCTTCTTTGCCTGAAGATGTGACTCCTGATGAAATTACTTTAGAGAAAGCCATTGAGTTGGTAAACGATAAAGCTCCGAAGAAGAAAAAGGCGAAGAAGAAAGCTGCAAAGAAAAAAGCGGTAACTAAAAAGAAAACAGCAGCTAAGAAGAAGACAGCTAAAAAGAAAGCCGCTGCGAAAAAGAAAACGGCTAAAAAGGCAGTGACAAAGAAGAAGGCTGCTAAGAAAAAGGCGAAGAAGAAAGTTTAAGTTTTGGGCTGGGTTGGGAGACCTGGCTTTTTTTTGCCTTTGGCTTGTTTGTTTTTTTGTAGAGTGTTTTTTACTTCTTGGTTTAGTTCTTTGAATGAGCCGGCCTTTTGGAGCAAAAGTATTTTTTCAGACACGTTTTTGGCCTTCGGCTGGGGTTTCTTTGTGGTTATTTGGGGAATGGTTTTAACTTCTCGGTTTAGTTCTTCGAATGAGCCGGCCTTCTGAAACAAAAGTATTTTTCTCAGACACGTTTCCGGTCATTCGCCTTTGGCTTCTTCCCTCACATCCATGTTACTCGTTTTGGATCTTCCTGGGTGTATACCGAACACATGGGTTACACAATTTTCCGATCACATAGGTTACACTTTTTTTGTATAACGGCATATGTCTTGATAAGGAGATTGTATGCCCTGGAAAGTGAGGTCCATTGTGGAT
>JAYZXX010000172.1:0-18386 GCA_036140815.1 Bdellovibrionota bacterium | reverse complement strand
TCTTTACTCAATGGAATGATTTTTTGAACTTCTTTTAAATGCAAATCATCCAATCCAAAAACTCGCTTAGCATGTTTTGCATTGGGATATCTAATAAAGTCTAAATGGATGCCATCAATCTCATACTTCTTTTGAATCTCGCTAACTAGGTTTAAAAAATACTCTTTCCATTTTGGATTTAGTGGGTTTGCATAAGCTCCGTCCATCCAGTCAGCTTCTAGCTCCTCTTGCTCATAATCCAGCATACTCCTGCCTTCTTCATCCACAAGGACCCAATCTGGCCTCTGTTTTACCAAATGCTTTTCAGCTTTAGAAAACTCTTCAAGAAACTTGGGCTTTGAGAGCATGTTTACATTTACCCAAGCTTGTACCTTAATGCCTTTTACTTTTGCTTGATCAATAAAATATTGAAATGGATCTTCTAAACCTTCCTCAATCTCATCTGCCATTGGTTCAATTTTGGATGGGTACAAAACATCAGACAGACCTCTTACCTGAACGATAGCGGTGTTCAAACTGTATTCAAGCATTTTGGCAATGCTTTTATCGATGTCGCTCTTTGATTTCATTTCTAAACGAACAATCCATAAAGCACGAACTTCATCACTTCGTTTAGTCAAACTTTGTTGATTTAAATAGTTATCTAAATCCTTTTCATAGGGAGTTTTTTCTGGCGTTGTACAAGAAGCTAAAATAAAAAGTAAAATTAGTAACAGTCGCATAGAATTCCTTTTTTGGGATGCTGGGTTCGGCTAAAGTTTAAAAGAGGGCTTGAAAAGGGTCAATGCTCAAAAAAACACCAACAATTTTGTAGAGAAGAAAGTTTTTAACGAATTCTTAAGCAGACTGAGTCTAGATTTATCGTTTCACAAAGAAAGCCAGGACCAGAGCTGGAAACTAAACTATAATTGAAATATGGCAAATCCTACGAGAAAACTACTATTAGCCATCCCCATTCAGTTTGAAGAACTAGATGGCATGCCGGAAATGATGAAAAAATTAAAAATTTTTTCTGACAAACGAAGCTACCCTATCAAATGGGTTCCACCAGACAACTTTCATCTAAGCTTACACCTTTTAGAAAACCTAGAGGAAAAAGAACTGACTTTGATCGAAAACAAAATTGCAAAGTTAGCCAAAAAAACACCTAAGTTTCAAATAGAAGTAAAAAACACGGGAGCCTTTCCAAGTGTAGAAAAAGGCCGCGTTTTGTGGCTTGGAATTCGTGAGTCTCGGGACCTTATGAACTTTCAAAGAGAGATCCAGGACCTCTGCGAAGAGCTTTTACCAGAAAAAAAGATCGATTTTTCCCATGCGTATAAACCTCATATTTCTTTAGGAAGACTGAGAAGTACAAAGCATTTAGGAAGCCTGTTACAGCCATTTTTGCGAAAGCAATTTGGTAAGAAGGAAATTTCTGAAATCTGTCTTTTTGAATCGGTATTGCAAAATAGAATGCCAGTTTATAAAAAACTGACATCCTTTCCATTAAAGTAAAACTATCTTTTACAGCGATAGACTAGATGCATTTTTGTGCCTTCTTCTGGATAAGGTGTAAAAAAGACTTTGTTCTTTTTAACTTCATACTGAACATCTTGAGAAGGACTTAAATTTACCACAAGATTTGGCTTAGCATCTCCATCCGTATCCCTTGGCTCACATTGGAGAGCTAAGGAGAAGGCTGTTTCTTGAATTCTATCTCCAATATCCGCTAACTGGGAACTGTAATCATCAGAACAGATATCAGCCAAAATACCATCTGTGAGCTGGGTAAGTTCGGCATAGACATTGGCCTCATACTTCCCCCCTCTCCTAGCACAACGATCATCTCCTGGACGATACACTACCGAGTGATTACTGTAGACTTTCTTTCCTTCGTATTTATCAGAAATGGCTTTAATTAATTTTTCAGGCTTATTTTCATCCCTTAAATTTGTCCCTCTAGACCTTTCATCTTCATCCGAAATAATAATAGTAGCAAAATTTGAGTGGTCTCTTAGAATTTGAGAGTCTTCCCGATTTAGAAACTTACGAATGGACTTTATCCCTTCCTCAGTATCATTGCCACTTTCTCTACGACGAATTGTTCTTTTAAAATATTCATCATAGCCACGAACACTAGAGTCTAAATAATAGATAGGATCTCGGTTCATATTATTGGCAAAGTTTTGCAATCGCCCACCTGAATGAGGACCGTCATTATCTGCATTGGTAGTAATGATACCTAAACGCCAATCAAGCCCTGCCAAAGAATCAATAAAATTGCCAAATCGTTTTCCGATCTCTTTTTGTTCCTTATCCATTGAGCTAGAGTTATCTATCACCACAACAATATCTACTTTCTTCACAGGCTTGCTAACTAAGATCTCTTCAGAGACGATTCCATCATCGATCTCCCACTCATAATTTACAGCCTGCCCTACATTTCCTAGGGAGTCTACAGCATAGACTTTGAAACTATGAAAGGCGTTGTCTAGCTGGTAGGCCATTGGTGACTTACATTCAGAGTATTGAGCATTATTTAAAGAACAATAGTAGCCGGTAACCTGGCTATATTGGTCATTTGCAACAAAGCTAAACTCAGCCTTTTTATCCACGCTTGGGTTCAATGGCTTATCTGTAATTTGTATTACCGGACCACTAGCATCTACCGCAAAACCTCTACTCAGTATGTTACTCTTGTTGCCATTGGAATCAGTGGCATAAATCATAACATTATGCAGACCTTCAGCCGATTCTTGCTTACTAAAACTCCCCGTACAGTTTTGAATCACTTGAGCATCATAGCTACAAGTCCAAACCAAATTTTCTTTCACTTGTTCTTTCGCAACGAAATTTACCACACCTGGAGCAACATAAGCATTTGGAAACTGTTCCCAGGCAATCACAGGAGCCGTGGTATCAATAGAAAACTCATAATCCATCACATTCGAAGTGTTACCTACATTGTCGATGGCATAAAACTCTAAGCTATGAAGACCTTCCGACAAATTGTTTTGAATAAAAGAATTTCCACAGACTTGAAAATCAGAACTATCGATTTTACAGAAAACCTGCGCCACTCCACTTAGTGTATCACTAGCCTCTATACCAACCGAAAAATTCACTTTATTAGAAATCACTGGAGGAAGATTTACAAGCCTCAAACTAGGTGCTTCAGAATCATGTATAATTGAAGTAGAAACACAATTTGTTTCACGCAATTGATTTCTAAATTTTGCAAAAAATCGATTCTCAGAATTTCCATTGTAAAGATTTACAATGGAGTCTTGCCTATACCGCTGCCACTCACCAACGCAATTCGGACTGGCGGTAATGATCATTTCTTCAGCGCCCGATACAGAGTGCAAAAGATCTACTTTGGCCAAATTGGTAAATGCTTTATCTTCAGCAATATTCAAATGAGCCTCACCCAATTTTTCAATCACATCAATGCTGAACTCATGCGATTCTTCACTCAAGCAAACACTAGTTCCTGTCATGTTGCCAGAAACCACCTGAACATCATCAAAGGATACAGAAACATCTAGGCCTTGATAATGCCTTTCACCCTCAGTGGTATTAAGAGTCCACTTTGCTTCTCCACCACCTTTAAAGCGTAGGACAATTTGATCGCCTTGCTCCACCACAGAAGGAATTATGATTCCAAAATTTGAAGTGTTTTCATCACATATTATGCTTGCCCCAGATTCTGGATCTGCAACTCGCAAACCGAAATCTGCTGGTAACCGATCACAAGCACTAGTGAATAAACTTAACATGCAAAACTTCAACAGACTAGACTTTAGACTTAACTTACCCATAAACGTTTCCCCCACCTAAATACAGAGCAGAAAGCATGCCTAGTCTTTGACACTTTAAATCGGTGGAAAGTTTAATTTTTTGCTTAAACTAGACGGTCCTGTAAAAGATAACTATATTTTTTGAGAAAATTTATTAGTCTATTTGTTGATATTTTTGAAAGAATACCGCAGAAACTGCAAGACTTTAATATTGAAAACTAAGATACTGAGACAAAGACAAATTCATTTTTTAGAAATTATTGTAAAAGAAAGATTCAAACCTAAGATGAAGAATTCAAATAAACACTTAAAAAGCAAGGCTAAGGGCTATTTAAGGAGTTTATAAAAATATGAATATACTTGTACCAGCGCCTAGAAAGCAAAAAAATCTAAGGCAAAAATGATTAAGAAACAGAAGCATGGGAGAGCATCGAGCCCTCCGATACCATTGAAATAATATTATTAGTATCAACAATTAATATAGCTCTTCCGTCTCCCAAAATTGAAGCCCCCGCCAACAGCTTATTATTTTTATATACATCAGGTAGAGCTTTCACAACAATATCTTCGTTTTTCAGAATTTTATCCAATATGATTCCCATTGATTTTCCATCAACATTCAGAATCACAATATTAATTAATCGATCATCTGAATCTGTCTCTGGTTCCGAGTCTATTTGTTCAGGAAACAATATATTCTTTAAGCTATCAATGCCTACCACATCCCCTCGCAGAGAAACACAACGACGCCCCATCAAAGTAAAAATATCGCTCTTTTTCACTTTCAAAGTTTCTGTCACATTATCTAGAGGAATCGCATAGACTCTTTTGGCATCCTCCACCATCAATGCTTCCACGATTGCCATCGTCAAAGGTAGTTCCATTCGAAAAGTAGTACCAACTCCTCTTTCAGAGCTCACATTGATTTTTCCCTTTAGTTTTTCGATATTGCTTTTCACCACATCCATGCCAACCCCTCGTCCAGATAGATCCGTAACCTCAGCGGCAGTACTAAAACCAGGGAGCATAATAAAACTTATAATCTCATCATGAGTGAGCTTTTCGATTTGATCTGGTTTCACTAAGTTATTTTTAAGCGCTTTATCTAAAACCCTTTCCGTATCGATACCTCCGCCATCATCTTTTAACTCGATAACTATTTTAGAACCTTCATGTTTGGCGCTTAAGCTAACAGTCGCCTCTTCTGGCTTATCCGCAATGATTCTATTTTCTGTTTTTTCAATTCCATGATCTAGTGAATTTCGAATCATATGAACTAATGGATCAACCAACTTTTCAGCAATGGTCTTATCAATTTCAGTCTCTTCCCCAAACAATTGGATTTTCACGGGTTTATCCACTTTCTTTGATAAATCTCTAACCAAGCGAGGGAAACGAGAAAAAAGTTGTTTCACAGGAACCATTCGCATCTTCATCACATTATAATTTAACTCATTAGAAAGCTGAGCTATATCGTTTGATAATTTAGAATAGGTACTAAGCGCCATGGCCCTATCTCTTTCACTAGAGCTTTTCAAGCCCTCTACAAGATGAAAAAGAGAGTTTTTCGCCACTGTCAATTCACCAACCAAATTTGTAAAATTATCCGCTAATTCTTGTTCTATTCGAAGAGTAGAGCTAACCCTTTCCTTTTTATCGTCCTCACCGCCTATTGACTTAGTCACTTGAAGATCATCAGCCACGGTACTTAAAACATCTACCATAGTTTCTTCAATATCCACACTTTGCGTGGCCATTTCAATTAGCTTTTCTTGCACAGAATTAATTTTTGTTTCCAAACAATCAATCAATGTGGCTAGCTTTTCTTTTAAAACTTCTAGATCTTCACCGTTTAAGTCCGATGATTTTATAGTTTGATATACTTCTTCGGAAAGTCCACCAATGACTTTTTCTCCCTTTCGTTTTGCATAATTCTTCAAATGCTTAACAGCTCTCAAAATAGAGTTAGCGGCTTTTGGTCTTCGTTCTTGATCATCCAAAAGATCACAAAACTTTCCTAATACGTTAAAATTTTGCACTAGAAAATCACTAAAAACCTCTAGTTCCATAGGGTCTAAATTGGTGTCAGACGACTGGTAACTTATAATTTCATTATCAATCGTATGAATTGCTCTTCCTAGATTTTTATCTTTATAATTGACCTCTAGACAATTTTCCACCAAATTTCTCAAAACATCGGTAGCAAATAGGCAGGAACTAATTTGCCCTTCCCCCATAATAAAAGACTCATCTTTTCTAGCTATATCTAAGAAGCTTTCAAGCTTATGCCCAAGATCAGTTATATCTTTTACGCCTACATAATCTGATGAACCTTTAATAGTGTGAATTCCTCTGAAAATTTCATTGATTAATTCCTTGTCTTCAGGAGAATTTTCTAAATCCATCAAGCCAGCCTCAACCACTTCAAGGTTTTCTAAGGCCTCCAGTTGGAAGGCTTTTAAATTCTCTAAGTTCATTTCGGGAGCTGGCTGAGACCCATTGAATGCTTCTAGTATTTCATCAATTTCAGCATCAAAATTTTTCTTTTCGCTAGAGTCTTCCAGTTCTTGGCATCGAGTCTCCAGAATATGTTTTAATAAATCCGCACCTAACAAAAAATTATCAAGGTCATCGGCAGAAACAGGATCATGACTTTGTCTGTATTCATCAAGACGATTTTCAATGGTATGTGCTAAGCGAGTTAGATCTTTAAGGTCAAACATTGCTGCTCCACCTTTTACACTATGAAAAGCTCTAAATAATAGGGCTATGTTCTCAGCCTGATCACCACCCGATTCTAAGCCCATTAGGAGCTTATCACTGCCTTCCATATGCTCAAGTGCATCTAGAAAAAATTCCTTTAATAAACCATCGTCTTCAAATACATCCATAACTATTTCCGTATGCTAAGCAACCAAATCTTCTAAGCTTTCTTTAAGTATATCTAATTTCAAGGGCTTCACTAAAAACAAATCAACACCAGCATCAAGACCTTTTTCTCGGTCGTGAGGTTGTGATTCTGTTGTAACCATAATGATGGGAATTTCTGCATCTTGCTTTCGAACTTCTTCGGTAAATTGATAACCATCCATTTTCGGCATATTTACATCGGTAATGATCAAATCGAACTTCTCGGTTGAGAACCTCTCTAAGGCCTCGAAACCGTTAATGGCACATTCGGTTTCGTAACCATTTTGCTCCAACATCGCCTTGTGAAAAGATAGTACCACCTGGGAGTCGTCTACGATTAATACTTTTGCTTTCTTGTTCATGGTTTCTGGTAACATAAAAACCCCTCTATTTTTCTTAGTTTAAAGGCAGCGGTGATTCTACCGATTGATTCTGAATGACCTAAAAATAAAAATCCCGAATGATTTAAAGAGTCATACAATTGAGCGACTACTTTCTTACGAGAATCGTCATCAAAATAAATTAAAACATTTCGACAAAAGACAAAGTCAAAATTTCGCATCTTTAGCATTTCTATACGGTCTGTCAAATTCAGTTGCTTAAACTCAATGTTTTCAAACATTCTATGCTTTACATGAAACTCATTACCATTTTGAGTAAAATACTTTGCTCTATAAGGTAAAGGAGTTTCTTTCATAGATCTTACCGAGTAAATACCTTCAGATGCTTTCGCTAAAACACTGCGGTCAATATCTGTTGCAACAATCTCAATATTCCATTTTTCTATATCATCAATAACTTCATTGAAAATAATAGATAATGTATATGCTTCTTCACCAGTAGAGCAGGCTGCGGACCATATTCTTAAATTGTAGTCGCCGTTCTTTCTTTTTTCTTCTAAATAAGAAGGTAAAACATTCTCCGCAAAACCTTGCAGCTGTGGAAAATCTCTGAAAAAGTATGTTTCATTTACAGTGATCTTTTCTAGAAACTCCTGAAACTCTTTTCCTTTTCTATCAAAGAGTAGCTCAGACATATAGTCTCCATAGCTCTCTAAGTCCAACTCTGCCATTCTTTGTTCAATTCTACTTTTTAGGAAATAATCTTTCTTCGCCTCGAACCGCATACCGGTTTTACGATAGATTAGATCCCTCAATTTTTCGAAATCTATCGCTGACATATCAAGCCACTCCCTTCATTTTAAAAAATATTTTAGCTTCTTCAGTTGCATACGAATCTAACATCTCATTTTTTACCAGGTCTAATTGATCAGGATTAATCTTGTCCATGTATGAAAGAATCGCAAATTGAATCCAGCCGTTCTGAATTTTGCATTTTTCTCTTAGTACATTCCAACTTTCTTCCGTATTTAAAATGGCAAGCAATTCAACCACTGCCCCCACTATATTTTCATTTTCAATATCGAATCCTTTATGAATAATTTCAGCATGTCTTTCTGTTAGATTAATCTTTCGATGATTATAGATTAGAGCGTCTAAAAGAAACTTATCCACATCATTGTCATGAATCCATAAGTTATTGATGATCTGGTCTACGGCTTCATGGGAGATAAATGATAATACCTCAAAACTAGAGTTTCTTAATGGTACATTTTCTGACTTAAGGTTTTCCACTAAACTCGGTACCGAGTTTGGGCTTTTCAAATAAATTAAATGATCAACGCAAACTTCTTGGACTCCTTTATCCGCAGAATGGAGGTTTTCCAAAAAATAGTCCAGATGGCTTGGATCAGATAATTCTGCCAGCTCCTCCAGTCCCACTCGTTTTATAGCGAAATCATTGGACTGGATTAACTCAAATATTTCATCCAACTTTTCCATTACTCACTCCTTCTTCATATCCTGCAAATTCTAAAATCTTGTCACACATTTCATAACTAGAGCAAACTTCGTCTACACAACCAGTGTCTATTGCCGCTTTTGGCATTCCAAAAACAATGCTGGTCTCTTCACTTTCTGCTAATGTTTTTCCACCGCATTCTTTGATCCATTCAACCCCAATGCTGCCGTCATCGCCCATACCAGTTAACACAACTCCAATGCATCTATTTCGCAATGCTTTTGCGAAAGAAGTAAAGGTCACATCAGCCGCCGGAGTAAACATCGTATCCTTAGGGTAACTTGATAGCCGGAAACGAGGAGCAGATTTTGAGTTCTTATGAACCGTCAAATGCTTTCCTCCTGGAGCCAAATAGCCAACCCCAGGAACAAGCTCTTCCCCTTCTTCCGCCAATTTAAACTCAAAACTGCAAGAGCTATTGATTCTAGAAGCCAGACCAGATGAAAAAGCACCAGGAATATGTTGAACCACTACAAGTGAAAAATTAAATTCACTAGGAAGATAAGGCAATATATCAAAAATCGTTTTGGGCCCACCTGTTGATGTTGCAATCAAAACAACACGATGGATGTTTTTGTCAATATTGGTTCGCACCCGCTTTGGACTAGCACTTCGCTTTTTAGCAACAAGAGCCGGTTTCTTTTTCAGTAATGCCACTCTAGCTTTGGTTGCCGCCTTAACTTTTGTACGAATTAGATCCTCTACCTCATTTATATTTCTTGAAATTGTGCCGCCAGGTTTCGGAACAAAATCAACCGCACCTAATTCCAAAGCTTCGAAAGTAGTTACAGCTCCTTCTTGCGTAAGGGAAGAAACCATCACCACAGGGATATCATACTTTGATTGCATATTTGCAAGCAAAGTAAGTCCATCCATTTCTGGCATATTAATGTCTAGACTTATAACATCTGGGTTATGTTTTTCTATCATGTCTAGTGCTTCAACACCATTACGTGCTTTTGCCACTACTTTTAACTCAGGATCCTTCTCCAAGATCTCGGTAATTTTTTTTCTCATCAATGCAGAATCGTCTACTACTAAAACTGAAAACTTCATATCGCCCTCTAAAATAAAATGCTCATACCGTCTAATCGATCTACAGTAATTTGACCATTACTTACCTTTAAAGACACAGCCCTTCCAACACTTCCGCCAGTGTCTTCATTTTTTAAATCTATACCAAGACAAGTTAGACATTTTTTAGCTTCTAGTATTAACTTAGCTCCGATATTCATCGATTCGGTGCTGTTAAAAAGATCTCCCCCACCAAAAAGGCTAACTTGCATTAATTCTTTTTTTGCCCCTCTACTCATCATAGCCTGAATGATGTATGGGATTGTCTTCGTTGGATTTTTTCCCATTTTTCCATTCTCTGGGATCAAGGCAGTCAAAGGCAACGACATATGGCTTAGACTTCCAATTTTCTCTAAAGGCTCCCATACAACCATCACTACGCAAGAACCAATCCCCGAAGTGTAAAGATCGTCATCCAAATTTCCAAATGCGTACCCATTGGTCTTAACTTGCTTCTTGCTCAACGCTTTCCCCTGCCAGACTTGTTTCTTCTATTTCACGCTGGAGTTCATCGTCTTGTAGTATTAACTTTTCATCAATCAAAGAAATAATTCGCTTTCCTTCTTCCAATTTACCAATGGCCTTGAGAAACTGGTCTTTTCCATTGCTTAAAGCACCTGGTGTATCCTCAGTATCAGAACTATACATTCTGAGTACTTCGGTAACTGAATCCACTACAAAACCAACTGATTTAGAGTCGATTCGCATTACAATTATTCTATTTTGATCATTTAATTCTTGCAGGCCCAAACCAAGACGAACACGCATATCTACTACAGGCGCCACCGACCCTCGTAAGTTTATAACCCCTCTCATGTATTTTTTAGATTGAGGCACACAAGTTATTTCACCTACACGAATAATTTCTTGCACCTTCATAATATCAACCGCGTATTCCTCATCCTCTAGCTTGAAACAAACCAACTGAATCTCTTCCCCGTTTTCAACGGACTCTTCAATTCGATGAATGCTCGTTTGATCTCCCGCTGACTCTTTAATTTTTTCAACCTCATCACCATCAAATAGGTTTGCCAAATCCAAATACATAATGATTCTCTTGCCTTGGTTAAGCTTCGCAACTCCTTGAATTTTATTTGAGTCCTTTCCACCAATGATGGGTGGTGGTGGATCAATAAGATGCTGCTCTACAGATAAAACTTGTGAAACTGAATCCACCAAAATACCGGTTAAAAGTCCGTGTAGTTCTACAACCATGATTCTACGAGAGTAGATGGCTAATTTCTTATTATCCTCAAACTCTTCTTTAAAGTTTTTAATTACTTCTTCGTAGTTCTCGTCATTAACGTCAAAACTAGCAATAAGCTCTTGGTACTTCAAATCTAACTCTTCTTCTAAGCTCATTTGACCAAACAAACTTCTTAGATCCAGTACTGGTAGCAAGCTATTACGAAGCGACATCACCCCTAAGACATATTTTGGTGTTTTAGGAACGGGCGTCACCTTCGACATCCTGATAATTTCTTTTACCTGCATAATATCAAAGGCACATTCCTCCTTGGATACTTTAAAAGCAACCACTTTCGTAATACCACTTTGCGAACCTTCCTTTTCTTTTTCTATATCTATGTCCATCTCTTGATCCTGTTGCTCTAAAAGGGATTTTAGATCTAATTCTGGAAAAATCTTTTCACCGCATAGAATTAAAATCAAATCCCCTTCTTTGTCTGTCCTTAGTACTTTTTTAAGAAAACCATCTTTAATCCCAGCAATGGTGGCCGGAGGTTCGTCTAACTTATCATTTTCGAAATGGTAAACTTCTGCTACCGAGTCAACGACCAAACCATTTAAAACCCCACCAAAATTAACTACTAGAATTCTTGTTGAATCATCAAATGCTCTATCTTCTAATCCCAAACGCTTCCGTAAACTAATCACAGGAAGAGTTTGCCCCCGGAGATTCCCTACCCCAAGAAGTGACGGCTCAGAACTAGGCACCTTACTCAAAGAGGGTACTCGTATTATTTCTTGGATTAGAGAAATGGGTAGCCCCAATCTCTCTTCTCCTAAGCGAAAGGTCACAATTTTGTTGGCATCAGTAGACTCAGCTACTTCAGCTAGTGCATCTTTGTTCATACCAGCCTTCTTAGTTTTGAAGTTCGTCTGCCATTGCAGAAATTTCTTCCACAGCTCTTGCTAATTCTTCCATACCTCTTGATTGCTGAATCGCTGATGCAGATGCTTGCTGAGCACCACTTGATGCTTGTTGTGCGGCAGAACTAATTTGCTCAACCCCTTTTCTCGCCTCATTCACTGCTGATACCGCCTGAATAGAACTTGTTTTAATACTATCTACACCCTCTTGAACTTCACGCATATCTGCTTCGATTCGCTCCAAAGCTTCTGTACTTTTCTTTGCACTTTGAACTTCTTGCTCAGCAGTTAAGCCTACTTCCAAAACATCAGACGAAACAACTCGGGTCTTATCAATAATGCTTTTTACCATTTCCTTTATTTTCTCTGCATTAGAAGTTGAATCATTTGCTAGGGAACGAATGTCTTCTGCAACAACAGCAAAGCCCTTTCCGAAATCGCCTGCCCGCGCAGCTTCCACCCCACCATTTACTGCTAACATATCTGTCTTTAGTGCCGTGGTTGTAATTTGGTCTACAATAGTTCCAATCCTGGCAATTTGCCCCTCTAGTGTCTTCACATTATTCGCCGAAGACTTACTCGCCTCAGCAGCCTTGCCAATACCGTTGATTAACTCATCGACAGCAGACTTATTTTGACCTAACAATTCTTGTAACGAGTTTACTTTTTCGAGAGAAGCTTCTGATTTTTCAAGTATAACCTGTGTATTGGCTTCGATTTGCGACAAAGCAGCTGCGGACTCTTCTGCCGCACTGGCTTGAGACTCCGATCCCTTAGAGATCTGAGAAACCGCAGACATAATCTGTTGAGAGGCTGCGTTTGCTTCTTCAATGGTAGCTGATAGTTCTTCTGCCGCTGAAGCTAATTCCTCCGCAGATTTTGTAGAGTCTGTATTAACCTTAAGGTCTTCTGCCATCTGAGCTAATTCATCAGTGGTACTTTGAATATCATCAAGAGCTTTCATTTGCTCTTCACAAGTACTACTAGCTTGATGTGCTGCCGCTGCCGACTCCTCAGCAGAGGTAGCAATTTCATCCGTGCCGCCTTTAAATTGACCAATTGCGGTAGACATCTCGGCAGTAAGGTTTCCAATTTCTTCAGAGCCAATTTGAACTTGCTCTGCATCTGTTTTCATTTGATCAAGTTGCTCTGTTATCTTCCTTCCCTTTTCCACCTCATCTAGAGCATTTCGACCAGCAGTTTCTGTGTCATTAGCGACTTGCTTTACGTCCTTTTTGATTGCTGAGATTAACTGTCTTATGTCTGTAGCACTTTTTTCCGCCACCTCAGCTAGATTTCTAACTTCATCAGCCACAACCGCAAAACCTTTACCATGCTCCCCTGCTCGTGCAGCCTCAATGGCTGCGTTTAAGGCTAAAAGATTTGTTTGATCTGCGATTTGAGCCACCGCTCCCACCAACTCTTCTACTTCACTAGCTTGCGTTTCAAGTTCTTGCACCATCTTCGCAGACTCAACATTTTTTTCTGATGCTATTGAGATAGAACGAATCAGATTTCGTATATCTATTGAGGTATTCTCCACAAGCCCCTGAATTGAATTTACTTTTTTAAGAGACTGTTGAGAAGCAGAGGCTGCCAGAGTGGAAGTATTATCCAACTGAACAGCAACCGCCTGACTTTGTTGTGTTGCTGCACTTGCTTGATTAGCTCCCGAAGCTACTTGATTCATAGCTGAACTTAACTGAGTGGAAGCACTAGATGCTTCGGACACACCTGATGCCAGTTCTTCCGCTGCCCCTGCAATTCTTTCCGCTGCTTGTTGGCGTTTGGCTGCCGTTCGAGCTTTCGCCCTTTTATCCGCAGCTGCTTTCACTTGCGCTTTCTTAGCGTTGTCATTTGGACTTGATTTCACCAAATGAATATCTGGTTCTGCTAGAAGAGTTTGCTTATCATCATGTTTCGGTGGTCTGGCCAATTTTCCCATTCTATTTTTCTCCTTGAAAAAAATTCGACAGGTGCTTATCGAAACTTCAAACATTCAACTTTAAAAAAATAGCTTCAGTCTCAAATCAGATTTTTCTATTTCATACTTTGGTCACCGAAAGTTAACAAAAAAATTACATCCTTAACCAAATATGAAAATGTGAAGACCAATTATAAAAGATGCTTAATATTCTTATCGGGGTTTAAACTTGGCTAGAGCTAATATTTGTTGAAAAATGAAAGATTCATTTACCAAAAATTAACAAAAAGCAAAACCCACAAACCTTAGGCTAAAGATTCAAGTGCTCTTTAACAATTTTGACAAAAGCTTAACTTTATTCTCATAAATGTTTATTCTTAATACTTTATATCCAGATTATCTAATAAATTTGAGGTATTGATATGGAATCAGTTTTAAAAAAACTATTAGAAAAAATCTTTCTATATAACTGAGACAAAGAATTGCAGATCAAAATAAATAGCCTTAGATTGAGATTTTGTAAGGAAACAAAGGAATTAAAAACACATAAATGTCCCCTTTGCAGAAATCATCGAAAACTTGCCAAATCCCGGAGTAATTGTTTATTGCTGTTTACATTCCATAAATCACATCTTAGTCTTTTCTAAAGGAGTGTTTATGGGACGTTTAATTGATGGAAAATGGGTGAAAACAAGTATCATAACAAGTGATGATAGTGGCGCTTATGATAGAATTCCTCGTAGTTTTCTCGATAAAATAGGAAATGACAAATACCCTGCTGAATCAGGCAGATATCACCTTTATGTATCCTATGCATGTCCCTGGGCCCATAGGACGCTAATTATGAGAGAATTGAAAGGCCTTGAAGAGCACATCAGTCTAAGTGTGGTACACCCGGATATGTTAGATTATGGCTGGAAGTTTGATAGTAGTTTTCCTGAAGCCAGCAAAGATCATCTTTTTAATAAATCCCACTTACATGAAATATACACTCTTGCTCAATCAGATGTATCCACTAGTGTTACTGTCCCTGTCTTATTCGACAAACAGACTAACAGCATCGTTAACAATGAATCTTCAGAAATTATCAGAATTTTTAATACTGCTTTCAACTCAATTACAAAAAATGAAAAAGACTATTACCCTGAAAACTTAAGAAGCCAGATTGATGAATGGAATGAAGAAATTTACGATAAGGTAAATAATGGAGTATATAAAGCCGGCTTCTCCAAAAAACAAAAGGTCTATGACAAAGCGGTTACTGAACTTTTTCAATGTTTAGACAAAATAGAATCTCAGCTCGAAAACAAAGACTTTCTAGTGGGAGAACAGCTCACAGAAGCCGACATTCGTTTGGTAACAAGCTTGATTCGCTTTGATGACGTATATGCTGTACATTTTAAATGTAGTTATAAAAAGATAAAGGAATATAAGAACTTAAGTAGGTATTTAGCTAAACTATTTGAAATTCCAGCGATCAGAAATACTACTTTCATGGATCATATCAAAAGGCACTACTACTATTCCCATGAAGAATTGAACCCATGTAGAATCATCGCTAAAACCTCTTCATTAGTTTACACAGATGAATTTTAAAGCTTGAGCTTTTCGTGAAAAAAGCGTTTTGCTTCTAAGAATTGATCCTCTGGAACTCTTAGATAAAAGACATTTAGGCCTTCAAGAGGTGCTCCAGGAGCCATCTCAACTACCGCAGTAAAACCAGCTTCTATGAGTTGTTCTGCTAGCTTTTGCACATCACTAAACTGATAAAAGCCATTTTCAGTTCCAAATCTTCCAATACTAACATATTTATTCATAATTTAGCCTCAAAAAAAAAGCCGAGCAAAATGCCCGGCTTAGCTGTTTTATTTTTCCTACTAAGCATTACCTGCTTGAGTATTTAGATCTGCAGCAGCATTTGTGCTTTCTGTTTCAATTGGTTTTTTACCATCTGGAAAATACTCTTCAGGAGCAAAATCATCCACTTGAACCGCATCCAAGCGCATCTCTTCTGCTTTTTGAACTAAAGCGTATTCCTCATCAGTAATTACACCAGCTTTCTTACCTTCTTCTGCCAAAGCTAAACCTTTAACTCTAGGAATTTGTTTCGCTTTAACAGCAGCACGAAGCTTTTTCTCAACCGCTTCGGCTTCTTTCACTTTTTTGAAAGTCATATCGATTTTTGCAAGACCATCATTAAAATCATCTTTTACAAAAACGTTTTCAGTTAGGCGATCACGTTGTTCACTATCTTGTTGCATTAATCTAGCCACTTCGTTACTCACACTATCTTCTACGTTACGACTTAATTTATTAAACTCAGACCAAAACTTGATTGGGTATTTGAAAAACCATGACAATCCAGGAACTGGAAGGTTCTCGTAAATACCATCAAAGGCAGTTTGAATTTGAGTAAAAGCATACTGCATAGACATATGAACAAAAGGTAAATCTTCTTTTCTTCTACCTTCCGCTTCCCATCTTCTCAGCACAGCAGTACCAATGTACATCCAAGAAAGAATATCAGCATAGCGACCAGTTAGTCTTTCTTTCACTTTTAAGGCGCCACCAAGACTCCCCATAGCAATATCAGACATAAAAGCATAAGTAGCAGATGTCCAAGATAGCTTTCTCCAGTACTTAGCCGTAGGACCACTTACAGGAGCGCTTGCTAACCAACCACGTGTCACACTCAATACCAAGGCGCGACAAGCGTTGCGAACGATATGATTAATATGACCCCAGAAAGCTCTATCAAATGCCGAAACATCTCCAGCTTCAACCGCTGCTACTTCTTTGTAAGCATAGGGGTGAGCACGTAAAGCACCTTGACCAAAAATAATTAAGGTACGAGTTAAAATGTTTGCCCCTTCGACCGTAATTCCAATTGGAGTGGCGGTATAGCCATTTGCTAAAAAGTTTCTTGGGCCTCGTGAAATTCCTGCTCCACCAATAATATCCATTCCGTGAATCACAGCTTTTCTCATCAACTCCGTTGAATTGTATTTTGCAATTGCAGTTACTACAGGAGGTTGAATTCCGTTGTCGATTGCACCAGCTGTATACTTACGAAGTGCTTCTAACATATATGCAGAAGAACCAATGAAACTTAAAGGTTCAGCAACACCTTCAAACTTACCCACTGGCATTCCGAACTGTTTACGAATGGCTGAATATGCTCCTACACCACGGAAAGCTAGTTTTGCTCCCCCTGAGCTTTGACTCACTAAAGAAATACCGCGACCAGCAGCTAAGCTTTCCATTAACATTGGCCAGCCTTTACCTGCATTGGTCACTCCACCAATAATTTGATCCACAGAAACTACAACATCATGACCTTGCGTTGGACAGTTATAGAAAGGAGTGTTTAACGGGTCATGGCGACGACCAATAACAACCCCTGGAGTGTCTGAAGGAATCAAGGCACAAGTAATACCTAGGTCTCCACCACCTTTTCCAAGTAAATCATTCGGGTCATTTAAACGGAAGGCTAAACCTAGTACCGTAGAAATGGCTGCCAAAGTGATATAGCGTTTGTTCCAGTTCAACTTAAGGTACAACTTACCGTCTTCCCCTTTAAAAACTTCACCATGAGAAATCAATGATCCAGCATCTGAACCGGCAGTTGGCTCAGTCAATGCAAAACATGGAATCTCGGTTCCATTGGCAAGACGTGGTAAGTAATAATCACGCTGCTCTTGAGTTCCATAATGAAGTAGTAGCTCTGCTGGCCCCAAAGAGTTTGGAACCATCACTGTCACTCCTGCAGTGATACTGCGACCTGAAATTTTTTCGATCACAGCTCCGTGCCCTAAAGCACTGATTCCTAAACCACCATATTCTTTAGGAATAATCATTCCCAAAAACTTCTCTTTACGTAAGAAGTCCCAAACTTCTTTCGGCATGGCACGATTTTTTGTAATCTCCCAATCATCTAATAGATTACAAAGCTGTTCTACAGGACCATCCATAAAAGCTTGTTCTTCATCATTTAAAGAAGGATAAGTTTCATTCAATAATCTTTTAAGGTTTGGCTTTCCACTAAATAACTCAGCCTCAGCCCAAACTTTACCTGCATCTAATGCAGCTCTTTCTGTCTCTGAAATCTTTGGAATCAAACCAAGTTTTTTCATCGTGTTCATAACCAGGCTTGAAACTATGGCAGCACGAATTGGTTTGATGTTAAATATCACTGCGATTACCGCAGCAACGATTAAGGCCGATTCAGGTGCAGCGTAACCAATCATGATGGCAGCGATACCAATCGTCCAAACGATAAATGGGGAACCTAAAAATCCAATGGCCAAAATCAAGGCTACCGAACCAACAACTCCCCATGCACCATAGGCATTTAAAATACCGTAAATTTCTCCTAAAGCTTCCACAAACGGACTCCTTCTTTAATAGTTGCAAAAACATTATTGTTGTTCAGTGTCTATTTTCTCTCGCAATTTCGGGCTTTTGCAAGACAAAGCGAAGGAAAGCAAATAGAATGTGTCGAAACTAGATTTTAGGACAAGGAAAAAAGTTTAAGCTTATGAAATTATTAATAAATTCTTAAGGCTTCTCATTAAACATTATTTGAGCATTTTCTGTACCAAGCAGTACATTTTTAAGTTAAAATGTATTTAATGAATGCATCGAAAAAAAAGATACTACATGCCGCATACCACTTATTTCGCAAACAAGGCTACAATGCGACGGGTTTGCAAGAAATCTTGGAT
>JAYZXX010000171.1:0-4813 GCA_036140815.1 Bdellovibrionota bacterium | reverse complement strand
ACATTACGTAGATCTATTAAGTCTATTGCCTTCATCAATGGTGAAAAGATTTGTGATGAGATCGTTTTAAATGATGCCCAAAACAAAGCCTTAGATAATGCTCTGAATGACTATGTTGTAAAAATCCTTAATAAGAACTCTTCCCGTTTTGCAGATGAAACAACAATGAACAGTCTAAAAAATGAAATACGAACTGTCGACAATACCGACTACCACATTTTAGAAAGAGTGGTTGGAAAAGATAAATCATCCCCAGACCATGTTAGTTGTGTTGTTGTAGACTAAACCACAATCAAATTAAAATTAAAAAAGCTAGATAGATCACTATCTAGCTTTTTATTTTTTATCCCGTCGAAAAATCTTCATATGATTATCCACACCCATTAGCTCACCATTTTCTAACTCCAGCCACACATTTTCTCCACTAAGAGGTTCTGAGCTAAATATCATATGGTTCACTTGACCATCTTCTGACTCAGCTTCACAGCTTTGGGAAAAACTAGAACAAGTATCACGATCGGAGCATCGATTTTTATAAGTGGAGTAATAAAGTCTTTTTCCACCTTGATGAGCTAAAATCAAATCGCCATTGGTAATCACAAAAGTTAAGTAATTACATTCTAAGGAGCTTGTATCTTCCTCAGAAAAATCACCAATTAAATTACAGATTCGCTCTAAAGCAAGATCTATAACCTTAGACATTTGACTAACACTAGGACGGTCCAACATAGAATAATGAGTGTACAACTCACTTAAGATCACATAAAAAATAAGTTCAGAATCGGTTTCTCCTAAAACAAACCTACGTAAGTTTGGTGCCACCAAGCTTAAAAGATCTTCTTTGTATTTTTCAAATTCATGAATATGACCGTTATGAGCAAAAACCCAAGGACCATATTGAAATGGATGAGTATTGACGATGGAATTAACACCAAGAGTGGCTTTACGAATATGTGCTACCACTGTATTTGATGAAACCACTCCAGAAACTCTTTTGAACAAATTGGATTCCACCGCTGAGTCTACGTTTTTAATAATATGAGGTGCACCTGCAACATAGTAAGCCACTCCCCAGCCATGAGGATGCTCTTTACTTTGGATCGCCAAAGCATTTTCAGATTCAGTCAAACTAGTATGAACCTGGCTAGAAATGACGGATTTAAAACCAAACACTCTACACATATTAATCTATCGGATAAATCCTTTTCGGATTTAAGACTCCAAGTTGGTATTCATACCCCTAAATACAAATAAGAGCCAGAACAGATAAAAAACTTGAAAATTATGTAATAAACAAGCCTCTTCACCTCTCTTCTCCTGGGAAAGTTCTTTTGCTATAATATACATGTTCAGAAGCCAACCAAATGCCTTTAAATTTTAAGGCAAGATATCTCTAAGGACAGCAAAGACTATGGGTATTTCAAGTAAACTACGTCAAAACTGGGAAAAATTTAGCATAGAAGACCAAGAGAGAATTGTTCGCATGGCCTGGGAAGACCGAAGCGCTTTTGAAAGCATCGAAAAACAATTTTCATTAAGTCCAAATGATGTGGAAAGATTCATGCGAACCCAGTTAGATGCGAAAAGCTATAGACGTTGGAGAAAAAGAGCTAGCGAAAAAGGCCAATTAAAACACGAAAAACTCCGCCCAGAATCAGTAGATCGTTTTAAATGCAGCCGCCAACGTTTAGACGGAAGCACCAAAGGCTGGAAATGAAAGTAAAAGAAACAAAAATCTGCCAAAACTGCGGCCTTCCCATGGAATACAGAAAAAAATGGCGCAACAATTGGTCAGAAGTAAAGTACTGCAGCGAACGCTGCCGCAAAGAAGTTAAATCAAAAAATAAAGCAAAAGCACCTTGAAGAGCAAAGCGACTTCAACAGCCACCGCAGGCTACGCCTGCCCACACCCCCGCGCCAGCACCCAAAGAAAACAGCAACGAGATTTAGTTCTAATGAAATGAGAAAGAGGCCTACTGAGAAATGTATTTTTTCAGAGTTTTGAATCCCATGGATGGGATTCAACAAGCCCCAAGGATGGCAGGGAGCAGCGAAGGCTGCGACCGGAATAGCGCCTCTGAAAAAATACATTTCTCAGAAGGCCGGTTCATTCAAAGACCAAAACCGAGGAGCAAAAAAACTCCCCCAAAAATCAAACAATGCACCAGTTCAAAACCCACCCAGCCAATGACAAAAGATAAAAACTAAGTGAGAATAGGCCATGCAAATTAGCTTATTCCTAGTAGGGCTAGCCCCTCTCATCATTTTTGCAATTTTAGACAGTCTTTTTAGCTTAAAAGCTGGACTACTTGGTGCCATCGTCGCCATTGCCTTTGAAATTGGAATGAGTCTTTATTTCTTAGGTGAACTAGATTACCTAACTCTTTTTAACGTAGTTTTAATTTTAGTCTTCACAGCAATTGCTTGGAAATTCAACAAACCCGAATATTTTAAAATGCAGCCAAGTATTATGAGTGCTGTTTTCGGTGCGATTTTGTTAGGTAGCTATTTAATAGGGCATCCGATCCTTGCAGAAATGGTTTTAAAATATGAAGATCAATTGAAAAAACTAGTAGAGGGAAACCCCGCTCAAGCAGAAATGTTTGCCAGCGGATTTTTTTATAATTTATTAACAGAAACCTGTTTTACATTAGGAATTTTACTCTTTGCCCACGCAGCTTTAACTGCTTATACCGCCTACCGTAAAGGTAATTTCGCCTGGCTTTTAGCAAGGTTTAGTTGGTATGCTTTTATGTTTGCGGCAATGATTTGGGCAAGATTTCGAATTGGTATTTAGGAGAAAAAAATGGCCGACTTTAATTTTGAACCAATATTTCAGCATGTAAAAAAAGACGAAACGGAATATGAACTAGTAACAAGTGATCACGTAAAAGTAGAAAAACTGGGTGATCGTGATTTCTTAAAAGTAGACCAAGAAGCCATTGAACTCTTAACCGAAAAGGCTTTTGATGACATTTCACACTTACTTCGCCCTGCCCACTTAAAACAACTTGGACAAATTCTAGAAGATCCAGAAGCTTCTAAAAACGATCGTTTCGTAGCTCTTGATCTTCTAAGAAATGCAATTATCGCAGCAGATCGCGTTTTTCCCTCTTGCCAAGACACAGGTACAGCAATCGTCTTAGCCAAAAAGGGACAAGAAGTTCTTTGTGATTTTAACGAAGAAGAAGCTTTGAGTCGTGGTGTATTTAACACTTATCAGAAAAAAAACCTTAGATATTCTCAAGTGGCTCCTCTTACTATGTATGAAGAAAAAAATACTGGATCTAACCTACCAGTACAAATCGACTACTTTGCAAAAAAAGGAAATGAAATGGAGTTTCTATTTATTGCAAAAGGTGGAGGTAGTGCCAATAAATCTTATCTTTACCAAAAGACCAAAGCTCTTTTAAACCCAAAAAGCATGGAAGAATTTGTTAAAGAAAGTTTTAAAACCATTGGAACAGCAGCCTGCCCTCCTTACCATTTGGCTTATGTAATTGGTGGTACAAGTGCAGAACAAAATTTAAAAACCGTCAAGTTAGCCTCTACAAAATACTATGATGATCTACCGACAGAAGGTAGTGCTGGCGGCAGAGCTTTTAGAGATACTGAATTAGAAAAAGACATTTTAAAGTGGGCCCAAGAGTGTGGAATCGGCGCTCAATTTGGTGGTAAGTATTTTGCCCATGATGTACGTGTGGTTCGTTTGCCTCGTCATGGTGCCTCCTGCCCTGTTGGTGTTGGTGTGAGTTGTTCTGCCGACCGACAGGCCAAGGCAAAAATTACGAAAGATGGAGTCTTCTTAGAGAAATTAGAAAAAGACCCAGCTCAGTACTTACCTAAAAATGTGGACTCTAGCTCTGGCGAAGTGGTGTCTATTGATTTAAATCAGGGAATGAGTAATACCCTAAAAGAACTTTCAAAATTAAAAGTTGCTACACAGGTGAGCCTTACGGGAACATTGATTGTTGCCAGAGACATTGCCCATGCAAAATTAAAAGAGCTACTGGATTCTGGTAAAGACTTACCGGATTACTTTAAAGAGTATCCTGTGTACTATGCTGGACCTGCGAAAACCCCTGAAGGACACCCTAGCGGAAGTTTTGGCCCAACCACCTCTCAACGAATGGATTCTTATGTAAATCTATTTCAAGAAAAAGGTGGCTCGATGGTGATGCTAGGAAAAGGGAATCGTTCTAAGCAAGTGACAGATAGCTGTGCAGCGAATGGTGGCTTTTACCTTGGCTCTATCGGTGGGCCTGCGGCTCGTTTAGGAAAAGAGTGTATTAAAAAGGTTGAAGTTCAGGAGTACAAAGAACTTGGTATGGAAGCGATTTGGAAAATTGAAGTGGAGGACTTCCCTGCTTTTATTATTGTGGATGATAAGGGGAATGATTTTTTTAAGATGGTGGGAGTGAATTAGCTTTTTTTGAGGAGTCTTTGGCTCCTCGGTTCTGTTCTTCAAATGAGCCGGCCTTCTGAAGCAAAAGTGTTTTGCTCAGATGCGTTTCTTGGCCTTCCGCTGTGGGTTGGTTGTGTTTTTATTGGAGTTTATTTTTAACTCCTCGCTTTTGTTCTTTGAATGAACCGGCCTTCTGAACTAAAAGTGTTTTGCTCAGACGCGTTTTCCGGTCAGGCGCCTTCGGCTTCTTCCCTCACATCCATGTTACTCGTTTTGGGCCGTCCTGGGTGTATACCGAACACATGGGTTACACAATTTTCCGATCACATAGGTTACACTTTTTTTGTATAACGGCATATGTCTTGATAAGGAGATTGTATGCCCTGGAAAGTGAGGTCCATTGTGGAT
>JAYZXX010000170.1:0-12567 GCA_036140815.1 Bdellovibrionota bacterium | reverse complement strand
GGTCCGCACTTACATTCGAGAGCAAGAAGCAGAAGATAAGAGACAAGAGCAGATGACAATGAATTACTTCTGAGAACAAGGGGCTGTGCCCCATTGTGATACCTCCAGTTTCACTGGAGGTATTCATATTCTCGCTTTGGAAAGTTGGGGCAATAAATTTCTTTGAGACATCTATGTTGGGTTTTTACAGAAACGGAATTTATCCTTCTCTCTTCAGAAAGCAGGCAAAAGTCCTGTTCTGGCTTTCCGATAGAAAAATAATACTTTCAAAGGGCGTGGAGTTTTCTTTTTTGCCTTTTTTTAATTTGTAGAGTTTGAATTCATAAGCGCCTAATTTTGTTAAGCTTATTGTTCAAACAAAGGTGAGCATCACAGCGCGATACGGTGTATTTCAAAACAAATTTAAAATACAGTTTCATAGATCGTTTGCACTCAATAGGAATCGTCATTTAAGGGAATAGGCGAATGCATTAGTAACTCTAAAAACACAAGGGTCTGGTTTCAGCGGTATGGGACGCAAATAGGCGACCTATTATAAAGACATATCGGCAAAGTGCCGAGATGTATATTGAGATTTTATAAACCAAATTTGTAAATAAAATTTACTTGGCAGCTTTAAGTCCAAGTATTTAGCTGATAGAACTAGAGGGTGATTGTTATTGATTGAGTTGAAAGTATTATTGCCTATTTCTTTGAAGAAATTTGCTTTTGTATTTTTATTGCAAAGCTCATTTTGTTTTTTGGCAAATGCTGAGATCACCACCGTTTCTAGAATTGCAGAATCTTATCACAATGTTTTTTTCGAAAATTGTGAGGCTCTTGATAAAGAAAACCCACAAAATGCAAGTTCTGCCGAAAGCACCGAAGCTCGTGTCTGTGAAGAATGCTTAAGCTCCCAAATAAAAGCAAGTCGAAATATTAGTAATGTCGAAGAATTGAGTGAACAACTATTTTTTGACAGAGCGGCTCTGAGGCAAAAAGAAAATTTGTCTTGCGACCTAGAGGAACTTACGGATCTGTTTCCGATGTCGAGTGAGGCTTATCAATCCTTGGATTATTTAAATTTATCGAAAGAGTCAAAAAGAGTACTAAGCAAGAAAAAACCTTATGCAGAATCTAAAAGTAAAACTTTGTCTGATGCTGCCTATCCCATTTTACATCAACTAGAAAATATTCTACCCAACTTAAAAAACTATAAAAAGATTCGAGAAGAAGTATCTCTTTCTAGGGGGGGAGGTGAATTTTCTGGCATGGCAGAAAAATGTATCACCGGAAAATTACCCAACTATAAAGTTAGGAATAAAAAATATGTAAAAGCTGAAAAGTGCATTAGTCGATTACTGATTGAAAGAGAGTATCAAAGCATGCGTCGGAGTCTATGGAAGAGTGAAGATCCGGTAATGTCTTCTTATATCGATCAATTAATGGATGCTCCAACTGATAAGTTAAACGCAAAAGAGTTTTCCAATCCTGCTAGTTCATTGTTTTTTGGACGAACCTTACATAAACTTCAAGAAAGTCGTGTGAGTGCATTGAGAGATTTAAGAAAACAAGCACGAGGCTATACCGATCAGTTTAAGAAAGACGTTGTTCAGGGACCTGATTATGCAGATTTGATTTTAGATTACCAAGAAGATGCTCCCGGAGAAAATTTTAGTGGCTTAAGTTGTAGTTTGCAGGGACGTTACGGGACCGCGAGGGAACACGTTTACTGGGCGGGGCAAGCAGCAATCACATTGGGAAGCTTTGGCGCAGGCGCGGGGATATCTGCTTTGTCTGCGGCTTATCGATTGAATAAGATTAGAAAAACAGCCGCTATGGTATTGGGTTTGGGTGCGGTCGATCTAACGGCTGCCTATTATTCTGATTGTGTGGGAGATTCTGGAATAAAGGCAAGGATGCAATCTTCGAAGGATCGAAAAAAAAGCAAGACCTGTTCTGCTACGGCATCAAGCGTTCTTGCTGAGGTGAATGATTCGAGTTGTGCTTTGAGTATCGCGATGACTTCAATGGGCTTTGCTGCGCCAGAAATTATAAAACTCACTAAATACCTTAAGGGGAAAAAGTTCAATTCTATGAAACAGGGTTTTATAGAGACTACCTACAGAGGAATGCCGGCCAGCCTTATGAAAATTGGTGACCAACATTATGTTTCTCCCTATGGACAGGGTGAGGGGCATAGGGGGATTGTTATTAAAATTTCTAAGGAGGAGTATGACCAAATGGCATCTTCGGGAAGAAGCTTGTCTGCAATTGACCTTGGAAATGGACCGACGCGACGTTTGCAAACAAGTCGATCCTTTTCCAGTTATGGTGATTCACCGCAGTTTTACTCTGCTTTAGATCCTAGGGCGAAGCCTAAGCCTGGGGATAGTATATCTGTAAAAAAAATTCGGCAAAACGATGACTATTCCATGAAAATTGAACCTCGAAATGAACTCTTAAAACAAAAGAGTTTCCATAGAGATAGTGAGGGAAATCAATACTATGAAATGATTAGTCCCATAGGAGAAAGAATCTATTTAAAGTGGCCAAAGGGTTCAGGTGTCATGAGTGTGGTGAAGCGCACGGATACTCCATTTCCAGAGGAGCTAGCTGAATTAAAAAAAATCCCTTTATTCACTTTAAAAAAGGCTTCTCGTATTACAGCTAGAAACTTAGACAAAAAGGCCACAAAGCTTAGCTATAATCAATTAACAAAATATTCAAGGCTCGAAAGAGGAAGAAAAGCGATTCGCCTAAAAGAAGCCAATAAATATATGTTAAATATTGTAAGAGAGAAGAAAGAATTAAGATTGAGTGACTTGAAACGTTTAAATCAACTGGCAAATGATGAAGGAACTGAGTATGCAGGAGTGGTTCGGGGATCGAGGGATGATGCTTCTCTGAAAGGGCAAGAAATGGGTTTTAATAATTTCGATGTAGGTGCGGGTGAGAAACTCACTTATGTCCCTCATCAAGCAGTGCCAAGGGAGCTAAACCGACTTTTGGATCGAATCAATAGAATTAACCCAAATAGTGATATAAGTGAAATTGCAGAAAACTACCAGGAGTTTATTCTTATTCACCCATTTGCCGACGGAAACGGAAGAACTTCAAGGGTTTTGTTAGATTATATGTTTCAGCGTGCAGGGGTTGAGCCTCCCGTTCAACCGGCGGATGGGAATATTTTATATCAAACCCCTGGAGAGTTGGCTGAGGATTTATTAGAGCGCTTTGATTGAATTATTTTAAATAATAAAGATTCCCCTCATCGGTGGTAAAAGCGATCTCCTTTTCAGGGCTATGTATAACAGAACGCACTCTTTGCTCTAGATCGAGAGTGATTTTGATTTTTTCATCTTTATATTTTTTTTGCCTTTGATCAAAATAGACTCGGTTTAAGTGCTGTGCTTTCAAGGCACCACTAAAAAAGTTTCCTTTCCAAGATTTAAACTTACTTCCTCTGTATTTAACGAGCCCGCTGGTGGCGATACTAGGTACGTAATAGTAGATAGGTTGCTCCATTCCTTTTTTATGAGTATCACCGATG
Organism: Bdellovibrionota bacterium; assembly: GCA_036140815.1. Classification (GTDB taxonomy): domain Bacteria; phylum Bdellovibrionota; class Bdellovibrionia; order Bdellovibrionales; family UBA840; genus UBA6502. The sequence continues at coordinate 9,035 of JAYZXX010000170.1, read as the reverse complement.
CTGGGGCCCCAATACTCTTTGCCGTAAGTAATCACAGGCCATCCATAGTTTTTTCCAGCTTCTACTTTGTTAATTTCATCTCCGCCTCTTGGACCATGCTCGTTGATCCATAACTCGTTGGTGCTTGCATCATAATCCATGCCTTGAGGGTTTCTGTGACCATAGCTATAGATTTCAGGTAATGCTCCTTTGGTCTTTTGAAAGGGGTTAAAGGGGGCGGGTTTTCCTTTTTTGGTGATTCTTAAAATTTTACCGTGGTGGTTTTTTAAAGATTGAGCTTCGTCTCTTTTTCCGCGATCTCCAACGCTAACAAAGAGTAGTCCTTCTTTTGTTTCACGAATTCGACTACCAAAATGATGAGATTTTCCAGAGTCTGTTTTTGCAATTAAAATGTCTTTGCCTTCAATTAATTTCGATCCATCGAATTTAGCGGAGTATACCGCGGTAGTGTATAAGTCCTCTGCAGTCTCTTTGGAATAGGTGAAGTAGATTTTGTTATTATTCTTAAAGTTAGAATCAATGATTAGATCTAACAACCCACCTTGCCCCGAAACGTAGACTTTTGGCAGGCCTAAAATTTCCTTTGTACTTTTGTTTGTAGGGTCATAGACTTTTAATTTAGCTCCTCTCTCGGTGAAGAGAATTTTCCCGTCAGGTAGAAAAGCGGCGGCCCAGATGATTCCGTCACTGAGTTTTATTTTTTCTAATTTAAGATTGGATTGTGCGAATGCGGATGAGCAAATAATAAACGATAGTAGAATGGATTTTAAAAGAATCATAACTTACCTCGAAGATATTTTACATGTTTAGAAGTTGAAGTCTATTTTCTTAGAGAATTTCTGTTTGTTAACATCTCTTTCTTTTGGGGAGAGCAAGGTATTAGTAAAGCTACTTTTATGGGGGGAACTTTATCAGAGCTTTTTTCGTAATAATTAAAAAAAAGGCCTTCAATAAAATGAAGGCCTTTGTGTTAATTTAGAAGTTTTCAAAATATCCGAAGAATCAATATTTCAAGATTAATCATAAAGATGACAAGCAGCAAAGTGCTTCTCAGCAACTTCTTTCCATTTTGGAGTCTCTTTTTGACAGCGCTCAGTAGCATGTGGGCAACGGCCAGCAAAGCGACAACCTTCGCCGATATTGATTGGCGAAGGTATCTCTCCTTTAATGCCAACAGAAGCCCTTGATCTTTCCCCTTGAGGGTCAGGCTCAGGGTTGGATTGAATTAAAAGCTGAGTGTATGGGTGCTTTGGTCTAAAATACACATCATTGGTTGGTCCTAATTCAACCATAGAACCTAGGTACATTACAGCCATTCGATCGCTCACATAGCGGACCATGGAAAGGTCATGAGCGATAAAAAGTAGGGTAAGGCCTAGGGAGTTTTTAATTTCTTCTAAAAGGTTTACCACCTGCGCTTGTACTGACACATCTAAAGCTGAGATTGGCTCATCGCATACCACAAAGTCAGGTTCAACGATCAATGCTCTGGCAATACCAATACGTTGTCTTTGACCTCCAGAAAACTCATGAGGATATCTAGACATATGATCTGGCTCAAGGCCCACACGTCTTAGCCAAAAAGCCACTTTTTCGGTGAGTTCTTTGTCAGTGATTTTTCCGTGAAGTTTTAAGCCTTCACCGATAATTTCTTTCACCGTCATTCTAGGATTTAAACTAGAATAAGGATCTTGGAAGATCATTTGAATCTTCTTAGAAAACTTTTTGTAATCTTTGGGTCCGTAGTTACTAGGAAGTTTCTCACCGCGGTAAAAGACTTCTCCTTCTGTTTTATCCCACAATCCACAAAGGGTTCGACCGAAAGTAGATTTACCAGAGCCAGATTCTCCCACCAAACCAATGATTTCTTTTTCTTGAATATCAAGGCTGATGTTATCCACGGCATGAACTTTTGCATCCTTGCCAATTTCAAAATATTTTTTTAAGTTTTTAATTTCAATCATAGCCATTGAACTTCTCCTTATAGGTGCGCCTGATGTAAATCATCGTTCTTGGGTGCTCTAGAATCTTGCATCCAACATTTCGCACGATGAGTTTCTCCGATCATTGTGTAAGCCGGGTCTTGTTTGTTGCATACTTCCATGGCATATGGACATCGAGCGTAATAGGCACAAGCTTTCGGAGGAGAAAAAAGATCAGGAGGGCTTCCTTCGATAGGGATCAGTTTTGTTGAATTATGTTCGTCATTCACAGGCATGGCTTGACGTAGCCCAATGGTGTAGGGGTGTGAGGATTTGTAAAATATTTCGTCCACACTTCCGCTTTCAATCACTTGGCCAGCGTACATTACACTAACTTGATCTGCCATTCTAGCCACAACACCCAGGTCATGAGTGATCATGATAATAGACATATTATCTTCGGTTTGAAGCTCTTTTAATAGATCTAAGATCTGCTCTTGAATGGTTACATCCAAAGCGGTTGTTGGCTCATCAGCAATTAAAAGTTTTGGTTTACAAGCTAGCGCCATGGCTATGATAGCTCTTTGTAGCATACCCCCGGAAAACTCAAACGGAAACTGACTTGCTCTTTTGTGAGCTTCCGGGATTTTTGTTCGGTCTAAAAGTCTTTTCGCTTCATTTAAAGCTTTTTCTTCGGTGTAACCTCGATGAACAATCAAAGTTTCTGCGATTTGTTTGCCGATCTTCATGGTAGGGTTCATTGAACTCATTGGGTCTTGAAAGATCATACCAATTTCTTTACCACGAATGCTTCTGGCTTTTTCTGGACTGACATTTAAAAGCTCAAGTCCATCAAGTTTCGCGGAACCACTAGTGATTCTTCCTGGAGGCATTGGGATTAATCCCATGATAGATTGCATGGTCACCGATTTACCACAGCCACTTTCACCAACAATTCCTAGTGTTTTTCCACGTTCTACTTGGAAGTCTACGCCTCTTACGGCTTTTACGATTCCACCGTAAGTGTCAAATTCTACTTTTAAATCTTTTACGTCTAATACGATATCTTTTGCCATTGCCTACTCCCTTGATCTCATTCTGGCGTCTAAAGCATCTCTTAAGCCGTCACCTAGAAGGTTAAAAGAGAGCACGGTTAGGGAAATAAAAATTGCCGGAAAAATTAACTCATGAGGGGTGTTGAGCATAGTAGCGATTCCTTCATTGGACATCACACCCCAACTTGCATTGGGAGGTGCCACACCCATTCCGATGAAACTTAAAAAAGCTTCCGTGAAAATGGCAGAAGGAATTGCAAAGGTGAGGGTAACTAAAATTACACCAATGGTGTTTGGAATCATATGACGAAGAAGAATGTACCATGAGCTAGCTCCAAGCAATTGGGCCGCTTGAGTAAAGCCTTCTTCTCTTAACTGCAATACTTGCCCGCGGACAAGCCTTGCTGTTGCTGGCCAAAGTAATGCGACCATGGTTGCCATCATTGGTACAATTCCTGATTCACCGGGGCCTGCACCAAATGCAATATAACTTAAGATCATAAATAGCAAAAATGGAAGAGCTACAACAAAGTCTGAAAAGCGCATCATCCAGCCATCTACTCGGCCCCCTATGAATCCAGCGATTCCGCCATACAATGTTCCAAATAGGATGTAGAGCAGGGGAGCAAAGAATCCGATGAAAAAAGAAATTCTTCCACCTGTCATCAATCTTGCCATCACGTCACGGCCTAGTTGGTCGGTGCCAAAAGGGTGAGCGCCAATGGAAATACTGTCACCGATATTGTAATCAGGATTAATCGCTCGAGCTTGATCCAAGGAGTAAGCCAATTCTGGTGTTACCTCAATGGTTTTGTAAGTCATAGCCTCATCTATACCATCAGTTGCCACAATGGAATACCAATAAGGAATAGCCTCTAGCTGCAAAGAATCGATATATGATAGTTCGTTAGCGTACTCGGTGGTAAAGAGCGGGACCCCTAGTTCGCTAATGTTGTTTGGCTGAATTTCATTTCTATAAATTGTATAATTGTAAGCACCTGGAACCGGTTGCCATTTAAGGTGAACACCAACTGTACTTGCTTTACCAAGAACTTCTATGCTTTCTGTAGCTTCGAGCGGTGATACTTCTTCTAACGGCTCTTCGGGAATGCTCTCATCAACAACTAACTCACCTAGCATTTCTCTATTGGCTATTAGGGCATCACTACCAAAGCTTGGGCCTTGCGAAATCATATTTAAGTTTTGCTCATTAGGATCAACCGTCCAAACGAAAGGTCCCAATAAACTAAAAGCTAAAATAAAGCTTACCAAAACTAAGGAGGTGATTGCTTTCTTATCTTTTTTTAGACGAATCCAAGCGTCTTGCCAGTAACTTAAGGATGGGCGAGATAGACCATGAAGGCTTTCATCTTCTTTTACAGCGGGTTTAAAAAAGGAATCTAAGTTGTCATTCGTTTTGTTGTTATCACTCATCGCTGGTGCAGACCTCGGTGTAGAAATTGTTTGCTTTTGATTTAATTCTATTTCCATCATTTTGCCAACCTTATTCTTGGATCAATCAACCCATAAATAACATCCACTGCGATGACCATAAATACTAAGAATGCTCCATAAAAAACCGTTAATCCCATGATTACGGTATAATCTAGCTGCTGAACAGCTTGTACGAAGTATCTTCCCAAACCTGGAATCGCGAAAATCTTTTCAACAACAAAACCACCAGTTGTGATTGCTGCAATGGCAGGTCCTAATATTGTAATTAATGGTAAAACTGAATTTCTAAGTTCATGCTGAACAAAAATTCTAGAAGGCTTTAGGCCCTTGGCTTTTGCGGTTCGAATGTAGTCAGAGTTTCCCACATCTAACATTGAATTTCTCATTAATCGAGTTAGGTAAGCCATTGTTGATAGACCTAGAGCCATGGCTGGCAAAATCATATTTGAAAACTCACCCCAACCGGCTACTGGTAAAATTGAAATTCCGGCAAGCTTGTTTATATTTACAGTTCCCCACTGAGAAACTGCAGCGACTACAAAGTTTGGAACGCTAATTCCTAAAATAACTAAAACCATGATCACATGATCAGGCCATTTGTTTCTGTATTTAGCAGTAAGAGCACCCCATAAAATTCCGCCCAATGCTGCATATAGAATCGCTAAAACGCCTAATACGGCACTAACAGGAAAATGTTCACTGATGATATCGTTCACACTACGATTTTTTTGCGTGAATGAAATGCCAAAATCCCCAAGGATCATATTTTTCATGAAAGTGGTGTATTGCACTAAAACGGGTTGATCTAGTCCATACTTTGCCTCGAGATTGGCACGAATTTCTGGTGTCATTGCCTTCGCGTCCATTAAAGGATCCCCAGGTACTAAGTGCATTGCAAAGAAAGTGGCTGTTGCAATAAAAAATACCGTTAAGATGCCCTGAACAACTCGGCTAAAAATGTACTTCTTCAATTGATTCCCTCCTAAAATGTTTAAAACTTCCCCAAAGTTTTAAAACAAGTTTAGCGATTTTTTGGGTCGCCTTATAAAGCGATCTGGCTCTGAGATGCGCTTTACAAGATGACCGGGCAGAGGCATCTGCCCAGGCACTACTGTATTATTTAATTTTAGCGTGTACTAAGAATGGATCTGGTCCAACCACAATTCTTTGTAATCCACGAAGTTGGCTATCTTGAATGTACACAAGGCCTCTTTCGTAATGTGGTACGATGGCAACTTCGTCATGTAGGATTTCTTGCATTTTCGCAAAAGCTTCCATACGAACTTTAGGATCAGCCGAGTTTTGTGCTTTCCTTACCATTGAATCGTATTCATCGCTTTTGAATTTACCACGATTGTTTTCGTTCCAGCTGGCCATCAGGTCACCAAAAGTCATGATATCATCATAGTCTGGTCCCCATCCCGCAGCCACTAGATCAAAATCACCAGCAGTCATTTTAGCTAAACGCTGTTTAAAAATTTGCTTATCAATTTTGATTTCTAAACCTAAACGTTCTTTCATCTGTTGTTGAAAGTATTGAGCCTGTTTTGCGGAGTTTTCAGCATCATCACACAAAAGTACAAGGGCAGGGATTTTGCCACCCAATTCTTTTTTGGCTTTTTCTAAATAAGTCTTTGCTAGTTTTGTATCTACTTTAAATGCAACTGGTGGATGCTCTTTGATAAAACTTTCTTTTTCACCTTTTAAAAATTCAGGGAAAAGAGTGTCGGATGGTTTGTAGCCTGGACGACCGATTACTTTATTCACTAATTCACGGTTATCAAAAGCGTGAGCAATGGCTTTACGAAGGTTAAGGTTCGTAGTGGGTCTGCCTTTTCGGTGGTTAAATTCGTGGTAGAAAACAACTCCTTCGGCAAAGTTCTTTAAACGATATTTTTCTTTTAAAGAGTTTTTAATGCTATCAGGGCCTAAACCATCAGCGTAAGCGATTTTCTTATCTTTAAACAAGTTGAAAAGAGTGTTTTGGTCTTCAACTATATAAGGTACGTCAATGGCATTTAAGTAGATATTAGCGCTGTTCCAGTAGTTTTCGTTCTTATCCATACGAAGACTTGCACCATGAACCCATTTTGTAAGTTTAAATGGTCCGTTATAAACCGCGTGATTGTATTCACTTGCGTATTTATCTCCATATTTTTTAACGATATCTTCACGAGCAGGGTAGAAGGTGGCAAAGGAAGTCATTCCTAAAAAGTAACCAGTAGGTCTTTCTAGCTCTACTTTCAAAGTGTGGTCATCTACAGCGGTAACGCCTAATTTTTCTAAAGGCATTTTACCTTTATTAATGGCTTCACCGTTTTTAACCGTATACATGATGAAAGCATACTGAGAAGCCGTCTTTGGGTTCACAACATTTCTCCAAGCAAAAACGAAGTCTTTTGCTGTGACAGGCTTACCATCACTCCATTTTGCGTTTTTTCTTAAATGGAAAGTGGCCTCGGTTGGAGTAATATCCCACTTCTCAGCAACACCTTCAGTTAGACGTCCACGTTTATCAAAAGTGGTTAGGCCTTCCATTACATGTCCTAAAACCTGAAAGCTAACCGCATCAGTGGCCTTCATTGCATTTAAATCAGGTGGCTCTTGCCTAATGTAGATTTTAATTTCTTTTTTCGTTTTATCGAAAGCGGCAAAACTCGTACTTGCTAGCAAGCTGCTTACGATTAAAAGTGAAATAACAAAAAAGTGTTTCATATTCTCCCTCTCCTTAAAGGCTGTAATTTCGCATATTTAAGCTATACATTCCTTGTAAATCTGTAAAGCTATTCGAGCAATTATAATACCAATACATAGGGGGTCAAAAAGCACCACTGCTCGCTTTACACACCGAATAAGAGAATCAGTTGGTTTTCATTAATATTCTTTATAGAAATGCAAAAAGACAGGGCGAATCACGAGTGCTGTGATTAAAAATCGATCAAGTTTACCGGATTTAGAAATAGAGCATTTAACAAGCATTGAGTTTTTATTTTTATAGATTTGGATGGATTAAGCTCTGCGTAATATATTTTGATGGAAAATGGCACCACTTGCTCTTGTTACATTGATTAATAACCCTGCGATTTTTTCTAGGCAATTTATCCTGGGACCAAATGAGGGCAGCGTAATGGTGTTTATAGCAAATATTTGAATTAGCTGTTTTAACCTAGGCTGAATATAAAGCTTTTGATGGTTCGTTCCATAACAGAGTTTCATTGAGCTTGTTGCTCTTTTACGATTTTTTGATAAGTTCGAAATAAAAAGAGAAAGCTGTTTAGCTTTCTCTTTAAAGTTAAGGCATTCGATGCCCTTGTTCGAACTTCTGTTAACCTATGATTTCTTTTTCTTATAAGCTTTCTTTTTCTGTTTCTTTTGAGCGTTGTGATAGGTGAACCAATCTTCCTCGGTGATTTCGTGGTAGTAGTCACATTCGTCTCTTAAAATTTGCGCCGTGGTTGCCGGAACGGCTGCAATTTCAACTCGCACTCCAGCGCCTTTTAAGTGTCTTACCAACTCAACATAGTCAGAGTCTCCAGACATAATAATGATAGTGTCTACTTTTGCCGCCAATTGTGTGGCTTTGATTGACAGTGGAATGTCTGCTGATTTATGGCAAGGAGCAACACTTCCATGAAAATTCTGATGAAGTCTTTCTGCTAGCTTACTAGAGATAGCGACTCCTTCTCTGAAGTAAATCATTCGGTTTAACTGTCTGTTATCCAAAAGTTTTGGGATCAAAGTGTCAAAGTTTAACATTGTGTTTTGATTTTTAGTTGCTGAGTGAATGCTTTTTTCTATGTTATTTCCATCCACTAAAATGGCCACTTTCTGACCGATAACAACATCTACATATTCTTCCATATTAATTTCCTAATTTTTCTTTATCTAAAAAGTTTGTGTAAAATTTTAATTCCATTATGCTCTCGCGAATGTCTTCTAGGGCTTCATGGGTGTTTCTTTTTTCAGGGGTTTTTCCGTAGATTTCTTTGAAGATTACTTTCCAGGAACTTACATCTAACATTCGGTAGTGAAGTTTTTCGGCAAAGTTTGGCCAGTATTTATCAATGAACTTACGATCTTGATGAATGGAGTTGCCAGCTAGGATAGGTCTTTCTTCTTCGCCTGCAAATTCCTTTTCAATGAACTGAATTAACTCGGACTCTACCTCTGAATCTAATTTTCCGCTAGGGATTTTGTCGATTAAACCAGATTTTCCATGGTGTTCTTTGTTCCAGTCATCCATTCCATCTATGTACTTTTGTTCTTGCTTAACAACTTGGTGGTATTTTGCCAATTCTTGCCAATTTTCATCGGTGACAATGGCAGCAACTTCGATAATCCGTTCTTTTTCAACGTCCAATCCGCTCATTTCTAAATCCACCCACAAAAACTTCAATCCATCCTCCTTACTAAATAGAAACTTAAGTCTAAGGAATGGTAGGGCTTTCAACAAGGGAAACAAATCAAATGCTGTAGGAAATAGCGTCTTTGTTGACAAGCCTATTCCTGACCCTCCCTAGCTCGTAAAAGATAGACGATTGTCAAAAGGGTGGCCGCCACCCTTTTGACAGGAGTGGCTTGGTGCTTTGTGGGTTTGACTAAA
>JAYZXX010000169.1:0-3103 GCA_036140815.1 Bdellovibrionota bacterium | reverse complement strand
TACTGCCGCCGAGGGAGCACCAGCTGTTGCGATTAAAGCAGACATTGAATATTTAACCAGGTTATACAGCAAAATATTTGATGATTACAAAAATCGGAAAAATGTTGGCTTGGTTCATAGTGAGTTAGATATGGATTTGCGAGCGGTTCGCGACCTTGCTTCTGAAAAAATTGATGAAGTGGTTGTGGATGAAGAAGAGGTTCATACCAAAATCCAAGATTTTGCAAAGCAGTTTATTCCTCATTTAGAAAATAAAATAAAACTATATGAAGAAGACGAAGGTTTGTTTGATAAATATGAAATTGATTTGGAAATTTCAAGAAGCTTAGGCCGAAAGGTATGGTTAAAGTCTGGTGGCTATATTATTTTTGATGAAGCAGAAGCCTTAGTAGCTATTGATGTAAACACCGGAAGCTATACCGGAAAAAAGGATTTAGAAGACACAATTTTAAAGACCAATTTAGAAGCGGTGAAAGAAATCGCCCAACAACTTCGAATTAGAAACTGCGGTGGAATTATCGTTATCGACTTGATCGATATGGAAAAAGAAATTAACCGCGAAATGGTAATGGCTGCTTTGCAGGAAGAGCTTTCATTTGATAAAGCCAGAACCAATATTACACAGATTTCCGAACTAGGTTTGATCGAAATGACAAGGAAAAGAATCCGCCCTAGCTTGGTAAAGACCCTTTGCCAGCCTTGTAGTTATTGCGACGGTAAAGGCTATATCAAAACTCCATCTACTGTAGCTGCAGAAATTTTTAGAGAACTAGAGCGTGAAGGAATTGATGCTAAGAAGTTAAGTACCACAATCTTGGTGAACGAAGCGGTTGCTGATTGGGTCTACGAAGAAGGTTCCGATATGCTGGAATATATGGAGCAAAAAATAAAACGGAACCTAATTTTTGAAGTAGAAAAACGCTTCCACGTGGAAGAATATCGCGTAGAATAGACGATAAACTTTTTTGTTTTTCGAGACTTATTTTGCTATGCCCAGACCATCAAATAATGCCTGATAGAATTTATCAGAAACATAACCGAAGCTTAGGATAATATCATTTTTCAATTTTTTATCGGTATCCAGTCCAAAGGTACCTTTAAATATTTTTCTCTGCTCCTCAGTTGTGCCAAAGATGTAGTAGGCAGGGGTCCCAGAGACTTCTTTAAACGGAAGATATCCTCGAACCCCTTTTGTTGGATCATTGAGGTCATTAGGAATTTCAATGAATAACTTCTTTGAATTTACCTTAATTACTCTTACCTTGTCTAAATCTGCCCATTTATCAAATGCATCGTAAAGCTTAAGGCAGTATATACACCTGTCGTGTCCGTAAATTAGAAAAGTAATTTTTTTATCACCCGTTGCATGCATCTCAAGAGCTTTAGCACTCGCCACTGTTTCTATTAGCATTTGCCCTTCTACTAAGTCTTCTTGTTCGTAAGTTTGATAAGGCTGACTTCTAACTGAAGCGTGTAAATTGATGTTTGATAAAAGAACTGCAAAAATTAACAGTGATGAAGCTAAAGCTTTCAATGTTACTCCTTTGGAAATATAATTCCTCATATCAATACCATTAAAGACAGGTTTTTATTTGATAAAATCTACCACATATAATTTTTATGCCATGAATGCCATTTTGGGGCGTATTACACTCTGGTCTATGTAGGAAACAACGGGAATCGATATAAAACAAAAGTAAATCAATTTTAAATCATATTGAAAATAGTGCTTAGGAAATTAATCACCAAAAATTTAATGTTAATTAAGCTAAATGACTTCCTAAAACCCTATGCAAAAAAACAAAATAGTTCACAAGGGCTATTACTGGATCCCTATCTGAAAAAAAGTGTAAGTACCTAGAAGCAAGTAGGAAAATATTAATTGATTGAACCCTCTTCCTAATAATAAGAATCTTCAGAACACTTTTTTGAGAAAGAAGTTATCCCTTGAAGCTTGGTAAATCTTATAGATATTAATGCCCAGAGAGTTAAGGATTATAAACTTTTTAAAAGAAATTTTATTTCATGAAAATCGCCAGTCTACTTGCTAATAACTTTAGTTGGGAGATTAGGGGAAAAATATGAGAGGCGACAAGGACTATAGATTTAGACAGTTTAAAAACTTTCTGATGGAAATACTTTTTCTAGTGTTCTCTGCAGTGACAGCTTTTGCTATGGATCATCAAGACTGTAAGTCTAGCCCAAGTTTTCGATATAAAAGTGAGCAGGCTAATTTAAAGTTAAAAATACTTGTAGATGCCTACGTCAAATTAAGTGGTATGCCAAAAGATGCCTCAAGTGAGTTCATGAGGTCCCAATTTTATAAGAGCTTGCGAAAATTTTATTTAGAATTTGATGAGCACAGCTTCACAGCCTTAAGTAATTATTTAAACTCAGCTTTGAATAGCCCAAAGTTGAACCAGACCAAAGAGACCACAAAGCGGAAAAAGAAAAGTGAATTTTACGATACCCTCGTTACTGAATTGTCTGAGAATGACATTTATGTAATGAAGGTGCCAAATACAAACTTGGTATTTAGGCTGTTAAATGAAACAGATTCCAAGTCAGTATTATTTGATGCCAATCATAATACTGGCATTGAAATTGAACTAACTAAAATGCAATATTCCTCAAAAGCTATTAAGTTGGGAACAGCCGTTTTTGTTTATTCTGAAGAAGCCAACAAGGCCTACTTGATTTATAAAAATAATGGAAAATATAAAAAGTTAGAGCGTAATTTGGATCGTGATTTCAAACTAATATCTCAATCAGAAAGTAGCTTGTTAATTGTTACTCGAGATGGAAGCTTGCTCAAATTCCTACGAGACAAAGATTCTTCCTGGAGTATATACAAACGTGACTTAGATCTGAGTGGAACCAATTACATAGGAGATCAAAAAGCTATAGAAATGGGCCCTGGAGCAGGTTTACTCTATTATCGTGAAAGTGGTGAGCCAACTCAATTAAAAACTGTGGTCTACAATATTTCAGCAGATAGATTCCAGCTTGAAAAAACATTTATCGACGAAGTCAATGAGCCGCTAGGCAAGCATCTTTTTATGGGAAAGGGTAAAATTCAAAAATTAATTCATGAGAATGAAAA
>JAYZXX010000168.1:0-28646 GCA_036140815.1 Bdellovibrionota bacterium | reverse complement strand
ATTACTCATAATATTACACCGGTAGCAGGAGGATTAAATGCTCCTGCAACGAACCATACCTCTTCTGACTATACAGTTATAGCAGCTGCACCAACGCAAATCTTAGCCTTAATGCCAGGTGAAACTTTGGTGGAAGGATCAGGAAGTCTAGCTGCTGCAAAAGCTGGCGGTGCCAATGATCAAGATACCGATAACGACTATTCGGTTAGAGTGTATGCCGTTGATAACTATTTTAATGTTTCTACTAATTACAACACCGGAAATGTAAGTATCACAACAGGTAGTGATCCAACCGACACAAACCCAAGCTCAAAAACTTTTAGTTCTGGTTTAGCCACTTTCACTGTTTCTTCTGTAACGGCTGTAAACTCAGCAGTAATTACAGTGGGTAATGATCAAGGACTAACGAATAATGTAAGTACAAATTATAATATTCTTCCTGGGGCTCCTTCTCAATGGCTAGTGAAACTTCCTGGTGAAAGTATAAATGAAGGGCAGACGTCTTTAGGCTCAGCCATAGGTGGAGCGGCCTCGGCGCAACAAAGTGGGCAAGCGTTTAATGTAGAAGTATTTTTAACTGATGCCGAGTTTAATGTGGTTGATAATGATTCACAAAGTGTAAGCCTGTCTACTAGCGATACTGCAGATACAGACCCTAGTGCGGCTACTTTAACAGATGGTAAGGCTACTTTGTCTGTTACCAATGTGACAGTTGGTTCTGGGCATACAATAACTCCATCTGGAGGCGCTTATTCTGCAAATGTATCTAATTCTTATGTGGTTTCTGCAGGTTCTCCAGTTGCAATCATTGCAAGATTGCCTGGTCAAACTCATAATCAACCAGCCGTGAATTTAGGTGCTGCCATTACTGGCCCGGAAAGCGTTGGGGATGTAGACAGTGATTTCAATGTAGAATTGATTGCGGTAGATGCAAACTACAATAAAGTTACTACTTACTCATCTGCATCTAATTCTGTAAGTGTTTCAACCCCTAATGACTCAAAAGATACTGAGCCAAGTGCAAGCCAGTTTGTAAACGGATCGGCTACATTTACAATTAGCCCAGTGGTTGCTGGGGCAACGAATGTTATCAATGTTAGCAACACTCTTGGGTTGGCTAACAATAATAGTTCTAACTATGGTGTAGATCCTGGAGCTTCCACTCACTTATTGGTAGAATTACCAGGTGAAAGTTTTAATCCAGGTAGTACCAGCATTACTGGAGTGATTGGTAGCGGAGCGACAGCGCAAGTGGCGGGTACATCCTTTACTGCTAAAGTTCATTTGGTGGATGCTGAATTTAACTTGGTTGATGATGATACTAGTGTTGTGAGCTTAGTATCAAATGATGCGAATGACACTGATCCAGTTGATGTAACATTGTCAGACGGTACAGGTAGTTTTAGCGTTACTAATCATACTGCTGGAACTGGACACATTTTAAGTCCAAGCCTGCTAGGTAAAACTCCTCATAATTCTAATACTTATGCGGTTAATCCAGGCGCTGCTTCAAAATTATTGGTGGGTTTACCTAGTCAAAGCCATAACCCAGGATTAAGTTCTGGAGCTATTTCTGGTCCTGCACCTTCACAGGTTAGTGGTGCTTCTTTCTCTGTTACCATATATGCAACGGATGCATATTCAAATATTATTACGACTGATTCAAGCTCTGTGATTTCCATTTCTAGTAGTGACTCTAATGATATCGAACCAGCCAATGAAACACTTTCAAGTGGTGTTGCTTCATTTAATATTGATCCAGTAGCTAGTGGTTCTGGGTTTACAGTAACGGCCAGCCGAGTGAGTGGTTCAGTTTACTCGGATGGAACTTCTGATGCTTATGTTGTTGATCCAGGAGCTCCTACGCAATTGATAGTACGTCTACCAGGTCAGACTCATGTTCAACCCGCAGCAAATTTGGCGGCAGCATTAACAGGTTCAGAGACAGTTTCCAATGTGGATAGTGATTTTAATGTAGAAGTAATTGCGGTAGATGCTAACTTTAACAAAGTGTCAACTTATAGTTCTGGAGCGGGAACAGTTAGTATTAGCACTCCAAATGATTCTGTAGACACTGAACCAAGTGCTGGTGCTTTTTCCTCTGGTTCAGCAAATTTCACTGTGAGTCCTGTACAAGCGGGTGCTACTAATGTGGTTAATGTAACAAATAGCTTAGGCTTAGCAAATAACAGCAGTTCTAATTATGCAATTGATCCAGGTGCAGCAACTCAGCTAATTGTTGAAATGCCAGGACAAAGTTTTAATCCAGGTCAAACTAGCCTTGCTAATGCCATTAGCAATGCAGTGACAGACCAAGTTGCTGGAACAGGTTTTTCAGCGAAAGTTCACTTGGTGGATGCTGAGTTTAACTTAGTGGATGATGACTCTAGTGTAGTAAGTTTATCTTCAAATGATATTTATGATACTGAGCCTGCAGACATTACATTATCTGATGGATCAGCTGATTTTACAGTGGTAAATCAATATGCAGGAAGTTCTCATGTATTGACTCCAGGTTTAGTTGGGAAAAGTATCAATGCTTCTACTAGCTACAATGTAAACGCTGGTGCGGCTGCGAAAATGGTAGTTTTACTTCCTGGTCAAACTTTAACAGCAGGACCATCTACGGAAACAATCGTAAATGCTGCTCCAGACCAAGCCAGTGGAACAAGTTTTACTGCTAGAGTTGTAGCAACAGATGCATATTACAATACGATTTCAACAGACTCTAGTAGTGTAATTGCAATAACATCAAGTGATAGCGCAGACTCACATCCTGCTAATGAGACTCTTGTGAATGGTATTGCCACATTTAGCCTTACACCGGTAACAAGTGGTTCTAACTTTAATCTTAGTGCTAGTGTTGTATCGGGTGGTTCTTATGGAACAGATACATCTGCTAACTATGATGTGAATCCTGGTAGTTTAGCTCATATATTGGCTTTACTTCCTGGAGATAGTTTAAACTCTCCGGCCGCATCTGCTGCAGCTGCAGTAACAAATGCAGGATACAACCCAACTGCTGGTTCTAGTTTTGATGTAACATTAAAAGCGGTGGACAGTAACTTCAACCTGATCTCTACTTACAACTCAGCTGCCTATATCCGTTGGACGGCTTCAGGGGCGAGTAATGCTGCTGATTCGCCGAACGAGAGCCCAAGTGTTCCAGCAAATGCTAGTAGAACTTTTAGCTCAGGTAGTGTGACTATCAGTAATGCAGTTACACTTTACAATACTGATGATACCTCAGCAAACATTCAAGTCGAATATTGTTCTGATGGAGCTGCTTGTTCAAGCATTGTTTCAACTCATAGTACAGGAACTATGGCAGTTTCGGCTGCTGCTCTCGACTATATTCAAGTTCTAGATGCGGCATCCAATGCTGGTTCTGTATTCCCATCTCAAGATGAGTCTACTGCAACAACATCTATCGCCATGTATGCTGCCGGTTATGATAATTATGGTAACTACTTAGGTGACCAAACTGCGACTTGGCAAGCAACTAGAAGTAGTGCTGGAGACTTAGATGCGGCATTGTCTGCTACAAGTGGAACGAATATTACTTTTGATCCATCTACAGCTGATGTTGGTACGGCAAGTGTAACAGCAACTGTAAGTGGTAAATCTGATACAACGGGTACATTTAATATTCTTGACCAAGGTGCCAGCCAGTATGATGTTGAGTTGGCCTCTGTCGGAGATAAAACGAGTGGAACCGGTTTTGCCGTGACTATTACAGCAAGAAAGCCTGACAACTCTGTTGCCACTGACTATTCAGGAACCAAAACCATTACTTGGTCAAATAGTGCTAGCAATGGTGACACAACATGTACTGCCGGACCTCATGCACCAGTTGAAGCATCAACAACTTTAAGTTTCACAAATGGTGTTGCAACAACGGCCGCCTCTTTCATAATGAAAAAGGCTGAGTCTGGTGTGTCAATTACGGCTACCTCAGCTTCTAACTCTGCTTTGACAGACTCTACGAGCTCATTCAATGTAGTTGCAGGTTCTGAAAACTGTAATTTACTACGAACAGCAGCTGCAAATGCTGGAGCATTATTGTCAGATCAAACATTAAGTTTTGATTCTACTTTCAGTGCATATCTAGCTAGCTATGACCAATACGGTAACTACATTGAAGATAAATCAGTAGCTTGGACGGGGACTGGTATCGCAAGTTTCGTAAGTGAAACAACAAGTGCTTTCGATTTTACAGCACACCAGCAAGGTACAGGTACGATCTCTGCTGGTGGAGAGTCTATAAACATTACTGTTAACAATAACGGTAGTGGAACTCTTTGGACAAATTCTTCTAGTGATCATGATGGAAAGACGATTCTAGGTAGTACAAATGCGCAAATTGTAAAGGTTTGGGATGTGAGCTCTGATGCGGTTAATGCTTGGAGAACAGCAGGTACACAATCTTGGTATTCTGAATCCTCTAGTGCGACTCGTGGTGTTCGTCAAGATTTCCCAGCGAAGGCATTATTGGTGGCTACTGCATCTGGAATCGATGTGATCGACATGCAAGAAAATAGATTGTTCCTTCGTTTTGACTACTCATCTGGATATGCATTGGATTCTGGCATGGGAAGTATCCAAGATATTGAAGCGATCAATGGTAAAATGATTGTGAGTATTGGTAATGGATCTTCGAACGCATTGCTTGTGATTGTGGATTTTGCGAATGATAATATTTATCACATTAAAAATTCTTCGGCACAAATTTTAAGTGGCGGAGTTGAAAATAGAAATATAGCTGGATCTTGGAGTGGCAACGGAACTTACTCAAATCTTGCAAACGCAAGTCTTGGAAAGATTGATGTAGCACGAGTTTCAGGATCGGACTACTTAGCTTATGCCACCGCATCAGGAGTATATGTAATGAGCTTAAGTGGCGGAAGTGTTTATGGCGACTCTACAGGTGATATGGACGATGTTGCATTGGATTCAAATGGCAAGCTTTACTACTACGAAAACGGAGTAGGTCTAAATCGTGCTGATCTAAGTCTTCCTCTAGGTGGAGCTTTCAGTGCAAGTCGAACTTATAGTGGTGCAAGTAGTGCTAAAATTCTAGAAATGAATGTGGATTCCATCGCAATTGCCGAGGGAGAGTCTAGTGCTGACTCCGGACAAAACCGAGTTGTGATCGCTGGTAGTAGAGGAATCGCCTCTGTGGATGAGCATTCCACGGCTGCAAGTTCTAATGCTTCATCCTATTCAAGACAAGGGAGCGGGAATACTGGTTTTGATAACTATCTAAACTTTGACTCTGCAAGTTTCACAGCAGCTGATAAATCTAGTAGGCCAACTACTGCATTTACAATCGAGTTCTTTTTTAAACCAGATGAACTTCTGAATACAACGGATTCAGATATGACATTGTTTAAGAAAGGTGATGGTAGTGCAGAAGAAGATTATGGTATCCGCTTCAATGGATCAACGGGTAAGATAGAGTTCTATGCAACTCATGATAATACTGGTTTGGCTGAAGTAACAGTTGCTAGTAGTGCGAGTTCTTGGAACCAAGGTCAATGGTATCATGTAGCCGCTGTATTAAATGCCGGCGATATGAAGCTTTGGATTGATGGTACTTACCAAGGGAATGCTGCCATATTATCTACTGGATGGACAGGGAATACAAATGCTCCTGAGTGGGCCGCCAATGCATCTTCTGAATATTTCAAAGGAGCATTAGATGAGTTTCGTTTAACATCGGATGCTAGATATACTGGTACAAGTTCAATCTCTGTACCTAGTGCTGAGTTCACTTCTGATGGAACAACAGTTTATCTATATCACTTTGATGAATCTAACGGAACAACAGTAACAGATTCTAGCTCTAGCGCTGCTAATGGTACAAGTTCTGGCGATGCAGTATTTGTGAAGACATGGGCTTCTGGTTCTACTCAGGCTGTTAGTTCGATAAAATCTGTAGGCTCAGGTGCAAACAACCGAATGAGTTTCATCTCCAACGGTAGTTTTTATCAGTGGAATCCAAGTTCAAATACGGTAGATGAAACAATTAGTGAGTCAGGAATAAAAGATGCTGAGCTATATTACTACAATAGCTCTACGGATAGTCATAAGGCCTTTGTAGGTACCAGTGGTTTAAGAATAATTAGTGAGTAGTAATATCTAAGATAATAATTTAAAAAAGACCAAGACTTTTAGGGCTTGGTCTTTTTTTTGTGATTTTTGACACTCGACTCAATAAGGAAGGGGCGAATGTCTCAAAAACATGTATCAAATTGAGAATTTCGATTAGTTTTTTTACAAAACAACTAAAATTTTGAGAAAAAATCCCGAAAAGATACATGTCCAGGGGGAATATTGACTACTTTGAATAAAATAAGAATTTTTGGAAGTTTGGTGTTGGCTAGTATTGTTACGGTAATTGCCTATCAAAACTGTGGAAAAGGTCTAATTAGTATTCAGGCATCATCGGATACTTTTAGATTTTCGGAAGGAAATGAACCTGAAGTCTATTCTTTGAGTTTAAAATCTCAGGATTCTGATTTAGAAAACCTAGATTTGAACACAAGCTATGTTGTAGTAGCTGAAGTGATCAATAAGCGAAGTGATTTAGAGTACCACTGGACTTTAGAATGTCCCAATGAAATGCCTCTCGACTATGTAAACTCGACAGATTCCTATGTGATGAGTTGTGCTGAAGCTGGAGAGATTAATGTGGCATTGGCTTTAAAGTGGGACGGTGGAGAATCTTTACCTAAGAGTTTGTCTGGTAAATTTAAGGCTCAGGAAGAAGAAAGTTCAAACAAAAGCATTTCGGTAGCATTGAATTTGAATCAAGAGTTTTATGTTCCAAATCAAACCGTTGAAGTTCATGCTTCGGGCACACTTCCTGATAACTTTTCCTGGAATGTATATTGCCCTGGAGAGCAAACTTTAAAGGATTTGGGAAACAATCAGAATCCATTTCGTTTTTCATGTCAACATTCTGGTGATTTAGCCCAAGTGGAAATGTTAAGTGATCGAGATACATTTAGCGAGAGCATCAGTTTTTCAATCCTCGATTTGGAATTAACTATTTTGGGTAGTAAATCAAATGAAGTAGAGTCAGTAGCAAAATATGAAGTTGATATCAGCCCGTCAGCCGTGCCCAATATGTCAACGGAAGTCTCTTATACCTGTCCGCAAGAGCAGGAAAAAGTTGTTGATAGTCTTAAATTTAGTCTGTCGTGTGATAAAGTTGGACAAGGAAAGGTTCAAGTAATTTTGAAAGACGATAGCTCAGGTGTTCGATTAATGGAAAAGGCCCTCAATTTTACTGTTATTGAAAAAAAGGTAGAGCCTCCTGTTGATAATCGAGTAGAACCTAGCATAAAGGCAATCCAAGCCAGTGACGTTGACTTTGATCAAAAGGTTCCATTTGTTTTCCAGATTGTGAACCCATCCAAGGTGGATTCTAAATTAATGTTTTCTGTCAAATGTCCTGGTGAAACGAATTTTTCTGAAAAAGTACCAGTTGTTTTGAAGGCATTTCAAGGAAACCACAGCTTAAACGTTATATGCAATAATGCAAAACCAGGTAGATTAAGCTTAAAAGCCTATTTAAACTATGACTTCAAAAAAGGCCAATCTGCTACAAGGTCAAAAAGCATTGAGCTAAAAGAAAAAGAAATCAATTTAAGCGCAGTTAAAATTAATGTAAGTGTTAGTAATTCTAAACCCTATTTTTCAAATTCTGTATCGACAAGTGTTTCCGTCGAGAATTTTAGTGGGGAGACGAAGGACGGGGTCTTAGACATTCTTGTTCAATGTCCAAAGTCATCGGAAAAGTATTCTAATCAATATTTCATACCAATTTCACCGAGAATCGCATATTTTGCTTTTACTTGTAAGAATGTAGGTGAAAACTCAAATAAAAAAGCCACCATAACGGCCACATTGAAGGTTGCGAATAAGGTCAAAAGCCAAGCCTATTCTTTCAACTATCAGGAAAAAGTATTAGAAGTTGCTCCTAAATTTGTTGTAGAAAAGGTGGCTAGCACTAGCGATTATGTTGAGGAAAATAAAGCGATTCAACATTTATACAAAATGAAGGAAAATGTTTCTAAGTTAAAAGTTAAATTAAATCGCATTTTAACATGTCCTGAAGGAAAAAGCACAAGCCTAATTACTTCTAGTTCTTCGGTTAACTTTTCTAAAACACTTTCAAGTAGTTGTAAGAAGGCAGGGAAGGCAAGTGTACAAATTCAAGCGCAGTACTCTTTAAATGGCTCTGCGAAAACATACAATTCCCCTGCTGTCGCATTTTCTGTGGTTAAACCTCCAGCGGACCCAAGTAAGGCTCAGATTGTAATCTCTACTTCTGGAGAGCTTAAGTTCGGTGAAAGTTTTAAAATTTCAGCAACAGTAAAGGGCTTTGAGGGAGAGGCAGAAGATGGAAAGCTTGTATTAAAAGTAAATTGTCCAGGTAATGCAAAGGATCGCAATACCTATTCTAAGACGGCTTTGATCCCGATGAGTCCAAAGACTTTGGATATTTCAGGAGTGTGTAGATTAACCAGTGATCCTAAACTTAGTGTGTTGGCAGAATTACAGGTGGGACAGGCAAAGAAAACAGAAGCGAAAGGATTTTTACTTTCCGTAGCTGATGTTACTCCTAAAGTTTCCATGTCCTTAAAGTCAGGACAAAGCTTACCTGTGCGACCTAATTCAAGTTTGAAGCATATTATTCACTTAACTGAAAACACTAGTAAGTTGCAAGGCCTTGTTTACCAATACTTAAAATGTCCAGGTAAAGCTTATGTGGCAAAGTATATTGGTAAGACGGGAGCAAGTTCTAAAAACTTTACGATTGAAAACTCATGCTCTACCGAGGGAACTGCATATATTAAAGGGATGGTTCAAATGACTATCGATTCTAAGGTTCAGAAACTGTATTCTAACGAAATGAGTTTTTCAGTGAAGCGAACCTGGCCGAGTATTTATAATTCAGTGGCCGACTTTAAAATACAGGAGCAATATTTTTTCGGTTTGGATACATCGGTTCAATTTTCAATTAAAAACTTTTCTGGCTTACCTTCGGATGGAACTTTAAAATGGACTATCTATTGTCCTGGAAGCGCCAAAAGTAGAAAGGTCTTTTCAGACACCATCGAGATCCCCGTACATCCAAACTACAAGACCATTAAGTTCAATTGTCCATATGCAAATGGTAGTGATAGAGAAGCGGATGTATATTTAAATTTAAAAGTGGGTAGCCAGAAGAAAGACTACTTACAAAAAATAAACTTTGACCACTATAAACAGGAGCCAACAGTAGGCATTTCAATGTTAAGCTCTAGTTCTAATGTAGACTATGGTAGAAATATCCGCCATAGGCTGTCAGTGGGTAGCAATCCTGATAAATTGTCAGTAAAACTTTATAAGTTATTAAAGTGTCCAGGAGCAAAGAATTATACCACAAGTAGTGTTACCACTAGTAAATCAAGTAGCTTCTCAAAAGACGTAGATAGTAGTTGTACTTCGGAGGGGACTGCTTACCTTGCTGCAAAAATCATTTACAGTGTTTATGGAAAGACTAAAACGAAAACATCAGCATCGAAAAGTTTTAAAGTTACTAAACCGGCTTTTGTTTGGTCTCAACTTCCAGGTGTTAATAAATCCACAGTCTCTTGTTCTAGTTTAGGTATTAGAGTTGGGGATTCCTGTAGTAAATTAAATGAGACAAAAAACTGTTGCTTACGATTTGGTAGTGGACGAGATGTTGATATTCAAAGTATCAGTACGCAGGCAACTTCAGGCCAAAGTTGTATAGAGGCGAAAGTGTTTAAATGTACTTCCAATAAATAAAGTCTTTGATCTCAAAAGTGAGTAAAATTTTTTTAGAAATTTAAAAAGTAGCAAGCTTAGCTTTGCTACTTTTTGCTTTGAAGGTCGAAGCTTGGTTTGGAATTGAAGTTAGCTCACACATCTTTCAAGATGAACATTTATCAGTAATGGTTTTTAGGTTTTCAATTTTTTGGTAGAGCTAATTTTGAGCAGTTCAATTGTCCAGTTTTATTTAAAACAATATTGGGTATCGTCCTAAATCTTGTGAGTCATTTTGAAGGTTATAGGAGTAGAGAAAGAGTTTTCAATAAAAATTATTTCTTCAAATTTTACGATTTTAAACAAATAGTTTCCTAAAAGTTCAAATGAAGATTGAAGAAACTTTCAGTAATAAGGAAGATTATTTGTTGATAGGTAGAGGGATAGAATAGAGTCTGGAAAGTACTAGAATTGAATGCATCCCCATGTCAAAATGAAAGAAAGTAAGGAAGTTTGCGTATAAATAAAATTACCACTATTTTTACTTGCTTTTACACTTCATTTTTGAGAAAAATTGGCTCAACGTATAGAGCTTAGGGTTTGTTTATGTCTTCAACGAAAGAAATATTAATTATAGAAGATAGTGAGGAGCTAGGTGAGCTGATGGCGGATGCTCTTTCAGGGATCTGTGAGGTTCAGCTTGCTGGTGGCGTGAAACAAGCAATTAGTCTTATCGATCAGCACGGCGCCTATGATCTTCTCATTTGTGACAAAACTTTGGGTGATGGCTCGGGCTTTGATGTGGTGGAATATTACCAAGCAAAAAGGCTAGCTGGTGGGATTCTTTTTTTAAGTGGTGATTCTGAGATCGAAGACAAACTTGAAGGCTTTCGCCTAGACATTATTGATTACCTTGAAAAACCAATTTCGATGCGTGAACTTCGAGTTCGTGTCCTCAAAGCTTTGAGTTGATTGATTTTGGCCAAAAACCTTATATTGGCTGAATTATAGAAAAAGGCTCGGAAAAAAAACAAAATTTGAGTCCGTTTTTATGAGATAAAATAGTCTTAGGCTGAAACTAAACTGGGAAAGTAGTGCTCAGCTGTCATTGTTGTGTTCATAGATCTGTTAAAATTTCAGGATTATCAAATTCTACCTAAAATAGTCAAAGATGCCCTTATAATCTGGTTTCTAAAAAAAATCACTGAAGGAGTTTAAGGTGCAATTTGTATCTCTCATTTTAATAGTTCTTTTTTCTGTCATGAGCAATGCCACTGCTATTAAATGCCCATCAATAACAGTGACTTCAGTTCAAATTACAGAGTCCATTCAATCGGAACATTTTCAATCAAAAACAAATAGAGAAGTAGCTCTTCCAGAGTCTGTTAGACAGTCTTTGCAGACAAAATTCAAAAGTGTATTTAAAAGTAAAAAAGCAAAAAGAATGGTGGATGGTTTTTACCTAAAAGCCAAATCCGATTGTTCGCAAAATAAAATTAAAGATACAAGATCTTGTAAATCTGATATTTCCATTTTTCAATATGATGAACTAGAACATCGTTTAACTGAAATTTATCGTCAAAAGCAAAGCTTGAAGGGAGCTGTAAGCCTTTATTTAGACTCGGACAGTCTTCCAAATTTTTGTGATTTTCCCTTTGAGGCGTCCAGCTCTAGAGTTGAGATCGACATTACAAAATCCTATTATTATATGCCATTTAATACCTTTATTGCCTGGCCTCAAAATTTTAAACAATCTAGAATAGACTTAGAACTAAGTAGCATTGATCAAAAGGTAGAAGAATACCTAGAAAACCATTATCCAGATTGTCACAGTCAAGAAAGGCTTTTGGATTCGGAACAAAAGTACAGCATAAACCTCAGTTGTGAAAAAGAAACCTTTCTAAGGGCAAGGTATGAAATTGACCCCAATGCTAAAGTTGGTGGTGAACTTAGTTTTTTGGTAGATGAAAATTAGACGTATTTCTAAATTCTTTTGTTTTTTTATTTAAAGGTAAGTTTGTTCTTCCCCAAGTGAATTATCTGGCGCATTTTTAAAGAAATAATATTCCAGGCCGTTGGAACCATTAAATTGAATAGCAGTACCTACACAAACAGATTCCTTCAATTACGGCTGGAATCCTTAGAGGGACTGATTTTCATCAAATCCGCAGCTTTGGAAGGTCTATTTTCAAACTCTGATTTGAATGACTTAGAGAGTGAGTATTTGCAATTGAATGGGGTGATTTATACTAACTATTAACATATAATAGGAACGATCTAGTCCCTAAACTTTAAATTTGATTTCAAAGCTAGAGCCTTTCCCTAATCCTTCTGAATCAACTTTAAGTTCATGCTCATGAGCTTCAATGATGCGGCCGCACAGAAACAAGCCCAAGCCAATCCCACCAAGGTTTTTGGTTCTTGATTTTTCAACTCGGTAAAAAGCATCTTTTATTTTGGGTAGATCCTCAGGGCGAATTCCTTCTCCAAAATCTTTAACGCATAGAGAATCATCTTTCAGGTGAATTTCAATGTCTTTTCCAGCTCCGTATCTTAGGGCATTGGATATTAAGTTTTTAAATACAATTTTGTATCTTTTTTTATCTAAAGCAAATTCTGGATGGGCTTCAACAAAAAGTTTGATTTTATTTTCGGATGAAAAATAGTCCTTAATGGTTTCATTTAAAAGGTCTTCGATATAACAGTCTTCTTTGTGAAGTTTGGTATAATTTGACTTTAATCTTTCGGCCTCCAGAATATCTTCTACAATGGTCGCCATTTCTTGAACATCTTCTTTTAGCTCTTCTTTTCTTGAGCTATCGTCTAGCATTTCGAGACCTAACTTTGCCCTTGTAATAGGAGTTCGCAGCTCATGAGCAACAGCTATGATTAACTCCTGTTTACTATCTAGAATCTCTTTGATGTCATTGGCCATTTTGTTAATACTCGCTGAGAGATCTTTAAGTTCTTGTGGGCCATCTTCTTCTAGTTTACGAGAAAAGTCTCCAACCGCAAACTCCTGGGCTGCTTTCTGAATATCATCAAGACTTTTGAACATCCTTTTTACTAATTGATAGGATAGAAGAAGCCATAGAAAAGACATCAATACACCAATCCCAATTGGAAAAACCGGAGGAATCTTTTGGAAATCTCTAATCATAGTGAAGGTGTATCTGTACCATCCATGATTTACTTCAATGTAGAAATTCTTTTTATGGCGATAAACTTTGTGGCGCATGCTAGGAGGAAACTTCTCCATCAATTCCATTTTTTTCTTTGGAATTTTTTGACCACTAGAGCGATACAGCATTCCTGGGCCCTCAATTACAATGAGAAGATCATTTTCATCGGCGATTTTTTGTGCCATACGTAGATCGGGTGGTGTGCCAATTTTCTCTATCAATAGATCTGTATAGTTAGTTAGATTTTTCTGCGCAACACCCTGATAAGGTTTTTCATGGAAGAACCAAAAACTGATACTAAAGCTGAGAACTACGAGTAGAACAAAGCCAATGAATATCAAAAACAATCTTGCAAAAAGGCTATGCTTGCGCAAGTTCTCCTCCGATAAATCGATACCCCTGTCCTCGAATTGTTTTTATGTATTTAGGTTCTTTGGGGTCATCATTGAGTTTTTGTCGTATTCTAGAGATTAATATATCTATGGCTCTTCCATAAACCTCAGAATCATGTCCCTGCATAAAGGTAAGAATATCATCACGACTTAAAATTTTGTGTTGGTTTTCAATTAATAAATTTAGAGCTAAAAACTCATTACTAGTTAGTTCTAAATTTTGCCCATTCAGCTTGGCCATTAATTTATCGGCGTTCACCTCTAATTCACCAAAAACCTGAAGTCCTGTAGTTTTCATAGTAGTTTCTGATTTCTTGCTACGGCGTAATATACTTTCTATTCGGGCTAGCAACTCTCTTGGTTCAAAAGGTTTTGGCAAGTAATCATCAGCACCAATTTCTAAGCCAACAATTCGATCCATGGTTTCACCACGAGCGGATAGAAAAAGTATAGGAAGATCAGATTTACTTCGTATCAATTTACAAAGTTCGTAGCCGTCTAGTTGAGGCATCATAATATCTAAGATCGCCAAGTCATAAGTCTCTAGATTTGCCAGGCCCATAACTTTGGTCGAATCAAATTCATGATCCACATTGTGTCCATATTTGGAAAGGTACTCTTTCAGTACAGTTCCTAATTTAATGTCATCGTCTACAACGAGTATTTTATAAGTTGCCATACATTAAATATAACACAAGAAGTCCAGTAAATCCTACAGGTTACACTTTGTTACAAAATATTACTTTGCTGAAAAGATCTTCACGAAAAGGGGGGCTATAGTGGTTTCATAGATTTCAGCAAGCCAACAACGGAGGTAATAATGAAATCAAGATTAACACTAATTACAATGCTACTTAGCACCGGTCTCGCTTTTACAGCCTGCCACTCTCATAAAGGACCGGGCAAGAAAGCGGAAAAGGTAGTAAGCGTCATTAAAGACAAATTAGAATTAAATGAATCTCAAACTGCAAAGCTTGAGAAAATCAAAACAGAATTTATCAATCAAAGGAAATCTCGTAAAGGAGAAAAACAAGAAAAAATCAATATTGTAAAACAACAAGTTCTAGCAACTAGTCTTGATGATAATATAGCAAAGAACCTTCTCAAGGAGCGCCATCAACAACAGGAAGCTGATTTTGATAAGTTTTATGGACTGATCAAAGACTTCCACTCAAGTTTGTCCCCTGATCAAAAGAAAGAATTGCTTGGGTTAATTGAAAAGATGGAAAAACGCTTCTCTCGTCATCTATAACTCGCTTCTCATAAAATTGCCCCTCCTTAATTTGTCCCCCCTGGGTTGTCTTTGCTGGCCCCGGGGGGAAGTCTTTTTCGGACTTCCTTCTTTTTTCTTGGTGTAGACCGCCATTTCACAGAGATTGTTTTTCTTTAGACGCGAGCTCCATGCCCTCGCCGGTATCGCTGCGCGATCGCTTCACGCTTACCGGAGGTCTAAAGAAAAACAATCTCTGTGAAATGGCTGTTGCTTTAATTGAAGGATTTAGAAGGAAGTCCTCAAAGACTTTAGGTGAAGCGCTTCGCGCTGAAGGTTTCTTGTTTTTATTGGATAGTTGAGGGAGTAAGAAATACTTGGATACATAGATACTTAAACACTTAGAAATTTAGACCTACTGTGAGATACAGAATTCTAAAAAAAAGGCCCAGCATAAAATGTTGGGCCTCTTGGTAATTAGTTTTGTACAGAGTAGGAGAGTCCTGCTTTTTTGACAACGCTTTGGCAGTCAGGACTAAGATTTTGGATGAAAATCTCTTTGTTTTGGCTTTGATATTTTTTGATTAAGTTGGTCAGAGCCTCGATACTTGAATAGTCGACCACTCTAGTATTCTTAAAATCTACAAAGACTTTGCTTGGATCTTCTCTTGGGGTAAATAAGTCCTGGAAGCTCTGAACAGATCCGAAGAAAAGTGTTCCGTCTAGTAAGTAGTGTTTCTGACCTTCTTCATCGACAAACTCTTCTGAGTGAATTTTTTCCGATTTTTCCCAGGCAAAAACCAGTGCAGAAACAATCACACCACAAAATACAGCAATGGCTAGGTCAGAAATTACCGTCACCGAGGATACCAATACAATTACAAAAGCATCTGCTTTTGGGATCTTTCCAAGGATTCTAAAGGAGGACCACTCAAAGGTTCCAATTACAACCATGAACATCACACCAACTAAGGCAGATACAGGGATTAGTTCAATAAAACCAGAGCCAACAACGATAAAGAAAAGCAGGAATAAAGCAGCACTGATTCCTGACATTCTTCCTCGGCCTCCAGAATTTACGTTAATCATACTTTGACCAATCATAGCGCAACCGCCCATTCCGCCAAAAAAGCCGGTAACAATATTAGCTAATCCTTGGCCGAAACATTCTTTGTTCGCACGTCCACGGGTTTCAGTAACTTCATCTACCAGTTGAAGAGTCATCAGAGATTCAATCAAACCAATGGCAGCTAAAATCGCTGAATATGGGAATATGATTTTTAGAGTCTCAATATTAAAAGGAACACTAGGGATATGAAAACTAGGTAGTCCACCACCAACACTAGCCAGGTCGGCAACTGTACGAGTTTCAATTCCTAAAAGATGAACAATTCCGGCAACAGATAAAATGGCTGCTAAAGACGAGGGAATGGCCTTTGTAAATCTTGGAAGGAAGAAGATGATGGCCATAGTTAGACCAACCAAGCCAAGCATGGTGTAAAGCTCTTGTCCTTGCATCCAACTAAGACCACCAGTTGCGTCTTGGATTTTAAATTGGCTTAGCTGTGCCAAGAAGATAACGATAGCAAGACCATTTACGAAACCAAGCATAACCGGATGTGGGATTAAGCGAACAAAAACTCCAAGTTTAAAAGCACCGGCAAGCACCTGCAAAATACCCATTAACACAACGGTGGCAAATAGGTATTCAACCCCATGATCGGCAACCAAGCTAACCATTACAACAGCCAGGGCTCCCGTTGCACCAGAGATCATTCCAGGTCTGCCACCGAAAATGGCTGTGATTAATCCAACCAAAAAGGCAGCGTATAGACCAACTAATGGTTCAACACCTGCTACAAAGGAAAAGGCCACAGCTTCTGGAACCAATGCCAGTGCTACCGTTAAGCCAGATAATAAGTCATTGCGTAAAGTTTCTTTCGTTTTGTAAATTAAATCGAACACGAACCGTCCTTAAGATTTTTGAATTTTTAGGTTTATTTAGTTATGGCCTTTAATGCAAAAAAGTTCAATTTTTTAAGCAAAGATTGTATTTTTTAAATTCAATTCTAAAAAATGGAAAGCAATTCGCTTTTCTTTCTAATCCTTAGCAAATAAAAATGGAAACATTGAAGCTAGCTTAAGCAGATCTTCGGCTAGCTACTTGGGATACTTTAAAAGAAGTTAGAGTGAAGCTTTAAAATTTACATTGATGGCCCCGAGGCCTTCATCAGTATTCTCAAAGGAATCCCTGAGCCATTTCTAAAGAAGTAATTCGAGGTCTCCACGAAACTGATCAAAAATGCATTTAGTTTAGTTTTCAATTGATAAATCTAGTCGATTTTTCATAAAAGTTGGCGAAAAGCCCTAAAAATCTTTTAAATCCAGCGGCATTTCCAGCATTTGATTGAGAAAAAAGCGATTTTGTTGTCTAAAGAGGCTATCCGGGGGGAGTTTATGACCAAATACTTTCTAATTCTTTGTCTGCTAGGTTCTCAGATTTTTGCTGCTCCATACGACGATTTGTTCATTGGTACTAAATCCAACTCTCGATTTGTGATTCCTTATTTTAATTTTGTTGAGGGTGCTGAGCTAGGCCGTTTTCGCGAAGTCTACGAACAGAGTCTTTCTCAAATGCGAAGAGAAAGAACAAGGCAGGCGGCAGAGCTTCTTCGAGCAGGGGCTTTCGGTGATGAAGTTTTAGAGATCATGCAGTACATCGATAACTCTATTTTCAATATGCAAGACCAAGTGAAACAAAAGTTGGATTTAAGTCTTTACAATTTAAAGGCAGAGTTAAATAAATTGTATCAGTACTACCAACCGACAGGCATCCCAATTCTTTTCAAAAGAAGTTCCACTGATATTACAAAACAAGATTTAAATGGAGATTTCTTTATCTATGGAACCTATCATATCGATCAAGGAAATTTGCATGTGGATATGCATATTTTAAACTTGCATAGTCTCATTGAAGTTAGCTTTAGTTCCTATGGAGAGCCTAGGGCTGTGGGCCTAGATCTAGCAAGACAGCTTTTTCACCAGTTTCATAGAACTCGATTCCCTAGTGAATTGGTGATTGGGAGTAAGAGTATAAATATGGTGGATCGTGGATTTATCGATGCTAGAGGGGGAGCTTACCTGCCAGATCTATATAGAAGTGCCGCTCAAAATTGCCGATACCAAGGTGCTAGGTTAGCTAATAGACAAGAGTTTGATCTATTGAAACTTCGCGGCATCTATAAAGGTGGTGTCTCTATTGGAGCTTACCAGTTAAGGCGAAACTTTTCATGGGCCATAGATCAAAATCAAATTTTTCATCCACATTACTATTCTGCTGTTGCAAATAGTAATCGACCAAATTATCTGGAGTTCATTTGTGTGAAGGACTAAGAATTTATTTAACGGAGTGGTCCTTAGAAAATGAAATACTTATTAGTTTTTTTACTTATATCAATAAAATCATTTTCTCTCAGTGAGGAAGATTTGAATGATGTCTTCGTAAATTTTCATCAGGCTTATTCTAAAAAGCTCTTAGTGGATTATGAAGCTGAACTCCAATTCAATCCTGCTCCAAAGGGATTTGATTCTAGCTATTGGTGGGAAATTGATCACGCTAGCGCCCGATTTGTAATGATCGATAATGTGACTCCAAAGCAATTAAACATTTTTGTTTTCGGTGGTCTTGCTAGGGTTGCTGAAATGAACAAAGACTCAATGGCTATAAGTATTTGTCATGAATTAGGACATCTTTTAGCAGGCCCCCCCTACAAACTGAATGGTTCTAGTGTCGAAGGTGCTGCGGACTACTTTTCTAGTGGTTCATGCTTGAGGCAGTATTTTATGCAAAATCCTCCTCAAGGTTTGAGAGCGCCAAGCTTAAGAGAAACTGAGACTTGCGAGAGTCATTACTCTGATGACATCAGTAAAAAGCTTTGCCTTAGGTCATTTGCTGCTATAGATGGCCAACTTAATTTTCTTCGCTTAGAAAATGTGGGTTTAGGTTTTTGGGATGAGTCCAAACACATTGCGAAAAGCATTCAACAAAATGACTACTATTACCCTGAGCCATCTTGTCGTTTGCAAACTATGAGGAATGCCATTTTAAATGAACCAGCTCCAATCTGTTGGCTTCCGCGATAAATTGAACTGGCAATAAAAAGCCATATTAATTTAGACCAATGAAATTCAAACAGAAGGTCTTTCTTTTCTTCTCTCTAAGAATAATCGGTCAACACAGATTGGTCCCCATGATAGACTATTTACCTCAGCGAGGTAAGAATGACTACCAATGATCTAACCAAAGGTTCTGTCGTCAGATCACTTTTTAAATTGTCGATTCCTATAGTAATGGCAAATTTTTTACATACGGCCTATCAGTTAACCGATACTTTTTGGGTAGGGCGTTTAGGTTCCAATGAAGTCGCAGCATTGTCTATGGCTTTTCCAGTGATATTTCTAACCATTTCCCTAGGCGGCGGTTTCGCCGTAAGTGGAACGATTTTAGTCGCTCAATATGCAGGGCAGGGGAAGCCTCACAGAGTTTCGAAAATTTGTTTTCAAACCTTATTAGTGATAATTCTAACATCCCTAGTTTTATCGGTGATTGGCTATTTAGGTATCCCCTACATCATTCAACCAATGACGAAGTCTTCAGAGATTGCCCAGCTGGCAATTTCCTATTTGCGAATTACTTTTGTTGGCTTAGTTTTCAGCTATTTCTATATGATGTTTCAATCTCTTTATAGAGGAGTAGGAGATGTTAAAACTCCCTTCTATATTGTCTTATTTAGTGTTTTACTCAATTTTTTGATCGATCCCATATTGATTAACGGTTACCAAATGATACCGGCTTTTGGTGTAGATGGAGCTGCCTACGCGACCATTTTAACTCAAGCACTCTCTGCTTTTATTGGTCTTTACTTGCTGGCCAAGGGTAAAGGGGGCATAAAATTAAACTTTAAAAAACCAGAAGTTGATTTTTATGAAATTAAGAGAATTATTTCTTTAGGAATTCCAGCTTCCGCAGAGCAGTCAACACGCTCTTTAGCGATGTTAGTTATGACTTTTTTGGTATCTAGTTTTGGTGATGTTGTTTTAGCGAGTTACGGCATTGGTATTCGAGTTTTAAGTTTCGCCATCATTCCCTGTTTGGGATTTAGTATGGCTACTTCTACTTTAGTAGGGCAAAACATTGGTGCAGGTCAAAAAGAACGAGCCTTTGAGGTTGTTAAGTTAAGTATTTTAATTATCTTTATCAGTATGAGCTTCGCAGGCGCGATGTTTTATGGCTTTGCAAAAGAAACTCTAGAATTCTTTGTTCCTACTGACATAAATGTAATCTCTGAAGGCACAGTTATCATTAAATACATTGCCATTACTTTCGGTTTTATTGGAGTACAACAGGTAGTAGCAGGGGCTTTACGGGGTGGAGGTAGTACTTTACTAGCCATGTTTATTGCAATTATTAGTCTTTGGGTACTTCGGTTTCCTTTTGCATATTTGTTGTCCCAACATACGGAGATGGGAAAGGAGGGGATTTACCTTTCATTTATCATTAGTAGCGTTTTGGCTGCTTTAATTTCCTTGTATGTAATTTATCGAAAGCGCTGGATTAAAGACCTAACACGTCCCATTGAAATCAGAGAAAAAGAGGTTTTAGAAGCGACAATTACTGAAAAAGCTGGTCCCCAATGACTTACTCCAAAGAAGTTTAGCAGGAAATTTAGAGCTAGTGAAACTAGACGAATTTAAATAATTAATTGCTGATCTAAGTCCCTATATTATGCATAATGGTTTTATCTAGAGCGGAATTCGAGTCTACTTAGGTAAAAAACTTTGTAAATAAAACTTTAAAAATGTCAAAAGTCTTAAGGGCTTCTTAATCTTTTGCCGATTGAAAATAGCTTACAAGGATAGAAATGCAACATCAGAAAAAAGATCGACTACATTGGGTACATTGGGTAGTAATTATTTTATCGATGCTATTAACCCTACTTGCTTGGAAGATTTCTAAAGATACATTAGATGAAAAGGTCGAGACAAAATTCAAAAGAGAGTCGAATCATATCATAGAACTAATTTCTGAAAGAATGCAAAAGTATGAAGATGCTTTATGGGGAGGGGTCGCAACCATAAATTCCCATGATGGTAACATTGACTACATACATTGGAAAGATTTTGCAGATCGTTTAAAGCTTGAGGAGCGATACCCAGGAATTAATGGTATAGGTGTAATTCATAATATTCAGAAAAAGGATTTACAAAACTATCTAAGATCAGAAAGGTTACAAAGGCCAAGTTATAAAATTCATCCAAATCACGAAGAAAACGAATATTGGCCAATTACATATATTATCCCTGAAAATATAAATGCAAAAGCAGTTGGGCTTGATATGGCTCATGAAAAAAATCGATATACAGCAGCGAAAAAGGCAAGAGATACTGGTTTAGCTCAAATTACTGGGCCGATTGTACTTGTCCAAGATTCTGAAAAAACCCCTGGTTTTTTGTTTTACGCACCTTTTTATAGTAAAGGGAACCCTTCAGGCTTAGAGGAAAGAAGAGAATCTATCGTTGGTCTTGTCTATGCGCCTTTCGTCTTCAGTAAGCTAATGCAAGGGGTTTTAAACGAAGAAAACCGACATATTGGTTTGAAAATTTTGGATCAAGATTCAGTTCTTTTCAATGAGTATGTAGGTGAATCAAATAGCTTTGATGAAAACCCGCTATTTACAAAAGTGGTTTCAAAACAAATGTATGGTCGTACTTGGACTTTCGATATGAGGACCAATAAAGCGTTTAGAGAAGCTAATGCAAATTCTCAACCTTGGATTATTTTGTTTGGCGGAATTGTTATTGATAGTATGCTTTTTGTAATCTTTTATATGCTAGGACGGTCAAGAAGAAAGGCTGTTCAGTATGCTGAACTAAAGGTTAAGGAAGCGGAAGAGCAAAGAATGATTGCTGCCAATTCATCTAAATTAGCGTCTCTTGGAGAAATGGCTGCGGGGATTGCACATGAAATTAATAACCCCTTGGCGATCATTACAGGAAACGTGAGAGTTCTTATTAAGCTTCTGCAAAAGGAAAATATCGGCAATTCAAAAATTTACGATAGTGCCAACACGATACAAGATACAGCCATGCGAATTTCAAAAATTGTTAAAGGAATGCGTTACTTGTCTAGAGACGGATCCGAAGATTCAGTTAAGCCTGAAAAGATAACTGAAATTCTTCAAGAAGTCATTGATCTTTCTTCAGAGAAGTTCAAACGCCATAAACTTGATTTACAATTACAAATTTCCGATGAATCCATAATGGTCAACTGCAGGAAAATAGAGATTTCACAAGTCTTAGTGAATCTGTTAAACAATTCTTATGACGCCATAAAAGAATTGGACGACAAGTGGATTAAAATTGATGTTTTTAAGGAAAAGCACTTTTGCGTGATTGCAGTGGAAGATAGTGGAAAGGAAATACAGCCAGAGGTGAAAGCTAAAATCATGGAACCATTTTTTACTACTAAGCCAGCAGGAGAAGGTACTGGTCTTGGCTTAAGTATTTCTAGGCGAATTATTACCAAACATGGAGGGAGCCTGACTTTAGATGAAAAGGCTGAAAACACAAGATTTTTAATTCATCTGCCAGTTGGTTGAATTTAAGTACTTTTCTAAATAGGGTTGGAAAGGTTTTTCTTGTAAAAAGACTTTTAAGCTCTTTTTTAAATAGAAGCTTTTATTTGTCACAAAAAACATTTCATCTTTTGGGTAATTTGAGTTTTCACAATGAATTCCGGATATTTTGTTTTTTTGAATATATCGCTTTATTTCATCGAAATCGGCATAATATGCGAAATGAGTTCTTCTTAGTTTCAAAAGCTTGAGGCTCTTTTCGTAGTAGTCTTGAGGGGCGAGCGCTAGGTATTTGGTTAGTTTGAAGTTAAGGAAATTTCGATTTTTTAAAGTGCCTCTGATATGTGTGATTTTTTTGTTTTTGAAGGTTTCGGCATTTCTAATGTCTGAGGCTATTGCAGTGCTTTTTAAGGCACATAAACAAGGCTGTAGGGAGTGGAAGCTTACAGGTACAAAGTGGACTGTTTTTGCTCTTTCTTTTGAGTAAAAATACATTGGAAAAAGATGGATAAAGTCCTTAGAAATTAAATCGGGAACTCTTGATAGAGGGGTGCTAACGTATTCGATGCTATAAAAAGGAAAAATATCTTTTAGATAGTCAACAAGTGCTCCAACCACTTTACTATTTTTAACATAGATCAGAGGAGGGTACTCAATGTAGCCAACTTTTAGTACCTCATGATGGCCGAGGCTTAAATTTGACCACAGCAATAGAATAAACATAAAAGTGAAATATGTGAGTTTTTGTATGGGCGACCTCTATAGTGAGCTAGGTATGTATTTATAATCATACAACACTTGGCAAAAGATCTAGAAGTAAATCTGATGCCCATGACTATATGTGACTTTAAGACTAATATCTGCTAGAGTACTTTTTCTTATTCTCTTTTCGAGGCTTATGTTAATCACAATCTTGGTCATCACTTTTTTTACAAACTCTATATTTATCCAGTCCTTCAGGCATTTCTGCTATTGGAGGTTTCACTTTAGACTTATCCAAATCTAAAGTTGTATTCATTTGGCAGCCCAAAAGTTCAATTTGTGCAAGACCATTTCCTTCTTTTTGAAAAAGGTCAATGTGGTAGCCGTCGGCACTGTAAAATACTGAATTTGCAGCAGCATCTCCCATTTGAATTGCTTGAATATGAACTAGAGATTCTTCATGATCAATTGGTCCGATGGCAAAGGAGTCTGTATTTCTGTAATAGTTGAAGGTAAAATCATAAGAATTAAACTTTGGTGTTTCAATATTTTTGTAAGTGTCCGAATCTGCATCTTCAATATATAGAACTTTATCTCTTCCTAGGTTCTTGGAAACAGCGACTTTCATTTTAACCCGATTTCTCTGTGAACCACCATTGTACTGATTAAAAATAACATTCAAGCTAATCCCTTCGATGCTCCGAACCAGATACATTTTAGTAGATTTACCTTTGATTTCGGGGCCAATCAATGGATGAACTGAATAGTCTTTATTGCCGTTTAAGCCATACTGCATATTTTCTTCAATACTTAGTTCTTTTGCTGAATAGATTTTTGCGGAACCTAGTTTGAGTTTTGTACCTTTAACTTTTGCAAATACATTCATATAATTGCATCTAGCTTCGGGCATCGGATCCACATGAGTAGGAGGATTAGTGTGACAATCTTCTCCGAGGCAATGTTCGTCTTTGTCGTCAACCACAGGGTTTTCAACAACTTCTTGCTCTTCATCTTCTTCAATTGTCTCTGGGTCTTGAAGGCTATTTTCATCCTCAACATTTTCAGGAATGGATTCAAGAGTTTGACTATTTGCCTCATCAACAATTTGAGCCACTTTTTCTAAGCCCTCAGATTCGAAAGCAATTTGATTAGAACAATTCTGGTAGGGAATGATCAGTGAGCTTAAGGCTAAAATTGCAAATAACTGTCTATTCATTGCGTCCTCCTAAAGAGACAAATTCGCTACATATGTCTTAACGGGCTTTTAGGTTTTAGGTTAAGAAAAATTTTGTCATATTTTGAGATTCTTTTGAGGAGCCCTTTAATTTGAACTGACATATTATATTTTAGACATCTGACAGGAAATTAAACGCTTAGATTTTAGCAAAACTAGGTAGTTTGGTAGATAGACGCTTTTAGTTTATTTAAAAAAAATGATTCAAATTTTTATTATGTGGAGTAAGAATTTCTATTTTGTGTTAGATTATGCACTTGAGGACCCTATGAATAACTATATTGAAATCATTAGTTTTGCCCTTGTTTTAAGTGCAGACTCTTTCTCAGCAGCAATTGCAATGGGTATAAGAAAGCACAACTGGAAAGATAGTTTAAAATTTGCTTTAACTTCCGGAGGCATTGAAGGCCTGGTAGCTTTTATTGGTGCAATCGGTGGAGCAGGGGTTTTAGCTCAGTTTGATTTTATTGACCATTGGATTTCATTTTTCATCCTATTAGCAGTGGCAATTCATATGATGCTAGAGGCCTACGGCGAACTGAAATCTAAAGAGAAAGCTGAAGAACCAAAGCTTTTTCACTCTTATATAAAAATCTTATTGGTTTCCTTTGCAACAAGTTTGGATGCTTTTGCTATTGGAATTACTCTGGGTATTTCAGGGAAAGAGGTAGGGCCTTATGTAATTGCAATTGGAGCATTTGCTTTTTTATCAACTATTGTTGGAATGGCAATTGCGCAAAAAGCTTTCGCCAAACTTGGAGCGTGGCTCAGTTTTGTTGGAAGCTTCGTGCTGTTACTACTAGCTATTAAGTTTTTGTCTGAGGGCCTAGCCTAAAATATTTTATTCAGCTTCAGCAGAGCTTAGTCGAACAAAGTCGATAGGGCTAACGATTCCACAAAGCTTTCTTGATCGTTGTGAAACAACTAGAATTCTAGGGTCTCTGGACTTTTCTATTTTAGAAATGGCCTTCAACACAC
This sequence comes from Bdellovibrionota bacterium, assembly GCA_036140815.1. Taxonomy (GTDB): domain Bacteria; phylum Bdellovibrionota; class Bdellovibrionia; order Bdellovibrionales; family UBA840; genus UBA6502. The sequence continues at coordinate 3,531 of JAYZXX010000168.1, read as the reverse complement.
TGTCATCTTCCCGTACAACCGCTTTTGCTTCTTGCATAAATTCAGAAATTTTCATCTTAGGATGTTTTTCTACATTGGTAGAGATTTCTTCTCTGCTGATGATTCCTAGAAGTACATTGTCATCGTCTACTACTGGGTAAACCGCATGGCCGTACTGTAAGAGCTTGTTTCTGGCTTCTGCCAAGCTCATATTTTTAGATGCTGTTCTAATCTGGGTGGTCATAATGTCTTTTACAACGGTAATGGACATAACGTTCACGGAGATATCACTAATAAATTTTAGACCTTTTCGCTTCAATTTAAGTGAGTAAATAGAGTGTTTCATAAAGGCAAGAGCAACTTGGTCAGATATAACACAAACGAACATCAGTGGTAGGATGATAGAATAGTCCAAAGTCATTTCGAACAGAATCACAATAGCAGTGAAACTAGCTCTGGCCGTAGATGAAAATACTGCAGCCATTCCCACCAAGGCATAGGCGCCGTATCCAGCAGTCATATCGGGAAAAAGTTCATTGACCGCGAAGCCATAAGCTCCACCTAGCATGGCGCCAATAAATAAAGAAGGTACGAAGACTCCTCCTGAACCTCCACAAGCTAAACATACAGAAGTACAAATGATCTTAAGTACAATGAAAAGCGCCATGATTTCCAAGCTGGATTTCTGCTGCAAAACATCGGAAATACTTTCGTAACCTACTCCAAACATTTCAGGAAACATCATGCCAACACCTGCGAGGATCAAACCTCCAAGAAGTGGCTTTGACCAAAAGGGTATTTTCAATTCTTCTACATAGTCTTCAATTCCATAAACGGCTTTTATGAAAACCACACCAAGGATTCCGGCAAGTACAGCTAGAACAAAATAAAAAACCAATTCGGTCGGACCATGCAGGCTATATTTAGGAACAAAAAAAGCGGGTTCATTTCCAAGATGAATTCGACTAACAATGGTTCCAAAGACGGAGGCAATTACAAGGGGAACAAAAGATCTAGTTTTCAACTCTAAAATGATTACTTCAATGGCGAAAATTACAGCCGCAATAGGGGTATTAAATGTAGCGGCAACTGCGGCTGAGGCACCACAACCAACCAATGTTTTGATAAGTTTGGGGTCTAAACTTAAAACTTGTCCAAAAACAGAGCCTATGGCAGAGCCAATTTGTACCACTGGGCCTTCTCTACCAACGGAGCCACCACTTGCGATAGTAATACTGGAAGAAAACGCCTTTACTAAAACACTTCGAGCACGCATTCTTCCACCTTTTAATCGGATGGCCTCAATCACCTCAGGAATACCGTGACCCTGAGCTTCTTTGGCGAATATACGAATTAATGCACTAGATGCGAAAAGTCCAGCGGGCAGAATTGCAAACATCCAAAGGCCTCTTTTGTGGTCCAAAGGGGAGATTAAGTGCCAGTCAAATTGATGGTGAAGAAATAAGTTTTGAAATAGGCCTATTAAAAATCGAAATCCAAGAGACGCATATCCTACTGCGATACCTACTAAGATTGCCAGAAAGTTCAATCGAAAAACGTCTTTCTTGGTAATGGGGTGTAGGTAAGTTTTGTTAATGCTCTGCCAGGTTTTTGGAACTTCCAAGATAGCAGTACGTGTGATTTTAGGAATGTCGATAATTGTTCGGTTTTTCATAAGTTTTATGATTAATACTAAACTATCAAAGGCTTTTCAATGCTACTGCTTGGTAGTAAATATTTTTCCAGTATATTCTATTATGAGGAAACAGAAATTCTTGTTGGTAAATAAGGTTTTTAGATGGTGCCTTTTAGGGGATAAAATTTCTTGCTTGATTAGTGGCATCAAAATTTATTAACTCATACTTTCTCTTGTCAGATCTAAAATTTCTACCCAGTATACAATCCATGTTTCGTTTTCTATTTTGTTTACATTTGATTTTTATAAGCCTAACCAGCTTTGCCCTAGATATTGAGTTTTATGGTCCTTGTGAGGAAAAGGCATTGGTGTCGGAAAAAATAAAGAAGTTCCCAGAAGGGCAAAGTATAGGTCAGCTTACAATAAGTTACCTGAATTTAAGAGAAATCCCCTATAAAGGTTCTGAAATGGGATTTAACTCGATTTTTGGCTCGCCAATAGGTTTAGACGCGATAGAGCTTGTCAGCGATACCGAAATGTATAGCTATGGTTGGTGCTACTGGCAAAATGGAAAATTATTGGAGCTTTATCCAAATCAGGTACTTGCCAATACTAATGATCGCCTTCAATGGATTTTCTCATATGCTCAATACAAAGATGGAAAATGGATTAGTCAATGCATCCCAGCTTTTAGGAGAAAACCGAAATTTTTATGTGAGAGCCTATAGTTTTGCTCCAATACTCTGCAAAATCTCAGTGTCATCTTCATAGGTGACCCAAACGGCGAAACTAAAGCTTTTTGCCTTGACCTTAGCAGCATTGATTTGAAAGACGGCTACTTCGCTAGATGCATTTTTTGTTTTTAAATCTAAAACGGCAAAATTCTGTTCTAATGTACGGCCTTTGTTTTCTCCCGAGTTTACGTGTGATATTAGACCATTAGCCATATAGGCAAAATGTACTTTGTACTTCCTTTTTTTTTCATGTCCTTTAATCTTAACGCTGAACTCATTAAATTTATGTGAAACCAAAATTTGCAACTTTGCCTTTTCTTTTGATTTTGAAGGAAGGTTTAGACTGGGGCCAGAATTTTTCGCATTGATTACAAAGGCCGGTGTGTAGACCTTTCGAATCCCCCAAGTTCTACTGTATTCGTATTGCCTTTGGCTAAATACTTTTTGTGAATAGGGATCCACCCATCCTAAGCGGTTCCAGTAATCTACGTGAAAGTTAAGGGGAACGAAGTTTTTCCAAAGTGCATCATGCTTCAATAAGCTTGCAATTTGGCGCTCAGCAGGAGGGCAGCTTGAACACCCCTCAGAACTATAAAGCTCTATCAAGTGTACCTTGTTCTCAGCTGATACATAGTCTTTCGCAAGTAATGGTATGGAAATAAAATAGATAGAAAGAAGAAATATTCTCCTCAAAGGAATCCCCCTATGCCGATTGAAAAACACAATGTCACATGCCTGTGGCTTTGAGAAAGATTCTTTCCGAGAAGCTTCCTTATAGCCTTATAAGTAGGTGTCGTTGGAGGAATGGTTCTTACTTAAAATGGTGATATTTCTTTTTGAATATTTTCAAATAGGAAATTCTTAAATATTTTAACATGTTTAGGCATATAGGAGTTTTGCTGGGATAAAATATAAAGGCTTCTTCGAATGAATGTAAATTCAGGCAAGACTCTTTGGATTTCCTTGTTAGCGATTTCCTTTCGACACATAAAATCTGGTAGAGTTGCAATCCCTTGATTGTCTACTATGTATGTTTTCAGGACATTAATGGAGTTGGTCTTAAAATTTACATCGACTTTGTCAAACTCGCTTCGAGGGGGGCGGTCTCCAAACGGATTTTTGAAAGATGCGAGCTTGTGCGAATTAAGGTCAGACATCTGCTCTAGTTTACCATTACTTTTT
>JAYZXX010000167.1:0-8063 GCA_036140815.1 Bdellovibrionota bacterium | reverse complement strand
CACCGGCACCGATGATGACCATATCCTTTGGAAGAGCGTCAATTTCAAGAGCTTCCGTTGAAGAAATAATGCGTTTTTTATCAAAATCTAATCCACGCAAAGGAGTAGGTTTTGAACCTGTAGCGATGATTATGTTTTTCGCCTCAAGGCTTTCTCCAGCAACTTCTACTGAGTTTTTACCTGTAATTTTACCCATACCAACAAAGCGTTGGATGTTATTTTTCTCTACCAAAAAGTCCACGCCACCAGTGATTTGCTCCACCACTTCACGCTTTCTTTGGATCATTTGAGGCATATTAATTTTCAATCCCTCAACTTCGATCCCATGCTTAGAAAATTCGGTATGAGCCTGATGGTAGTGCTCTGTGGATTTTAATAATGCTTTTGACGGAATACATCCAACATTCAAACATGTTCCACCTAAGCGTTGATACTTCTCAATCAAAGCAACGCTTAAGCCAAGCTGAGAAGCACGAATTGCGGCCACATAACCACCTGGGCCACCACCAATTACAACAACATCAAATGATTTACTCATAAATATAACCTTTATTAAACTTCAAGTAATAATCTCGCAGGGTCTTCCATGATCTCTTTAATTTTCACCAAGAAACCAACCGACTGTGCACCATCAATGATTCTGTGGTCGTAACTTAAAGCCACATACATCATTGGACGAATCTTAACTTCACCATTGATTGCCATTGGACGCTCTTCAATTTTATGAAGACCTAAAATCCCAACCTGAGGCGGGTTTAAAATAGGAGTACTTAAAAGAGACCCAAAAACACCACCGTTTGAAATGGTGAAACTACCACCTTGCATATCTTCAACAGCAAGCGTGTTATCACGGGCTTTTAAAGCGTAATACTTAATGGATTTTTCAATTTCAGCCAAAGACATCTGGTCTGCATCGCGAATCACTGGAACCACTAGGCCTTTTTTACCAGAAACAGCAACAGAGATATCGTAGTAATTTCTGTGTACTAAATCCTGACCATCTATGTAAGAGTTTACATCTGGATAAGCTTTTAGAGCTTCTGTAACCGCTTTCGTAAAGAAGCTCATGAAACCTAAACGGATATCATGTTTCTTCTCAAAAGCATCTTTATACTGACTACGAAGAGCCATTACATTTGTCATATCAATTTCATTGAAAGTAGTAAGAATGGCTGCCGTATGTTGAGCCATTACCAAACGACTGGCAATTTTACGACGAATGCTTGGCATTTTTTTGCGAGTTTCTCTCTCGCCTTCTTGTACTTTCTTAGCAACTGGCTTTTCCATCTCAACTTTTGCAGGAGCTGCCGGTGCCGACTTAGACGCAGAACTAGAACCTTTATCAGCAAGAACATCTTGCTTGGTTACCATACCATGTTTTCCAGAACCTGAAACAGAAGAAAGATCCTTTCCTGTTTCAGCAGCCATTTTCGCTGCCGCTGGACTTGCTTTACCATTATTACCAGAAGCTGAACTTGTCGATTCTTGTGCTGGAGCCGCTTCTTCAGAGCTGCTACCGGCTTCCACTTCCACTTCCACAGAAGTGTCGATGTAACCAATCAAAGCACCAGGCTCAACCGTTTCGCCTTCTTCCACTACGATTTCAACTTTACCAGAATGTTCTGCTGGCATTTCTAGGGAAGCTTTATCAGAATCGATTACTACTAAGATATCATCAACACTGATCATACCTCCGTTTTCAACTCTCCACTCACTGATATCTACTTCAGTGATACTCTCTGCTACTGTAGGAATACGAATTTCCTGTTTCATTTTTATAGTCCTTCCCAAATTCTATTTAAAATATCTTCTTGTTCTTGATTGTGTTTTTGACCACTACCAGTGGCTGGAGATGCTGAGCGTTTTCTAGATACCACTCTTACATCGCGACCCAATTTTGCAAAACGGTCACGAATAAAATACCAAGCTCCCATATTTTCAGGCTCTTCTTGGCACCATACGATATCTACTTTTGAAGAGTAATCACTCAGCAAAGCCTTTACCTGCTCTTCAGGGAATGGGTAAAGTTGTTCAATACGAACTATACCCACTTTTTCGCTTTCATTTTCGGAACGCCTAGCTTCTAGATCAAAATAAACTTTACCAGAACAGAAAACCAAACGTTCTACCTTAGTTGGCTCTAAAACATCCGGTAAAACTTCATGGAATCTACCTTCTGAAAGGTTATCCATTCCACAAACCACTTTCGGATGTCTTAACAAGCTTTTTGGCGACATAATCACCAAAGGCTTTCTAAAATCACGCTTTACCTGACGGCGTAAAATATGAAACAACTGCGCAGGGTTAGTCAAATTTGCCACCTGCATATTGTTTTCAGCACATAACTGTAAAAATCTTTCTAAACGAGCAGAACTATGCTCAGGTCCTTGCCCTTCGTAACCATGAGGTAACAACATCACAAGTCCACTCATACGCTGCCATTTAGACTCGCTACTAGCAATAAACTGATCGATAATCACCTGAGCACCATTGGCAAAATCACCAAATTGAGCTTCCCAAATCGTTAGACATTTTGGATTTGCCATGGAGTAACCAAATTCAAAACCTAAAACTCCAACCTCAGAAAGGGATGAGTTATAAAGACTTACCTGTTCTTGGCCTTCTTTTAAATGATTGATTGGCGTGTAGTATTCTCTGGTTTCATTGTTAGTCCATACCGCATGACGATGACTAAAAGTTCCTCGGCCTACATCTTGACCTGTCATTCGTACTGGATGACCTTCCAAGGCAAGACTTGCAAAACAAAGGTTTTCAACAAAACCCCAGTCCATTAGCTTTTCACCATTGGCCATTGCAGTTCTATCTTTCAAAAGACGATTTAATTTTTTAACCCAAGGAAAGCTTTCTTTTTGCCCCGAGATAGCTTTAGCGGCCAATTCTAAATCATCACGATTAGCACCTGTCATAGGAGATTCTGTGAAATCACCAGATTTTGCAACTCTGATCTTTGACCAATCGTCTTTCAAATAATTTACTTCTTGGATTTTTTCGTTAGAACGAGTTTCTTCCAATCTAGAGTTTAGATCTTCTGAAAACTCTTTCTCTGCCTTTTTGAGATAAGCTGAATCAATCACATTTTGAGAAACTAGTTTTTTTGCATAGATGTTTGCCGGACTTTCATGTTTATCAATCAAGGCATACATTTTTGGTTGTGTAAAACGAGGCTCATCCGACTCGTTATGACCATATTTACGGTAACAGTATATATCAACAACCACATCACGATCAAAACGCTGACGAATCTCTAAAGCCATATGCATCGCATGCACAACCGCTTCAGCATCATCACCATTTACGTGAAAAATTGGAGTTTCTAACATTTTAAAAATGTCTGTACAGTACATTGTAGAGCGTGAATCTTCTGGGTTTGTCGTAAATCCAACTTGGTTATTGATTACGATATGTAAAGTTCCTCCAGTGGAAAAACCTTCTAAGTGACCAAGGTTAATGGTTTCATAAACCACACCTTGCCCAGCAACGGCAGCGTCACCATGAATTGCCACCGGTACACACTTTTTCTTATCCCCTTTGTAGCGAGACTCTTGCTTACTTCTGGCAATTCCCTCAACCACAGGGTCAATAAACTCAAGATGCGAAGGGTTTGGTGCCAGACTTAAGTGAACGTTTTTTCCAGAAGGAGTTTTTCTATCAGCAGAAAAACCAAGGTGATATTTCACATCGCCATCACCTTCAACGCCGTCTGGTAAATGAGCACCTTCAAATTCTGTGAAAATCGCTCCGTAGTTTTTACGAAGAACATTAGCTAATACATTCAAACGGCCACGGTGAGCCATGCCAATTACAAATTCTTCAATACCTAACTCTCCACCATAATCTAAAAGAGATTCCATAGCTGGAATTAAACCAGTTCCACCTTCTAGACTGAAGCGCTTCATACCAACGTACTTTTTATGAAGAAAGGATTCAAAAGTTTCCGCACGAACAAGATCGTTTAAAATATGTTTTTTATCGTCGGCAGAAAATTGATGGTCATTCCTAGTTGGCTCCATTCGCTCTTGAAGCCATTCTACCAACTGATTATCGCGAATGTGTTTGTACTCTACACCAATACTCCCACAGTAAGTCTCTTCCAATGCAGAGACAATGTCTTTTAACTTTGCTTTCTTTAAACCAAGACTAGAAGACTCATTAAACTCTTTTTCTAAATCTTGATTGGTAAATCCATGATCCGAAATTTCAAGTGGAGCTTTCGCACGTAAAGTCTCTTGCGAATTTAGCGGATTAATCTTCGCTGCTAAATGCCCCATACTTCTATAAGCATAGATCAAATCCCTTACTCCAACATCAGAAGCATTTGCTACTGGCGCAGATGAATTAGAGCCAGCTACAAAATCAACATATGGACTTGGAACTGGAGAATCCGGAATTGCAGCATAGTCAAAACCAGAAAAGAAAGCTCGCCAACTCGGCTCTAGATTTTCTGGATCATTTTTATACTGATCATAGAGGGTTTCAATTTCGCTGGGACTTGCACTATCGATAAAAGTAAAATCTTTCATAGATTACCTAAGCTGTTTAAAAAGTTATCGTTCTCGCCCTAGTGTAGTTTAGAGAGGCCTCAGGGACAATTCTTTTCGCTGCGCACATAGCGTTAAGTGTTCGTTTCTACTACGAAAGTTAGGAAACGGAAAAAAGTTCTCACTTGTACTAGATCTTAGGTAGTTCATAAAAAAATTATCTGGAAATTAGTCCTGCATCAAAACAAAACAAATAATTTTACATTCCCCTATTTCTTAAGCTTTCCTTACAAAAATCCGATTCAATAATAACAACTTAGACTTTTGGAGCAGAGTGACTTCATGGAACAACAACTTGGAATATTTTTAGAGATATTAATTCTCTTTCAAATTAAACACTTCTTAGCGGATTTTCCTCTGCAAGTTGACTATATGTTGTTCCGAAAAACCAGTCCTAATTGGGATTTTTTCTTACCACTACTAGCACACTGTTTAGTTCATGCAAGCATGACCCTTGGAATTTGCCTGTATTATACGCCAAAGCTATGGTGGCTAGCCCCTGTTGATTTAGTGATTCACTTCACAATGGACAGAGTAAAATCAAGCCCCAAAATGCTTGGTCGCTACAATGACCTAAAAAAGGCTTCCTACTGGTGGTCCTTGGGATTAGACCAAATGGTTCACCACCTTACCCATATTTATATCGCATACTATATGGTAAAGGAGGGGCTAAATGGCTAATAAACCAGGCCCAATTACACTAAAAAAGGGAGACCCTCTATTTGCTGAGGGCGACGCCAGTGATGCAATGTATGTTGTTAAAAGTGGTGGCATTGCCATTACAAAACGTAAAGGCGAAGGCGAGATTGAATTAGCTAGAATCATGCCTGGCCAACTTTTTGGAGAAATGGCATTCTTTGACAATCGCCCAAGATCTGCAGGTGCCAGAGCCGCCTTGCCTGGAACGGTAGTTATCGCACTACCCTTTTCTGCTCTACACGCACAATTTAAAACATTTCCAGAATGGTTAAAATCTATGGTTCGTACTGTAAATGAAAATCTTCGTAATGCGAATAAACGAATTCAAGCCTTAGAAAAGCTAGAAAAAGAAGACGAACAAAAATTTCCACCTCACACAGTTACTAAACTCTGCGGAATTTTAACCTTGGTTGCAGCTCGCTACGGAGAAAAAGAACTTAAAGAAGAAAAGGAAAGCTTGGTTGTACCTGGTGGAACTTTAAGAAATTATACCATTCAAATCTTCCAAGAACCGACCCACAAAATGAATACACTGATGGAATGGCTTAGCGAACTAGGAATATTAGATGTAGAATCTCTCGGCGAAGGACAGCAACAAATTCGTTTTCACAAATACGAACTGCTATGTAGCTTCACCGAGTGGTACAATAAATGGCTTTTCACAGCAGACGATAAAAAAATCACCATCGAAGAGAGCGAGATGCCAGTTCTAAAAGCCTTAATGTTTTACGCCGAAAAACAGGAAAAAGAAGCAGATGGTTCCTACAAATTACTTGTAAATGAAATTAGAAACCACTCATTAGAAGACTTAGACTACTTAGTAGATATTGGTGACTACGACAGCTTGATCAGTAAAAAAGTTCTTGGAGATAAACTCCAGGAAGAAGGCGGAATTACCGTCAGCTTCAAACCTGAAGTCATGGAAAAAGTTCTTCCTTTCTGGGAAATTTTATTTCATATCCAGAAAAAAGACCTGATCAAAAAGAAATAATTTAATCTAAAAACCTTAACGGCATTGGCATATCCAATTTCTGCACAACATCTTTGTCGATGGTAAAAACGCGTACAGTATTAGTCTTTGCCCCACTTCGAATTGGCTGCCCCATGGTTAAAACCACTTTTTCACCAAAATCTGCCAATCCAAGAGCATGAATCTTACTTTGCAATCTAGCAATTAAGTCCTCTACGTCATCATAAGGATCAATCTTAATGGTTTGAATCCCCCACACCAACTCAAGACGATTCAGTGTATCGGTAATATGGGTAGCGGCGATAATTTGCGCCTTTGGACGAAAACCTGAAATAAAAGTAGCTGTCTTTCCAGAGGTTGTTAAACAAAGAATCACCTTCGCATCTAAAACCTCAGCCGTTAAAGACGCACTAGCAGCAATGCTTTCTGGTACCGTTTCAAAGTTACTCTTTTTCTTGCGAATATAATAAGAAGCAGATTCTTTTTCCACTTCCATAGATATTTCATGCATCGTAGAAACACATTCAGCAGGAAAATTTCCGGCAGCAGACTCTGCAGATAACATCAAAGCATCTGTACCATCTAAAATCGCATTTGCAACATCAGTAATCTCGGCACGAGTTGGTCGAGGGTTATTCACCATAGAATCAAGCATTTGAGTGGCCGTAATCACTGGCTTCATTTGGCGATTGCACTCTTTAATAATTTTTTTCTGCACTGAAGCCAAACGAGTTTGACCGATTTCAATGGCCAAATCCCCCCTAGCAACCATAATTGCGTCTGACTTTTTTACGATTCGCTGAAGATCATCTAGAGCTTCAAGCATTTCAATTTTCGCTACAGTTTTCGTCTTAGGACTTTTCTCGTCCACTAATTTTCTTAGACGAACCATATCCTCACTAGAACGAACAAAACTCAAAGCCACATAATCCACTTGCTGCTCTAAACCAAAGGCAAGATCTTTTAAATCCTTTTCCGTCAAACAATCTACGGACAAGTTCGCTCCAGGAACATTCATCCCCTTACGATCCTTTAATTTACCCCCGTAAATTACTGTAGCGTTCACAACATCACCATCTACAGAGTCTACCGCCAACTCTATCAAACCATCATCAAGAAGAATCCTCTCCCCCTGAGATACATCTTCATGCAATGTAGGAAAATCGGTAGAAATATCACTCCCCTTACCAAGCTCAAAAGAAGGAGAAATTCGAACCTTTTGTCCAACCTCTAAACTGATAAATCCATTTTCAAATTTTCCCACACGAATTTTAGGACCTTGCAAATCCTGTAAAATGGAAACTGGAGCCCTTAGCTCTTTAGACAACTCCCGAAGGTTGTTGATAACCTGAATATGATCTTCATGACTTCCGTGGGAAAAATTAAGGCGGGCAACATTCATACCCGCTTCGATCAATGATTTTAATTTTTCTTTGCTGTTACTGGCTGGCCCAATAGTGGCCACCACTTTGACTCTACGTTGTGCTAACATAATTTAAATCTTTCTTTTTTAAGCTTTAGTCTGACTTCTTACGAGCTGCTCCATTTCACGGCGGTGCCTTTTCTCAAGGTTTTCCATAGACTCAGCGTGCTGCTCTTTTAGTTGAGATAACCTTACTTCAGCTTGAAGTCTAGTGCTTTCTAAGTTTCTAATGTTTTCCTTAGATCTTGCTCGCATATCAGCACGATGCTTCTTCTCCATCTCACGGATGCTAGATTGTCGTGCATCTTTTAACTCTTGAATCTTCTTCTCGTAGCTTAACTGCATATGGGCCAACTTTTCACGATTTGATTTATCAATTTCCTTAAAGCGCTCTTTATATTGATTAATAACT
>JAYZXX010000166.1:0-8591 GCA_036140815.1 Bdellovibrionota bacterium | reverse complement strand
TCGGATGTGATTGGTAGAATTTGATTGGCATCGAGGGCAAAATCGCTTCATAGCCAATAAAATTGCAAATGCCTTACCAATTCGAAAACTTAGGAACTTCTATCCGCAATTAAAGGGGCCAGTTTGTAAGAAATCAAACACAAACCGTATACGCGGACTAGTTTTAAGCTCAGAATGGGTAACCAACCAATTTTCATACTTGAGATCACCTAGATACTCATCCAACACACGAATCATGGAAGGGTCTTGATCTCCAATCCTTGATGCCATTAGACCAATTCCAAGCCCTTGCTTTGCTAAATGCCAATGAGCTAAGTGGCTTTTTGATAAGATAGGGAAATTACTGTGATCCACTGGGATTCCGTGAGCGTTCAACTCTTTAATCACGTACTCATTGTTTTGTAAGCCTATAAAGTTTGCTTTTTTTAAATCATTCAAACTCTTAATTTTACCTAGGCTCTCAAAGTAGCCTTTTTCGGCATAAAGATAAAAGTTTTCTTCTCCTAACTTTTTCGCATATAAATCACCTTGAGTGGGGCGATAATTTCGAATAGCAATATCAGCTTCTCTACGACTAAGGTCACTTGTTTCGTTAGTTGATACTAACTCTATCTCGATCCCAGGCTGAAGGCTTCTAATTTTTTTTACAATGGGAGGTAGTACATACACAGCAAAAGACTCTGAAGCACTAATACAAACTTTACCTGCGATGCTATTAATTTTTCCCGAGGCGCTTATTGAAAGTTTAAGTGCCGCCTCCCCCATTGCTTTAACATGTTCAATGAGCGCTTTGCCACTTGGTGTGATTTCTAAACCACCACCAACCCGATCAAACAGTAAAACCCCTAACTCCTCCTCTAAGCCAGCTACCTGCCTACCTAATGTAGTTTGGGACATTTGTAATACAATTGCTGCCTTTGAAAAACTCCCTTCTTCTGCTGTTACTAAAAATGCTCTCGCTCGATTCCAGTCAAAATCTAAAGCTTCCCAAGACATGAACCCTCCCTTCCATGCGTTTTTGCATAGGCTAGCTTCATTATACGCTATTTCCTAAGCGTTTTTGCAATGATAAATTAAGATAACGCAATAATACAGGAGCCATACATGAGCAAAGAAAGTCAATTCTGGGATAAAATAGCAACAAAATACTCTTTAACCCCAGTTAGCAATGAAGAGGCCTATCGTCTCAAGTTGAAACAAACTGAAGAAATTCTAAAGCCTCACTTCCAAATGCTGGAAATAGGATGCGGCACAGGAACCACTGCTCTCTATCAGAGTAAAAAACTAAAAAAGATTTTAGCTACAGATATTTCGCAAAACATGATCGATATTGCTAAAAGAAAACAAATCGAACAAAACTGTGAAAATGTTGAATTTAGTTGTCTATCAGTTGATGAAATTGAATTCACTGAAAATTCTTATGATGTAATTGCGGCTCATAGTTTTTTGCATTTAGTTGAAGACAAAAAAGAGGTTCTAGATAAATGCTATAAAGCTTTAAAACCTGGTGGCTATTTAATAACAAGTACTGCATGCATTGGTGACTTCTTGCCGTTCTTGAAGTGGATAACTCCCCTTGCTCACCGTTTTAATTTTTTACCTTTAATCAAGGTATTTAAAAAGAAAGAATTAGAAAATGACTTGGAAAGCCTAGGATTCAAAGAGATTCAAAATTGGCGACCATTTAAAACTGAAAATGTATTCATTATTTCGCAGAAGTTGGAGGCATAAATGAAATACTTATTTCTTATATTCATTGTGGTTGGAAATTTACAAGCGAAAGAACAATGGGGAATAGCCGTCGGGGGTGTGAGTGTACCACACTATATGGGAAGCGCAGAACACTATCAGGCAACCGTGCCTTTTCCCTTCTTACTTGAAAACGATAAAATATTTTTTGAAGATGAAGGATTATATTCCAACTGGACTTCAGAACTAAACTTACCCATCAGTGGCGACGATGTAAATGCTACGAAACCCACAGGATTTGATGATGAAAATGAGTATCCGGTAAATTCAAAAGATTATGCAAGACGTGGAATGGGCTACCTTCCTCCAGCTCTATACCTTGGTCTAAATCTAGGCTACAAATTAGGCCCTGTAACATTGGAGTTTAGCTCGAAACCAGGTGTACAAATTGGAGGAAATTGGGGTAATGCAGGCGTCATCAATAAAGCGAGTCTAATGTTATATGCCTTTGCTGTGAATAAGGCTGATAGTGCTAGATGTCTTTGTTTTCGCTATGACAAAATATACACCAACGACACTTACAATAAGCTATATTACGGAGTAGAGCCTCAACATGCTATTACCGATCGACCCTATTATGATGCTAGAACAACCGGTTTACTAGGAGATCAAATTTCTGTCACCTATATGCAAAGGTTCTCTAGTATTAGTATTATGGCCTACGGTAATCTTCAAATGATGGACAAGTCTGTGGTCAAAGATAGTCCCCTTGTAGAAAGAACTGAAAATATGACTATAGCCCTTGCGCTAGCTTATATGTTCTGAAGAATTTCTTTCCTGGATTCAAAGTCTATTAAAATAGTCTCCCCAATAGGCTCCCCTTCTTCGTAAAGGGGGTTTCTGCATAGTTGTGTTTTTATTTTTCCACTCAATAAAAACTTTGCTACTTTAAAGCCAACGGATAATGGAAACTTTTTATAATGAGGTATATCAGCTTTGCGATCTTCAATCTTTGAATTACATACAGCTGAAATTTCTCCGATCTTCAATTGCTTGTCCATTAAAGAGTTAAATTTAAAGTTTTGCGTAGAAAAGCCAATAAAATTTTGTTTCGCACCAATGCAATTGGCAATAGGACTATTACAACAATTAACATACCATCGGTCGAGCCCTTTGGGACTTAAGCGGAAAAGCTTTAAAAACTCTTTTCCTGATTTGATTTGAAAACTTGATGGAGTGGTTTGATATAACTCAGCACCTTCATGCAACGAATATAAGGAATTGTCTTTTTTCAACCAATACAAAAAACTTTTGCAATCATCACAAGCGCAAACCAAATGGTTACCACTCGCAGCTTTACTTTGCTTTATGGCTCCTGAAAATTTGCCGCATTCACAACTTAACTCTATGTCATATTTTTCCATGCAAAAATTGTAGTAATACCAAGATGCAATGTCACAGTAATTCTGCATATAAGGAAATATATATTATTTTGCGTAAATTCCTAGATCTATCACCTCAACACTCAGCTGACGATCCCTAATTAGCGATTTCGCTTTGCTTAGTATGTTGTTAGCCATCGTTCTTTTTAGCTCATCAGAACGACCTTCTAGGAGCTTTAAAGTAATGGCGACATGATTGGAGTTTGACTCTGAAAAATTCGCCTCAAAAGCGGCTTGGCATAAAATAAATCGAGTCTTTAAACTCTCTATATTCACAGTTTCCTGGGAAGCTACTTCAAGGTGAATACTTTCAATGATTTCAGATTCAATATTTTCGCTAGATTCAATAACTAAATGTGGCATGAGGGGTATTTAATACCAAAGAGAAATACTTGCCAAGAAAAAAGGACTTCTTTCGAGGCTGAATACGAACTGGCCCCCTTAATTGCGGATGAATAACAGCTATATGCTTAAAATCACTAATATCACTATATAATAACTAAAATATCAATCGGGATAAAACGGAAAAAGCCAAGGAATGCTTATCACCTAGCCCCTCTGCATCCGCAATTAAGGGGGCCAGTTTACACTGGATAACAATTATTGTTCATCCTCACTTTATAAAAGCTCAGATCACCCTATATTTGATTTGAAGTGGTATAGACTTTGAAAATAAAGAAATAAAGGGAAAAACTATGGCATTTAAATTCACATTTTTAGCACTATTAATATTTATATTTTTACTAGGTATTGATCGAAAGAAAACCGATCCTGACTTATAAAAAAAGAGGCCCTAGAGCCCCTTTTTAACTTCTATACTGAATTAGTAGTTGTTATATTCTCGCCCCCCCAAGCTCTGAGCTGGACGGTTATTGTCTTTATAGAGCGCCTTATAAGCATCAATCTGAGCCTTAGATGCTTCCAACGGAGTATTCATAACAATCCAATCTACATTTTCAGTACACGGAGGCGCTGTTAAACTTCCTATATAATTGTAGTGAGTTTTAGCCTCTGGCAATAAAACACTTGGAGTGTAAAGAAAATCATTATCAACTTTTACTTGCTTCTTTTCAGCAGGAATGTTGGCCCACATTTTTGATAGCATGGCATTTTCAGCTCCCTCTTTGAAAAAGACAGATATGATCGCAAACTGACCTTCTTGGGAAATATGAACAAGCTGCATCTCTAAAGGAAAGTTTTTACCACTTAAAGAATGCTCGGAAGGACTATGAAAATGAAACATTTTTAAATCAAAGGCTTTCCCGTTATGCATCATCATGCTTCCGGGATCTACTGGGTAAACCACAGAATGTCCTGAATCCATAGTTTTTAAAGCCGTTTCTTTATAGGCAACTTCAATTAAACTTCCTGACTTCTTTGGTCTTTTCCATACCAAATCAATTGGAGACTGCTGCTTTCCAGACTTACAAAGCTCATACTTAGAGTCTAAATTGCCCCAAAATTGCGGACCAAATGCCCCTTTATAACTCCAATGGGTAGGCTTTTCTACTGGCTCCTTTTTTACTTCTGGTTTTTCCGCCATCATTTTCTTGTCAGATACCTCTTCCTTTTTCATAGGCTCTTGCACTACTTCTTCTTTCTTTTCAGAGCTACCACATGCTCCGAGTACGGAAATTAGACAAAAACTGATTAAAAGTCGCAACATTCGTCCCTCACTTATCAATAATTAAATTCATCTTGAAATTAGTTTATCTAATATGAATGTATTTGATTACTCCTTTTCCATGGCCTAGACTAAAGTAAATTACAATTTACAACGATTATGTTACATGATGAATGTTGAATCTTTTTTGGCTATTAAATCTACTTTGTTTTTCAGCATCGCTGGAATCTTTCTCTTTATTGAATTAATCATTCAAAAAAGCAGACAACATCTTTTTAAAAATTCCTACAGTAGTATTACTGCAATCCTACTAGGGGGTTTAAATGTTGCCCTGGTTGCTCTTGTTTTTCACAATTACATTGAAAGCAATTTACTATTGAAAGAAGATAAAATGCTCATCTCTGTTTTTATCGAGACCATATGCATACTTTTTTTAGTAGATTTGTGGACATACCTGTGGCATCGACTCAATCATCGACTTCCAATTCTATGGCGATTTCACGAAGTACATCATCTCGATGAAAGCCTACACTCCTTAAGCGCTATTCGATTTCATGCTGGGGAAATTGCACTCAGCTATTTAATGCGTATTTTTATTTTCTGGTTTTTACCAGTGTCTTTGTTTTCCTATCTATTTTTTGAAATTACTTATATGTTTTTTAATTTCTTCGCACATTCGAGAATTCAAATGCCATTTCAGCTAGAAAAGAAAATCAACAAAGTCTTTGTGACCCCAAGGCATCACCGCTTGCATCACCACCCTCTTCGATCCATTCATGATAACAACTATGGAAATATCTTTTCATTTTGGGATAGTATTTTCAGCTCCAGAGTTGATATAAAAACAGAAGATTCCTTTGCCTTTGGTGTGAGTTACAAGAAAAGAAAAGGTTTTATAAAAAACTTAATCTCCCCTTTCCAGAAACAATCTACATAGCCATTAGCTCTGTAAATTCTTCTGACTGAATTCTTTTTCTCGATGCGAGCAAGCTTAATAATACTAAAAATACAAAGCTAAAAACAAATACCATCACTGGGTACTGAAAATTCAACCTCAGCTCAGAATCAAAAACATATGTAACTAAAAAATAAGATACTGCTGCATTGATCGCAAAACTACTTAAACTAGCCATGCTAAATACGAACATAAACTCGGTAAGGAACATGGTGCTCAACAGAGATTCTGAAGCTCCGAAAAGCTTCAAATAAAGAAAATCTTTCTTACGCTCCTTCGAACGAGCATTTGAAATCACAAAAACTAAAAACAAGCCTGATAAAAAACTAAACATTGCAAGCAAAGATACTGCCTTCGCCATCTTTTCAAAAAGGTCTAAAATTCTACGTACCACATACTCCACATCGACGATTGAAATGTTCGGCAATCGTTCAACGATCTTATGCTGAATTCGTTGTTTTTTATCAAATCCCAAGGAACCAATAGCAGCTAAAAAAGTTTTAGGGGCATCTTCTAATACTCCCGGTTGAAACTGCAAAAAGAAATTGGGCTGAAAAGATGTCCATTTGACAGTTCTTATACTTTTAATTTGGCCCTTAATCTCAACACCCTGAATATCAAAAGATAAAACATCACCCATTTTTAGATCTAATCTTTCAGCAAATCTTTTCTCTACGGAAATAGCTGGATATTCGTCTTGTAATGAAACATAATCTTCCCCGTAAAACTTACCTTCGATGATTTTTTCTGATGGAGCAAGATTGGACCTATAACTCAAATTAAAACCACGATTTCTAAAACGCATCTCTCTTTCTTCTTCACGAGTAACAGCAATCTCAGAATTTTTAGGCTTAGTAAATGCTTTATCATTCACTGTGCTTAACCTGGCTCGAACCATTGGCGATACATATTCTAGCTCTGTTTCATTCTCACTTAAAACCTCTTTAAGACTTTGAATCTGTTCATCTTGAATATCAAAAAGGAATAGATCCGGGAGTAATGCTTTTTTGGGAAAAAGAAGTTCTCTTTCTAAAGAATCTTTAATTTGCGGAACCAATATCATTAGTAAAAAACTTAATCCCATCGCAAATAAAATTGAAATAGCTCCGAATTTATCCCTAGATAAAAACCTTAAACTGTAGCGAAGAGAAAGATTTTTAGGTGTCCATTTTCGACTGATTAGGTAGAGAAGCCAAAAAGAAAAAGCTGTAGCCAATAAACTTAGTAATAAAACACTTAAAAATATACCTGCAACCAGAATACTTTTAGCTGTTAAAAAAGATAGAAAACTAAAAAACAATAAAGCTGGTAAAAACATCAAAAGGTCTTTTAACTTCCAATTCCAAGAAATGTTTTTAGACTCAAACAGGCTTTGGGTTTTATCCGCTTTTAAAAATTGATGCAAAAATGGATACATACATAAAAGCACAAAGCCCAAAATCGCCAAGAACAAATACACCACATTCAAATACTGTAGCTCTATTTTACTCGTGTCGATTCCAAGACTTAAAGAGCCAAACCAAACTTTACTTAAAAATCCACTAATAAGAAGAGAAAGTCCCGAAGAGAATGTACTCAAAAATACAATTTGAAATAAAAACACCTTCGTTAAAAAGGAACTACTAGCTCCATTGATTTCCATCAATGAAATACTTTTAGCCTGCTCCACTAAATGAGAACGAAATAGATAATAGGCACCAACAATGGTTAACAACAGACTAACAAGGGCAACCAATCCCAAATAATCCCCTAAATAGTTTTGTAAGCGGCCAATCTGTTCGTTGGCATTGTCAAAACTACTAATTCTGAGTGCTGGATCGGGAAACATCTCATTTAAAGAATTTTTAATTTCTTCTAGTCTATCGTCGTCTCGAATGTCTAAATAGCGAGTATACCAGGCTGTAGCTCCAAAACCCACAAGACCGGTTTCTTGGAGCTGATCCATACTCATATACACAGCCGGAGCTAAAGCACTTCCGAAGCCACCCAATCCCACATCTTTAATAATTTGTTCTTTTACCTCAAAGTTTTTTTTACCTAATTTCACCTGGTCGCCAATTTTCAAACCTAACTGCACCAACACCTCTGGGTATACCCACAAAATTGGCTTCTGTTTTAAGGCAGAAAAATCAGCAACCTGAGCATTGCTTTGTTCATCTCCTAAAAGCACCTCTCCAAACAAAGGAAACTTTGCATCCACCGCCTTGATAAGTACCAATCGAGAACGCTCTTCTTTATATAGCATTGAATAAGTATTAATGTTTTCTGAAGTCCTAAGAATCTCTTCAGAAAAATTCTTTTGCAAAAGTTCTTTTTCAGAATCCGTCAGATCCCTTCGAGCACTAATGCTCAGTTCTCCTGTTAATAATTGCTTGGCATTTTGACGAATGTAATTTTCAATGCCTGACTGAAAAAAACTTAAAATAAAAATGGCACACAATGAAATGCAAAAATTAAAACTAAAGAAAATGGAATAGGACATTTTCCTCCGAAGATTTTTTAAGGCAAAGTTATAAAACTTCATTTAACTGACCTTCTTCTACTCGATACACTCGATCACATAATTTCGCTAAAGCCGGACTATGTGTCACTAAAAACATCTTTGCCTGCCTCTCCTTTACTATATCAAAAAGTAGACTCATTATTTGTGAGCCTGTCGATTCATCCAAGCTACCCGAAGGTTCGTCTGCAAATACAATTTTTGGTTTATGAATAAAAGCTCTGGCGATAGCTACCCTTTGCTGCTCTCCTCCACTCAATTGATAAGGAAAGTGTTCTCGACGGTGACTTAAGCCTAAGCGCTCTAACCACCAATCGAGTTCTTTTAAATCAATCGGTAAGCCATTTAACTCCAAAGGTAAAAGAATATTTTCGGTAAGAG
>JAYZXX010000165.1:0-2937 GCA_036140815.1 Bdellovibrionota bacterium | reverse complement strand
TCGGATGTGATTGGTAGAATTTGATTGGCATCGAGGGCAAAATCGCTTCATAGCCAATAAAATTGCAAATGCCTTACCAATTCGAAAACTTAGGAACTTCTATCCGCAATTAAAGGGGCCAGTTTGTGAAAATCAAAGGCTGTCTCAGTAAGCCCAAAGCCCATAGAAGAGACTCTTTATAGCCTCAAAAAAAACTTCCGTACTCCAAAATTCTTTAGAGCCATAAATGACAGCACGATGATATACCGGAAATGAATTTGGCAAACTACTACGCAGGGTCTTTGAAGCTCTTTTCATATGATACCAGGATGTAATCAATATAATGTCTTTGCAGTTTAGCGCATCGATCAAAACCGCCGACTGCTGAGCATTGCCATATGTGGTTTTAGATCTTTTTTCTAAAAGAATGTCTTCTTCCGATAAGTTTCCATAAAAAACCAACTGTGGAAAAATCTCATGCAATTTAGAATTCGGGTTCACTCCTGAAATGACCAACTTTTTAATTCGATTTTGACTTAATAAAGAAAAGCCCTCACTGATTCTCGCAGCTCCACCCGTTAAAACCAAACCACAATCCGCCCTTTGATCTTCTGTCCAGGAACTTATAGGAGTTGCAATGATTTCTTGTGATTGACGAAGAATTAAAAAACTAAAAATAAAAACAAGAACACAAAGACTCAACCACAATTTCCAGTTGATTTCTTTCGCTTCTTTTTCTTCTTTTCTCGGGTCTAATTCTTCTAAATATTCCATTATACAAATGCCGTTGCGTCCATTTCAACTTTAACATTTTTAGGCAAACAACTCACCTCAACACAAAACCTTGCCGGCTTAGTCTTAGAAAAATACTTGGCATAAACTCTATTTACTTCAGAGAAATCATTCATATCACTAAGAAAAATCCCCACTTTAAGTACCTTCTCCAAAGAACTACCCGCTGCTTCTAGTACATTTTTTAAATTTTCTAACACCAGCTCTGTTTGTGTAGTGATATCCGCATCAAGTTTTACTTCATTATCAATTGGATCTATTGCAATTTGCCCTGAAAGATAAACCATTGAATTATGCACTACGGCCTGTGAATAAGGGCCAATGGCTTGTGGTGCCTTTTCTGTATGAACGATCTTCATGCTTCAATTCCTTTTGTTTCACTCATATAAAACTTTCTCGCAATTGCTAACTTCAATTTTAACAAGGGGTTCCTTTTACCACCAATTGTATAAGTTTTCACATATTCGTTAGAAAATGCATCAAAATGCAATGCCCATGGAGCGGCATAAAGCTTCCCTCTTCCCAACAAAATCTTTACAGCCTCTGTTACCGCTACTCCAGACGCCAATTGACACCCCATTGCCGAGGAAGCAGCTTTCCTCTGTGGATAGCTGAATCCACCGCCTAAATCTACGATATTTTTTCTGTGAATCATCTTGGGGCTTAATCCAATTGCAAACCTCAGAATCATATCAGCAAAATCTTTCGAATCCCCCAGCCCAAAGTAATCTTCAAAGCTCATCTTACCCGGAATGAAATTGACCACCGCAACTCCCATCCCAATAGGAGCTGCTGTAATACCTGGTATCTTCATTTTTTCACAATGCCTAAAAACTTTATCTCTAACTTCTAAAACAAAAAAATCTAAGCCATCAATGTAAAGATCAACCCCTTTAAAAAAATCCTGCATATTTTCGTCAGTAATTCCTTTTGGGAAAACCTTTACATTGGCCTCTGGATTAATATCTTTAACAATGCTCTCCATCACACGGACCTTATCTTTTCCTAAACTAGACTGAAATGCTCCGGCTTGTCGATTAATGTTTGCAACATCAAACTGGTCAAAATCGGCAATATGAAAGTTCGTAAATCCCATTCGACAAAGGGTCGTTAAATGGACTCCTCCAACTCCGCCCATCCCAGCAATGGCTATTGTTTTATTTCTAATTTCTTGTTGTTCAGATTGAGTAACCCAACCGATGTTTCTAGAATACGCAAGTTCATAGTCGAATCTGTTCATAACAATTATGGTAGAAGAAATTCTCAAGAAGGAAAAGAATATATCTCATTCTAAGCTTGAATTATTTATTAATTTCAAGACCTTACTCTTAACCAAATAACTCTTTTTTATTCAATTTTACAAAAATCAGAAGGATATGGAAGGTCATTGTTCAACTGCTTTACACTTTCCAAAACTTTCCTCAAAGCAGCAAGTATCCGAGATTTTTAACAAAAAGCATCATTTCCACACTAAAGTCTAGGTAAATCTACACCGAATCGTAATAAGTTAGACGGAGGAGTAATATGTACTCGAGTTTGGTAAAAATGATGTTACGAAGAAGTTACAAATTATTAGGATATTTGCCAGTACAACTAAGAGCCCCCATTATTAGATCGCAGCTAAATCTGAATTATTCGTATATTCCAGGGATAAAAATAAAAGTTGCGGAAACCAAGGAAGAAATCGAACAAGCTTACAAAATCTTGCATGACACTTATCTAGAGACGAACCTTATTGATAAAGAATCATCTGGGCTTAGGGTTACTAAGTATCATGCCCTACCGACCACTACACTTTGTGTTGTTAAACACTTTGAAAAGGTGATTGGAACCTTTACCATTATCCAAGACAGTATTTTTGGACTCCCTATCGATGTTACAAGTGATATCACTGAACTTAGAAAAAGAAACTCTAAAATTGCAGAAATTTCTAGCTTAGCCATCGCAAAAGAATCCGGTTTACGCCGTGGTAAATTAATGTTTCCAGTGATTAACTTCATATACCTATACTGCCAAGAAGTTGGAAACATAAACGCACTAGTTGCTGTAGTAAATGACACAGCTAAGTTTTTCTATGAGGACATTATTTGCTTTAAGCCATTAAAGCTTAAAACCCAAGCCGATGAATACAGCTATGTAAAACACAACGGTATTAATCCCCTATCT
>JAYZXX010000164.1:0-3166 GCA_036140815.1 Bdellovibrionota bacterium | reverse complement strand
AAGACAAGTCATTTAGCCCAATAAGTAGCCCATTAGATGAGCAAGTGTAACCCATGTGTTAGGAATAAAATGTAACCCTTGTGTTAAAACGTACACTGGCCCAAAAAGGTCTGATCAAAACACTTTTACTTCAGCAGGCCTCTTTCTCATTTCCTTAGAGCTAAATCTCGTCGCTGTTTTCTTTAGGTGCTGGCGCGGGGGTATGGGGCGGCTTTGCCGCCGGTGGCAGTTGAAGTCGCTGCGCTCTTCAAGGTGCTTTTGTTTTTTGGGCCTTTGTCGGATTAAAATTCATTTTGCAGGGCTAACGCCCTTTTGAAAGTTTTTTTCTTCAAACGATGTGATCCTACTTCTTTTGAACAGCCAATTTCGCCGAATGCGAAGTGGCAAATTTGCTTGCATTTATTTTTTTTGGGGCCTTCATTCGTTTTGTCTGAAGGCCACAAGATATTTATATTTAATTTATTGGTTTTTTGAATTTAAGGGTCATTCGGTCGCTTTCGCCGATGGCAAGGTATTTTGTGCGATCTTTTTCTTTTAATCGTAGGCTTGGAGGTAGTGTCCATACACCGTCTTTGTAGTTGGCTTTATCATTGTAGTTTGCGTTTACTTCAGATT
Organism: Bdellovibrionota bacterium; assembly: GCA_036140815.1. GTDB lineage: Bacteria > Bdellovibrionota > Bdellovibrionia > Bdellovibrionales > UBA840 > UBA6502. Next base: position 2,551 of record JAYZXX010000164.1, on the reverse strand, counting down.
TTGCGACGAATTCAAAACCAGCTTCTAGTACTTGGTCGATTACATAGTCCTCACGAACATAGCCTTTTTTTCCTTTTGGATCTTGGCGGTAGTCGCTATTTGCTCGGTGTTGAACGATTCCTAATACTCCACCTGGCTTCAATGCTTTGTAAAACTTGGCTAGAACTTCTTTTAGTTTTTCATGACCCATCCAGCTGTGAATGTTTCTAAAGACCAACACACGATCAACACTTGCATCAGGTGCGACGTCTTCAATGAACTTTGGTGTATCCAAAGTTGTGAAATGTACTTTTCCAAAGCGCTCTTTGTCTGATGTAAGAGTTTTAATTTTTTCTAAAAGCTTTGGTGCATAGGAGCGATCTGAATTTTCAGAGAAAACGGATAAATATAGTTCCCCTTCTTTGCGTAGGTATGGTCCTAAAATTTCTGTGTACCAACCTCCACCAGGAGATACCTCTACCACTTTCATATTAGGCTCAACACCGAAAAACATCAGGGTATCTACAGGATGTCTATATACATTTCTAATGCGATTTTCTTCTGAGCGATGTTCAGAATTTACAATAGATCTTAGTTGTACTTCATTTTTCAAATGCTTGTGCTTTTTATGCATTCCCGTACAAGAGCTCATCACTCCCAATGCACAGATTAGAAATAAGATTTTACTTTTTTTATTCAAGAGGCCTCCTAGCTGTTTTATTTATTCATGCTAACAGGAAACCGATGGGGCGAAAAAACTTATTTTACATACACAGTTTTTCATTTACTTAGACTAGCTACATTCACTGAGCCTAAAGTTTCTTATATTTGAAGTTTATTAGTTAGATAGTTTTAGGGAATTTTTTTTTTTGAACACAATATGATCTATACTTTTTAGTAAGATTATTCACAAATTTGCTCGACCACTTTTAGAATAGGCCAAGTAAAACTAGGATAGACTTGTTTTTCAATTTGAGCGCGAAAACTTTGCTTTGCTTTTGCCTCAAGATCTCGACAAACCAGATGCTTGGCTTGTTTTAAATCTGCTCTGTCTAAGACTAATAATGCGCTAGAATAAGCAAGATAATTTATATCCGTATTATCTACTTTGGCCTGAATTAACTTTGAACGATAGGATTCAAGTGCCGCTGTTGAGCCGGAAGAGGCTTTTTTTAAAACACCTGAATTTACTAGTTTTTCAGTTTCACCCATAAAATCAAATTTACTAGCAAAACTTGTCGAGCTAAAAAGAATTAGAAGTAAACTCATAGATGCAATATTCATTTTTAATCCTAGTTTTTACAAATTAAATCCACAAAGGCAATGGTTGGATAAAGGTATCGTGGAGCAGAAGCCACACCTCTACGTGGGTAATAGCCTTCTTCCATTTTTTGGTATAAGCCCCTACAACGATTTGCATTTAAAGAACTTGCCTTTGTTCCGTGAAACACATCTTTCATAGAAGCAAAAGCTAAGAACTTCACTGGATCGTTGGGATCTTTTGTTTTTAGTAGGTTTTGGTAAAACTGATCAAAGGCTTTTCTTCTTTCTTTTAAGCTCTTGATTTTACTAATTTTTATATAGCTAGAGTTTAAACTTTCAATATTCATGGCAAAACTAGGTTGAGCAATGAATAGAAATAAAAATACGATTAGTAGTCGCTGCATTGCATACCACCTTGATTCATATTAATAGCACTGGCCTTGATTGCACCTAAATAATCCGAACGACCTTTCAGATACTTTTCTTTTGCCTTTACTGATTTTTCCCAAGCAGAATTACCATTGATTTTATCAAAGTCTTTCGAAACCTTCATTTGAAACTCTTGAAAACTCAGGGTTTGCCCCTTTCTTTCCGTAGCCTGGTAGCCTTTCACAGAGGTCTTTGAGGTATGAGATATCTTATTGACCAGAGTAATAGCCTTATCTGATCCCAAAGAGACTCCTTTAGATTTCAAATATTTTAAGTAGCTACAAATTTCCATGGAGGCAACACCTGGACCAGCATTGTATCCTACCATGGCAAAGGTTTCGGCTACTTTTCTAATTTTGGCTGGACTTTGATTTTTCATTAACTCTTTTAACTCAGAGCATTTACTAGAAGCATGATCAAAATATCTCCCACTCAAAGTTTTCAAATAAGCTGCACCAATAAAAATTTGTTTCGCCGCAGGATCAGCGTAAAATGCACTTTTATTAGCATCTGAAGGACGTTTTCCAACCTCAGTTAACTGACATTTAAATCGATTCGAAGTCGTTTTTTGATTCTTCACGATGCTATTTTTCATGGAATCAAGTAAGTTTACAAATTGTCCCTGATCATAACGACAAGGCTCACTACCTTGATTAACATTGTCATTTTTGGCAAAATCATATTTCCTTGCATCAGCTATTACATCTTTAATTGCGCCTGTAGTTAGCTGTGAAATTCCTGTACTAGGATCTCCAGAGTTTAAAATATTTAGATTCAAGCGAGATTCATGGCTAAATACGGTGTATAGCATATTCAAATCCATTCCTATACATTTTGATGCTTGCTTTAATTTATTGTAAATTGCCGCATGAACTTGTTC
>JAYZXX010000163.1:0-24348 GCA_036140815.1 Bdellovibrionota bacterium | reverse complement strand
CCTTATTTTTACAGAAGTATTATTGATTCTACTCAATATAAGTTAGTTGACACTGTTAAAACTGGTTTTGCTCTAAATGTGGAAGCTGGCTTTCCTAATGAGACCGCCCTTGAAGTACAGTTTTTATATTTGGAAAAAAGATACTTTAATGACTCAGATCTAGCTTATATTTATTCTGCATCTCCTAGGGTATATATTAGCCTAGGCTATCGAAAATGGCTCTTTGACCAAGCTTCCTTAGCTTTGGGATTGGCCAGTCATTACCTAGCAGGTGCTGAAAAAGTCATTTCTTCGGATGGAGACACTACAGGGATCGAGCTTTCCTCAGCGAAAGAGTCCTCCTATTCAGGGGATCTTAGCTTACAAATAGAACTTTATTCTTCGGATTTATTTTCCATCGTTTTTGACTACCGATATAGTTATTTGTTGTTTCACAAAGAAGGAGAAGAGTCGGATCACTCTGCGGCTATGTTAATGTATAGAGGTGTAGTGCCTTGATTTCTAAAAGGATAATTTTTATTTGTTTGGTTTTTCACTTATTTTCTTTTGTAAGCCCGGTCTCTATTGCACAGACAAGGGCGGAAAAAGTTGAGAAATCTAAAGCTGAGAAAGAAAAAAGAAGGATGCTCCGAAAAAGGAGAAAAGAAAAAATTAAGAAAAATGCAGATGAGGAGACTGGGGAGGTTCTGATTCGTAAAAACATTCAAATTTCTGAAGAGGTTAACACCTTTGCAGAAGAAATTGATATGTTTTTATCAGGTGATGATTATAGCTCAAAAGATAACGAATCTAGCCTGGTTGTGGTCAATCAATTTGATTATTCGGAAGGTGGGGAGTTTGTATATAAACCCCTCGTTAATTTTCATTTACGACTTCCCAACCTTGAAGAAAAGTTTCGATTAAATTTCTCATCCTACGATAGTGATGAATCGACCCGAGGGGTAAATCGTAACCGTGTTCAACGTAATAATCCTGATGAAAGTTTTGGTACATCCATCAACTGGGTTAGGCGTTTTGGAAAAATTGACGTAGATTTAAGACCTCGTTTAGAGATTTCTCCCGGGGTAGGGGTGTCTTGGCGTTTGAGGTTTGAACAAAAGATCAATTGGGCAAGAAAGATGTTGTTTAGACCTAATTTGGCCCTTTATGCCAAACCAAGGGATGGGACGGGTGTATTTACTACTTTTAATAATTATTGGGCTTATTCTCCAAAGCTTACCTATATTTTGATTAACGAGTGGGAATATCAAAATAAAGAAAACCTCTTACAGGCAAATAATGGTTTTGCTTTGGAGCAACTACTAGGAGGGGATAGTTATTATTTTCTTCATCAAATAGTTTTCGAATCTACCAATCGCCCTAAATATCACTTAGACTCCATAGTTGTATCTAGCGGTTTTCACCACAATTGGTTGTACCGGGTTCTTACTTATAAGCTCAGCCCTTATTTGTCGTTCGAAAAAGAAAATTATTTTAAAGGCAGAGCGGGGATCCGCCTAGAAGTGCAAATGATTTTTTAGACCATTCCGTAATGAGACATTTTAGAGTTTGTGAATTTTTATTTAAAAACCTAGAAGTCGAGTTCTTTTTGTGTGAAGCCTAAAATTGGTTTCAAAATGAGAAAGGGCGTGTTCTGGCTATAGTGCTTTGATCTAGATTCCGATAGTTTAGGTGGTTCGAGTGTTGGGAGGATCATCTATTATGTTTTCTGTTTTTGTAAAATTATTTGCTCTGTCACTAGTTGTATTTCAAATTGCGTGTACTAGAGCTGTAGATGCGACCAACGAAATTTTAATTGATGCTAGTGGATTTAATAATAAACTCACAAATACATCCAACGAGGCTCCAGTTCTTACTTTATTCAACGCCCATTTTAAGGGAAAAGTTGTGGTGGATGAGAGACGTTGTCCAATAATGGGGAATCGAGATTTTCCAGCAACCGAATGTCCAAATTACCTATTTGGAAAGCCAGTAGACTTTGGAGGTTTGGAGTTTCCAAGTGGTGAAAAAATAGTTATTCAAGTGGTGATTGCTACCATGGACTCCGCAGGGAATATCAACTTTTATTTTAAAGGCAAAGAAGTTGTACTTGATTCGGGGGAAAACACTTTGGTGTTCAATACCAGCGAATTTAATATTATCGAGGGTAGTTCGGCACAGGGTAATGTAATTGGTTATGTTCCAGATCGTAATAATATTTCGGGTCGTTTAGTAGGAGGTTTCAAGCCAGATCCTAACCAGCCAGAGTTTAGAATTTTTTCTAGTGTTTTTGCTGGAGGTCATTTTAACATCTTTATGCCTGCCGGTGTAAAAATGACTTTCAAAGTACTTGATCCAAAGGATTCCAATGTGACCCGCATGGTTTTATTTGAGAACCAAAGCCTAGATGAGATTATTGATTCTATTGATACGGCTTCGGTTTCAGCAATTGCTGTTGGCTTACCAAGGCGTTTTAGGTGGAATTCTGGTGATAGCGATGGTGAGTTTGATCCGGAGGAAAAAGTTGCAATCGGTTTTTTCAATGCAGAAGGCGGTCGATTGCTTGCTAAAAATGATGGAAATTATTTATTGAATTTTAATGCTACTAGTTCTCTTTTTGATGAATACAAAGAGGGTAAAAATCAATATTACTATTGTGATGATTATAGCTCTATCAATAATCCATCGGATGTTGTAAGCAGTGGAAGTCTACTTAGTGGAACGCCAAACTGTAGTCAATTTTTAAATTTTGATCCAGCAGCTGGTGTGGTATCAAACTCCACAGCTACCATTATCAAGGGGAGTGCTACGGCCAGTGGGTGTTCTCCTGTTAGTGGGGAGACATTTGGTTTGTATCAAGCTTCAAAGTATTGCTACAACATTGATATCACTCATTTAGGTGGAGAGAGTTCTTTCACCAATGGTTTTTTCCAAGAACTTCCAAGCATTCCAGCCAATGATGGTTTCGTTGACGTCAACATCGATAATACTGCAAATGAAATGCTTATCACCTATGGAATGTTACCAGGAATGGCCAATGTAGTTTCTGGTACGGTTAGTTTTTTATTGGATGAGAGTCAAGAGGGTTTGGTTCAAGATCATATCAATGGTGGCGTAAACTGTACCGAGCTAGCTTTAGGCTCAGGGGTACCAAATGTTGGGATATACGATGTTAAAATCTATGACCCTGTTCCCGCTTTTAGAACTGTGCAAGCAGACTTTGGCTTAAGAAAGACAGTTCGCTTTCCTATAGAGGCAAGTATTCCGAATCCTATTGTTGCGATCTGTCCTTATTTTAAAAGTAACGATCAGGTCTTTTTTACCAACAATGGTATTATCAGTCGAGTGTATAACTTTTTTGGGACTAGCGGTGGTTCAAGTGCTTCACCAGCCACAAAGCTAAGTTTAAAGCCGCCATTTCCTGTTGGAGGGGTGGAAGAGTCTACTTGCTTAGCTCTAAGGCTGCAGTCGGTAGATAATAGTGGTAATTTGGCTCAATTTTCAGAGGCAGGCTCCTTCGCTTTAACAGTTGATAATGGGGCTTTGTTTGATGATTCTAGTTGTGGGACAGCCCTTTCTGCGGGGGCTGTTAGTGCAGGTGAAGTTATAGACCAATGGGTTTATTACTCAGGCTCAGGAAACGCGGGGGCTTCTGTAAATTTTGGTGCAACTTTTAGTTCGAACTTTGCAGGGTTTATTGTGGATAGTGTATCAGGTATAACGCTTTCGTTCGATACTGATTCACCACAGAATATAATAACAAATTTTGACGCTAGTAATATCTACGCCGGTTTATGTACCTCTTTTGAGCTAGGTGCAGTAAACTCTGCGGGAGAATTAGCTAATTCATCAACAGTTTATAGCATTATACCTACTGTGTCAGGAAGTGGTTCTGTCACATTTCACGATAGCCTTGGTGATTGTATAGCTGATTCAGCTATTAGTTCATTAGATATCTCAGGAAGTGGTGGTGATGATGTGAGAAGCTTTTTTGTTAAGGCAGCAGACCCTACCAATTCTTTTACGATTGACTTTACAGAGCCCGCTAATAGCACTGTTACATCTTTCGGAACCCACACTGGGAAGCCAGCCCCAGCTGTACATGGTGTGGAAATGACAGTCTTGGGTATCAATAATACTGAAAGTGACTATTACACAGGTCTTTGTCAAAAAATTGAAGTGGAATATTATGATTCCAACTACAGACATACCTTATCAGACGGGAATGTGATTAACTTAAATGTTCCACCAAATGTTAGGATTTTTGACAATTCTTCTTGTACAAGTCAAGTTAACAGCGTAGGAGCAAGCATAGGTAATTTGGAAGATACTCTATACTACAAAATTGATTCGATTGCTGATTTTGGATTTTCTTCAAGCAGTGGGCATGAAGTTCATGGTGGTAATTTGCTAGGATCTTCAATTAATCAAACTTATTTTGGAATTATACCTGGCTACGATACGATTAGTACAGCGTCTACTTGTGACCCTTCGAATCCAATAAAAATTGGTTACCTTGATATGGCTGGAGGCCTGATATCTAGTTATGTATCAACGGGACGATCAATAAATTTTTCTATTGGAGACTTTAGTGGCCCATTTACAGGAGAAACCTTTGATTTAGGCTCATGTGCTTCTGGAACAGATGTTACTAGTGGCTATTCAGGTTCTACAAGTTCAGCTTTGTATTTAGAGATATACATGAGTCCACTATCTACCGCGCCAGTTGGTTCCTTCACATTGCCTATAACAATTATCAGTGAGCCTGGAATACTTCCTAGTTCTTCAAATACGGTTTATCTAACCTATTAATAGCACCTAGCCGCGCGCACGTAAGGCACCCATGTATAACTATACCATGGGATGTTTTGCGTAGCGTAGGCCCATGCGCAGCCTGCGTATCCACATGACCAAACGTAACCGGCGCGTGTACCTGTATAGGATTGCCAGCTTCTTTGGTAGCAAGACTGATAACAAGTTCCGTTTGTGTCGTAGTAAGCTGTTCCACAATAAGCGATATCATTAACACCACGTTGCGATAACCATTGGCCTTGGTTGTAACGGTTCCAATTGTAGTTGTAGCGTCGATTGTTATAGCGATGGTAATCGTGGTCTCTGTATTGGTAGTTATTCATATTGTAGTTTGGACCAGTGGGGTAACCAGCATTACTTCCAGAATCATTTCCGCAAGAGATTAATAAGAAACTAAAACTGAATATCAATAGTAGGCCACGCATGTTTTTTCCTCACTCAATTTGAATTAGATTTGTGTTTTGTTAAACAGCTCGATTTACTCAGCATAACTAACGAAGCGAGACTTGATGATCTGGGGGTATTTCTGCAAATTTTTAAAGCTGCACTGCATTTATGCCCAAGCTTTCGACAATAATCAAGTGTATTAAGCGGTGCGTCACGGTTAAAGCTGTGTGAGGGAGTAGATTTTTCTTGCCAATAAATGCCCCTCTACCTACTCTTCTGAAGATTAAAAGCTTCGGTAATTTTAAGCAGTTACATCAATCTAACCTGGGAGTATTTATGGTATTTGAAACCATTGCAAAAACGGGAGACCACGAACAAATAGTTTATTGTTATGATAAAGACGCAGGTCTTAAAGCCATTATCGCTATTCATAACACTGCCTTAGGGCCCGCTCTTGGCGGAACAAGAATGTGGAATTATGCCACCGAAGAAGATGCTTTAGTGGATGTGCTAAGACTCTCTAGAGGCATGACTTACAAAGCGGCGGCTGCTGGATTGAATCTTGGTGGTGGTAAAGCGGTTATCATTGGTGACCCTAAAAAAGATAAATCAGAAGCTCTATTTCGTGCCTTTGGTCAGTTTATCAACTCTTTGAACGGAAGATACATTACTGCAGAAGACGTAGGTACTACGGTTAAAGATATGGGACATGTTTTCGCTGAAACTAGTTGGGTGACAGGTATTAGCCCAGCCCTTGGTGGAAGTGGTGATCCCAGTCCTTTAACTGCAAGAGGTGTTTTGCACGCTGTGAAAGCTTCTGCTTTTGAAAAGTTTGGTTCTGCGGATTTAAATGGAAAAAAAGTTGCTGTTCAGGGCTTAGGAAAGGTAGGTTACTACCTAGCTGAGTACCTTCATAAAAATGGTGCTGAACTAATTGTTGCAGACATCGATGAAGACATGGTGAAAAAAGCAGAAGAAAAACTAAAAGCAAAAGTAGTTTCTACTGACGAAATTTTATCTGTGGATTGTGATATTTTAGCTCCTTGTGCTATGGGTGCTATCATTAATGATGACACAATTTCTAAGTTAAACTGTAAAGTGATCGCTGGTGCGGCTAACAATATGTTGAAAGAATATGCCCATGGTGATCAGTTACATGAAATGGGTATTTTGTATGCTCCTGATTATGTAGCTAATGCTGGTGGTTTGATGAATGTATTTGTTGAACTAGAAGGTTATTCGCGAGAAAGAGCTCTAGAAAGAACGCAAGGAATTTATGATAACTTGATTGAAATTTATAAAATTTCAAAAGAGATGGGAATTCCTTCTTATAAAGCAGCTGACGAAATGGCCGAAAGACGATTGGCTCAAATTGGGCGATTAAAGCAAAAACACACAGGATTAAGTTCTCGTCCATTCACTACCTTAAAAGTGGAAGGACGCTAGTTTATAAAAATTTTCACAGCAAGAGCTACCTAACTCGTAAACTTCTCTGGTAGTTCTTGTTTTGTGAAAACTTTAAAAGACCTACCTATTTTATTAGGAGTGTTTTACTTCTATCTTGCTTTTTAGGTCTTTTGATTTTTGTAAGCGAGGCCTCCTATGTATCTTCAATTCATTAAAACTGCTTCATTGGTTTGCGCTTGGTTTTAGTTAAGAAACTTTAATGCTTCAGTTAAGCTGATTTGTCAGCAATCCAAGATTTTTAGGTAAATCACACCACAATTGTTAAGGAGCATTTCAGTGGATTCAACCCTATCTTAGTGGGGGTAGTTTAAACACATTGGGGCCGATTTTTAAGGGTTTATCTCTTGCTATATATGTTAAAGTTTTTTTATATTCTGTAGTTTATTGATTTTGCTTTAAGATACCTACCCATAACTCAGGTATCCTTAGTTTAGCTTTTAAAATATGGTTTAAAAATGAAATATGGGAAGGCTACTAACGGCTACGAGGATTTAAAACTCTAGATAACCAATAGTATTGCTAGATACCACTTCCAGATTCCTGATATATTTCTTCTTTTAAATACAGGCGTATATAAGAGTAGCCATCTTGATAGGCAATGACTCGAATGTATTCAAATGGCTGATAAAGTTCGCTAGATTTGTGAATTTCAATTTTTACTTTAAGACTCTCTGCTACCATTACATTGAAGCTTACGCGGCTTTCTTCTTGGTAGTTTGTGCGTTCTAGTTTGCCAATTTCAAGCTGTTCCCCTTCAGAGAAAGGGTAGGGAACCAATTCTAATATGCTTGAATAAACCGACTCGATATAGCTTTCGTCTTTGTTGGTGATAGCGCTTATCATAGACCTGGTGTTTTGAAAACCATCGATTTTCTTTTGGGAATAGTCTAAAAAGGGGTAATCCCTGGAAGACTCGTTGCCTTCATCAGCGCAAGCCGCCATTAGAATAAGAAAAAGTATCTGTATAAATTTCATTAAATTTGATCCCAAGAGATACTTAAATAGGCATTAAATATCATTGGGTCAAGAATATGCTTATAATTTCGGATTTAATTTAGGAAGCCTGAAATTGATTCATCTTTTGATATAGTTGGTCTACGGCTTCTTTGGTATTAGAGAATTTTCTGCGATCCATGCCTGTGAACATAAAGCCGTAACCATTAGACTTTGAGCATTCACGCATAATTTTACCTTTGGTGAAAAGCTTAAATTCCTCAAACTGAATTTCTAGATGGCACTTAGCTCCCATTTTTAAATCCATTTTTGTCTGAAAGAAACATCCCGATTGGGAGATATCTACGATAGAAACATTTTCTTTTTCACCATCCACTTTTAGTATTGCGTGTAAATATCTGGGAGTAAACCGGCAAGCAAAAGCTTTGGGACGAAAACATGCATTGTAGTGATTTCTATGTAAAATGAAACTTCCCACAGCAGAGTAGGCAAGGGTGCCTAAAAACATATAATAAGAGGATTCACTTGGTTGAAAATACAAATGCATTAAGGCTGCGAGGCTTACTAAGCTTATGAAAAAATGAAAAAGACCAAAGGCCCAAGACTTTACTTTAATAATTCCCCAGCTTACAGAAAAACCTAAGGCGATCAATCCTAATAAAACCCAAGACTCTAGGCGAGTGTAGGTGAAAAATGCGAGTAGACTTTTAAAGCAAATGGCGCTGAATAAAAAATTGAATACCGATAAACTCAAGGTATCAGAAGGGCAGTTACAGGCATCTTTGAATTTGGATTTTTGCATTAAAACATATCCTCTTTAGACTTATGTACTGATCGGAAAAGGCTCTTGTAAACTTAATATTAAGCTTAAAGAAAAGCAATAAAAAGGCTAGTTAGGCTAATTACAGTGGCATTTTAGGAAGTTAACCAAGCTTGTTTTTTTAAAATGAAAAGAACAATAAGCCCACTAAAAAGGAATAGAAAAATACTTTTAAATATAGTTGGAAATCATTTCTCATAATGAGTCGATCGGAAATTCTATAAGATACTTTAAAAAAAAAGAGAAGCTAAATTAGCTTCTCTTTTTTAGTCTAGATAAAATTAGCCTTAGGCTGCTTTTTTCTTTTGGAAATTTTCATAAGACATCATTTTCTTATCGAAGTCTTTTGCTTTTTCACCGTTCTTGGTTACCAAACCAAATTTGAACCACTCGTAGTGTTCATTGCAGAAGTTAGCTCTTTTTGGTTTTGAGCCACACTCTGAATAAAGGCACTGATTAAAGTTGATTGAAATTACGTTTGATCCTTGTTGCGCTGCCTTTTTACCGGCAGAGGCGTTTTGAGCGGGAGCCCCTTGGTTTTGTGCCTGTTCTTTTTTAGACATATTGTTCCTCCTAAAGGTGATAACTATTTATCGGACTTTAGTCCCTGGCCTTTAGTTTGACGCCTTGCTCTTTTTCTTTGTCTCAGAATGAGTCATTTAAATTGAATATAGTGAGTTTGGGGTTTGTTCTTGGTTGAGGGAGTCTAGCTTTTCTATAAAAACCTTAAAGAGCAAAGGCTTTCTCTTCAGAATAAAGCATAAGCATAAGCATAAGCATAAGCATAAGCATAAGCATAAGCATAAGCATAAATGGGGGAGTTTATGTTCTGTCGTCTTAGTTCATTTTTGTTCGCTAGTCTTTTTTGTTCCTTAAATCTATTTGCGGGAATATTAGGGGATAACTTTCATGAGATTGATGAAGCTCGCTATTATCGAAGTGCTCAGCTGAGTGCAAAGAAATTTGCAAAGTATGTTGAAAAATACGGGATTAAAACCGTAATAAATCTACGAGGTGAAAGTAGTAAACAATGGTTTCAGGAAGAGAAAGAAATTCTTCACAAGATGAACGTTAGTTTACATAGCATTGGAATGAGCGCTAGAAGGCTTCCCCATAGAGAAGACCTTTTAAAACTATTAGAACTTTTTGAAACAGCGGAAAGACCAATCCTTGTTCATTGCCAAGGCGGAGCAGATCGAACAGGAGAAGCTAGTGCATTGTATCAAATGCTTTATATGGGAAAATCCAAAGAGCAGGCTTTAAAAATGCTCCGCATTAAATATCATCATCTTTCTTGGCGTCATCCAGCAAAAAGATATTTTATTAAAGATATCTGGCAGGGAAAAGATTGGACTATCAACAATTACTACCCATGCGAAAATTCAGACTGGAAGTACTACAAGCGGGAAGACTTTTGTGAGTCAAAACCTGAGGCTATAGATTATACCCATTAAAGTATATGCCAACGGGTGGCTGCCACCCAAACGACAAAGTGCTCTTTTAAGCTGCAAATCAATTGATATATATCGCTATTATTTTAAATAGGTCTGAAAGCTCTACAAGAAAATCCGTACTTTTCACATAGGGTGGCTGCCACCCTTTGGCAGGGAAAAAATCAAGGTGGATATTTTGTTCATAATTCTGATACTGGCAAAGTTGTTAGGATGTTAAAGTGTTCCAGTAAATAGTTGATGATATCGTTATAATAAAGTTTTACTAAAAGATTCTAACTTAAATAGATCTTTCTTTGCTTAAAAATATAATTCTTTGAATGCTTTGAATGTTTTATCAGAGTGGTATCTGTGTTTTTGTGCCATTTCCTATCTTGCATAAGGATACCGAATGCTGCGTAAAAGCTATAGAGGAAGATTTAACAAAACAAAAAACTTTCCAATTTTTTTCAGAAACTTAGCTATAAGTTTTACTCATTGGAAAGTTTTATGAGATCGTGCATGGAACCTAGCTTCATTTTTTCTCATCCACAATCTGCAATTTTCTAAGGTCCAATTGATTTAATTCATTTAAACGCCAAGATTTAAATTTGGGATTCATCAACATACTAAAATGAATTCTACCTAGAGGAATATAACGATATTGCTCTAGAAGATCTTGAACAGCTTCCGTACAAAGCTTTTTGCTATTCGTATCAAGTTGGCTAGCGAGTTGGTTTATTTTTTTGTCTAAACTTTTACTTTTTAGTTTTAAGAAATTTTCCGGAGACTTACTGTGAAAGTTTTCAATTCCAGCGAGGCAGCTTGGGCGATCTAAAGGGATTCCCCTGCGAAAAACGCCATCCAAACCTTCTTTTAGTTTGGCATTCATCATTTTGTATTCTAATGGAATGATTTCGAAATCAAGATCTAAATTTTTCTTCCACTGATGCTGAAACCACTCCATCGTTTGTTTTATGATGTCACCTCCAGAGCTGGAATAATAGATTTTTCTTCTTTGTTTTCTAACGGCAATAGGGACTTGTTCGATTAAGTTTTTAGCTCTTTTAATATCATAGCTGTAGCAAGGGTATTTTGTAAAATAGGTCTCCGGCATGCTTGGGCAACCAGGTCGTCCTAAAGCGCTAAAGATAGTTTTAAATTTCTCATAATCCAAGGCGTAAGCCATCGCCTCGCGAAGGAGAGGGTATTTTTCCAGATCGCCGTTTAAACCAAGGTAGTCGAACCTTGCTAGTGGAAGAGTGATATAGTCATTTCTGCTTTTCAAAGCACTAATTTGATCAGGAGGAATTCGAATAAGAAAGTCCAATAAACCCGTTTCGTAAAGGTTTAAAGCGGAAGAGTCTTCATTGATCAATCGGGCCTCTAGATGGATATCAGTTATTTTTTCATCATAATAGGGGTTTGGCTCTAAAGTGATTTTTGCCAAAGTCCAAGTCTTGATTTGAAAAGGTCCATTGCTAATAAGGTCTTTTAGGTTTTTTGGGTCAGGAAGTTTTTTCCATGGAACTAAAACGGGAGAGCTTAATTTAAATAAAAAATCGGCATCTACTTCGCTGAAATTAAACTCTAGACTGTATTCATCTTTTGCTTTTATGCCTAGTGTTTGTGGAGGAAGTTTTCGGTCAAAAATATTTTTTGCGTTTTTTAGTTTAAATAATAGATCCACTCTTCGACCGTATTGATCAGGGTCAATCAAATGTCGGAAGCTTCTAACGTAATCTTCAGCGGTAATTTTTGAGCCATCATTATAAACTTTTTTAGGATTTAATTTACAGATTAATTGTAACTTTGTTTTCCAGATGCATGATTCAGCGCCTTTTTTTATAAGGCCTTTGTCGTTATCGTAAACGTAAAGCCCTTCAAAAAGTTGTGAGAAAAAATAATTACTAATATTAGAATTTATTTTTGCAGGATTTAGGCTTTCTGGTTCACTGAGGAGTTGAAAACGAAAAACTTGACCTTTAGCCATAATGCTAGAGCATGAAAACAAAAATACTAGGAAAAACAGGCTTTTTAACATGCCTATTGGTAGCACAACTACTTAGAATCACACAAGGTTTTAAAAAATATATTTTTGTCTCAATTCCATGCTGTATCATTCCGATATAAATGAGTGTGGAGGAAGACCGATGAAGAAAATTTACCAGTTCATGGTTTTTATCGTCAGTTTAGTTGTATTGGTTTCTTATCAAAACTGTAGCCCTGGTGTGGTTACAGATGCGTCACTAAGTAGTTATTATGACGATGATTCTTCGTCTTCGTTTGGTACGGTGTTTCTAACGCCCAATACTCCTATTTCAGTAACACCATCCACAACATCTGTAACAGTTACTGGGCGTTGTAGTAAAGGAAATACCGATTCTCATAGAATCGACTGGAAATTCATACCTGGGAATGGTTCGACTTACCAAGGTAACACTAGTTGGAATCAGGTTTTGAGTGCTTGTGTAAATAAGTATTTTAGCATTACGATTCCTATCGGGAGTGGTTTTGACTATGAGTCAGGAAACGAAATCAAGCTCCGCTACTATTTGTTTATGGACGATGGCGAGGAAACTTATAAAGACTACTATGTCTCTTTCACTCAAGGCATAATCTATGAAGAGGCTCGAACTAGCGGAAGTTGTGATGGTGAGGAATGTGACTCTTGTAGCGGAACCATCACTGCGGGTGGAACCTTAGAAAGTGTTACCTGTGAAATGAATCAAGCTCTGGAATATAGCTCTGCTGGATTTGGCGGAATGGCTCTGATCTTTAACGTAAAAAGAACCGGTACCGCTCCTTCCAGTAATTCATCCTACTATCCTTTGTTTCATTTGTATGAGATTGAAAGTAGTTACTATAACGGATCGACTCAACCGGCGCCAATTTTCACCTATGCAACGGGTAAGTTTACAGGAAGTACCATTGACAGTTTAACTTGGGAACATTTCTTTTATTATGCAGGAGCTTTTCCTTATACAGGAACTGTAAATACAAACCAACAAAGTCGCTCTGCTAACTATTATGAAGATGTAGATGATGTGGATGAAGAGGCGATTGATTGGCTGTGGAAGTATGGTGAGGAGTACACAGTAAAAATAAATTATAGCTACCCTCAGAGTATGGCTAGAAATGGAATGATTTCTTTACAGATTTGTTTGGCCGAAGACACTACTGTATGTACTGTATCCTCTGTAAACTTCACTGTACCCTTTGCAAGTAGACAGTTTGGCTACAATGGTTTGAAATTGGTTTTCGGAACACCGTCAGGGGTTGTTCCTAACTCCACATTAAGTTTCGCTAATGTGTCAGGTTGGAAATTTTCTAACATCCAGTGGAAGCTCTGTGAAACTGATCAAAGTTCAACGGGTGTTTATTGTAACTTCTAAAGTTATCAAAAAAGAAGGTCGTAAAAAGCAGGTGATATAGCCTGCTTTTTTATTTATGGGTTCACCCTTCATCATCAATAAAAGATTGAGCTTAGCTGTCCTTGCGGCTTGGCATGATGTCTTAATGAGAGTTTTTTTAAGAGAAATATCCAAGGTTAAAGAGATGTTTGGGATCGTATATTGATTTTTGCTAAGCTTAAGGGTTTCTTTTATTGATTAATAAGGATTAGGGACATAGGATTTACTATATCCCAAAAAATGGAGTTTTTTATGAGCGGACAAAATTTAACCCAAGGTTCCATCCCTAAGCAGTTATGGTCCCTTGCTTGGCCAATGATGTTGTCCATGTTTTTTAATTCCTTATACAATTTAGTGGATGCCATTTGGGTGGCAAAGATTTCAGCTTCAGCCATTGCAGCGGTTTCTATTTCACAAATTGTTTTGTTTGCTATGGTTAGTCTTGCTATGGGAGTCTCTGTGGGTACGGCGGTATTAGTAGGGCATAGTATTGGCGCCAGCAAAAAATTGGAAGCAGAAAGGCTTTTAGGGCAGGGATATCTATTAACAATCATTGCTGCCATTGGTTTTTCGAGTTTGGTGTTTTTGTTCAGGGAGCGTTTGTTGGGATTGTCTGGTGCTGTGGGTGAGATTTTTCCTCTAGCACTACCATATTTTAATGTAGTGACGCTTGGTTCGATTCTAATGTTTTTGATGATGACAACTTCCATATCTTTCAATGCTCAGGGAGATAATTTTACTACAACCAAACTCTTTGCCTTATCTACATTTGTAAATGTTGTTTTAGATCCGTTATTGATTTTTGGGTATTTTGGTTTTCCGGCGCTGGGAATTACAGGAGCTGCTTATGCGACTTTGATTTCTCAGTTGGTTTTTGTAGTGTTATCTATTCGTATTTTGATGAAACCAAGTATGATGGTTCCATTAAAATTTGAAAATTTAAATTTGAAACTGGATTCTGTAAAAAAAGTGGTGGATATAGGACTGCCTGCCTCATTAAACCAAGTTTTAAATCCAATTGGTTTTTCTGTACTAATGTCGATTGTGTCTGGTACTTTCTTTGAAGCGGGTGCGGCTGCGTTTTCCATTGGTTTTCGAATTGAATTCTTTGCTTTCATTCCAGCGATAGGTTTCGGTTTTGGTGCTATGTCTTTAATAGGACAAAATATGGGTGCGAAAAAGATGGATCGAGTTAAAGAGTCTTTGAAGCGCGCAATTATTTACGGCTCTGGATCTGCGGTTGTATTTAGTTTGATTTCATTTCTTTTCGCGCCTCAGATAGTAGCTATCTTCACTAAAGATCCAACTGTTAGCGCATATTCCTTGAGTTACTTCTATATTGTACCTATTGGTTACGCTTTCTTTGCAATGGCTTTTATCGAGGCAAACGTTTTTCAAGGAATCGGTCGTTCCTGGCCAGGTTTTTGGATTACTTTTACAAGGATAGGTTTGGCCGTTGCTTTTAGCTCTATCGCCATTAAGGTTTTCAAACTAGGAATTTGGGCTGTTTGGACTTCTATAGTGGCTGGTAGTGTTTTAGCTTCCTTATTTGGTCTTTTTTGGGTAGTAAAAGCTTTGGATCAGGCGAAGCCAGAGGAATCGCCTGATGAGTATACTTTAGAGGCGGAAGAGGTTATTCCACAAATTTAGCTATAGTCGTATTTGCTTCTTTTTTCCTGAAGGCTAAAAAGTAAAAGTGCTGCAGTGGCCGCGGTAAAAACGCTGTAGTCTAAAGGGCCTTTGAAGCCTCCTGATAGGATCATGCTTGTTGCAAAACTACTTAGTAGTAGAAAGCTGAATAAGGCAGTTAAGCGTAAGTTGTATCCTAGTATTAAAAGAATCGCTAAAATTAATTCAGCTACCGTTGCTATGTACCCTAGAGCATCTGATACTGAGCGAGACATCCAAAAGTTTAAGTAGTGGGTGTACTCAAGAAAGGCCTGCATATTTCCCCAAACAACACCTGCTTCATTATTTGTACCCCAAAGACCAAGGCGGTCAGCGACGGCAGAAATAAAGCTGGCTGCAAGAGAGAGTCTTAATAGAAATGGAGCAATCTTTTTTGTGTTCATTTGCTTCCCCCTTCTTTGCCTGAAAAGTATTTTCGAGCAAAAAAAAACCAGCTTCGAAAAGCTGGAATTTAATGGTGCCCCGGGCCGGACTTGAACCGGCACGACTGTTAGGTCCCAGGATTTTAAGTCCTGTGCGTCTACCAATTTCGCCACCAGGGCATGAGCTAATTGTTATGAGGCTAAGTGAGTTAAAAGTCATGGATTATTTTTTGGTTGCATAAAGCATAATCAAAATAGAAATCTTTTTCCTTATTTACTGCTGTAGTGCAATAAAAATGGGCCATTTAATTGATTTCACTGAAGAATTCGTTCCATGTAAAAAATTCAAATGCTATCCTAAACTTACGAGCTTAATACAATAACAAGGAGGTTGTATGAAAACACTATTAGTGATTGCTACAAGTTTATTCGCAATATTTGCCCAGGCTGATGAGCCGGTTTCTAGAACTATTTCCATTAAATCCTTCGTTTACACTGAGAATGGAAACTTTAAAGATCAATCCGCTGAGCTTTGTGGCGTGGTTTCTGGGGATGTTACTGCCCATGATCGAGTAACAGTAATGGCTGATGCGAAGTCGGATTATGCGGCTCCCTATACAACTTTGCTAGATAAAGACGGAAAGTTTTGTATCGTAATTCGTACGATCACTGGCCGTGCAAGTGCAGAGATTTGGGGAGTTAGTCATAAAAATGATTCAGTTGCTGTAATGGCAGAGATAGGTCAGGAAAGACAATAAAAGCTTACCAATTTATTATAGGATCTCTTCAAAAGACAAGATTGTGTTCTTAAGGCAACAATCCTGTGGCGTTTTTTGAAGAGGTTTTTTAGCTTGGAAGCTAGTTTGAGCGGATATAGGGGGATTTGGATCCTTTTATGAAATGAGTGTGAGTTATAGTTCTAGCGGTGGTACGAGCTCTCCTACCATTATTGCCTCAAATGTCTCTTCTGGCGCTGGTAGCTTCAGTTCCTCTAAAACCAGTTTTGTTGATGCCAACGGGAGTGTTAGTGCCACAGTGAATCTATACAATAGAAATGACGCTTGTGTCCCCAGTGAATTTGAAGGTGGGTATTTTAGAGCTAGATACCAAAGTTCTGTGAGTGGTAGTTTTAATTAATATGATTTCTTTTAAAAATTAATACTCACTATGGCGCTAGGTTTTCTTTCTTCTAAACTAGTATAATGAAAGCCTAGTCCCAATCGATAATCCTTTAAAAATTGATATACCAAATAATAAAATTCATAATCAAGATTGGTTTTTTTTACTTTTCCCAAGCGATAAAGAGCTAACAAGCTATATCCTTCGGAGAACTCATAGCCTAAGACTCCGGTGTACTTTGTGACAAGATCAGCTTCTGTTTGGCCATAAAGTGGCCCGTCAACGATCATAAAGTACTCTCTATCCGATTGAACTGAATACCACTCTCTGGTTTCCGTCAGTCGTACAAAAAAGCCTGCAAACTTAGCTTGAAGGCTGGCACTTAATATATCTTGAACTGCTGAACCCTCACATTGAATGTTTTCACATTCTAAGGGATGGAGTTCATAAAATCTGTAGGTATAAGTTTTTGCGGTCCTAAACTCTAAAATAGGGATAGGGCTATAAAAGAGTTCAAAGCCGATGCTACCTCCGCTTTCAAACCAGGCATTGGTTTGTATATGATTGATAAACTGAAACGCAGAGCGAATACTTTCAGGTTCATCAGTGAGATTGTATTTTCCTTTTAGAGTATAGTTTATTGAATTTGGGTAGTATCGAAGACTTAAATTCTCTTCGATTGCAGAAAAACACAGCTCAAAATAAAATAAAAAGACTATAAGAAAACGCCACATACACATAGGCTATTTTCTTTCTTCGAAGAATCCAATTTCTTTATGTGTTTGCGTAGAATTTATCCAAATCTAGCTCGTCGTTTTTTTCTACCATACCTCTTAATTTCGGCTTGGATTTTTCCATGTGTTCGAAGGCTTCTTTTTTCTAGTATTCGGTGTTTGTATCTTTCCCATACCAAAACAATAGAAACGCAAAACAGAATTATAGCAGACCAATGGGCTAAAGGTGAATTAAGCTCCGCATTTGCTCTATCTGCTATTAAAAGAGTCCAATAGGGTTTATATTCATATACAAGGTTTTCAAAAAGCATTCAGCCTCCAATGGCAATATAAAGAGCAAGTTTTATGCCCGTCATCTGAACGCTGATGATATCAAGGTGTCTAAAAGTGAAACATAGTTTTCATATGTAAATGCACTTTACAAAATCGTACAAATTAAAGGGATCTGTTAAAAATTAGTAGAAGCTTCAAGTTGTATTAATCTGTAAAACTTATGGTCAGGAGTTTAGAATATAATTAAAAGCTTTCTCCAAATAAAAAATATTGCCACCTGAGGGCAAAAATACTGGCATTTTCTTTGCTTTTTTAAATGTCTAGATAAGGGGGAGATATGGAACAAATCATCTATAATCACAAGCCGACCATTTTAGGCCTAGCTGGTGCATCCAGTTTTGTATTTGTTGGAGGACCAATGGCTTTTTTTAGCGGAAGTATTTTAATGATAAGCGCTTACGCAATTCATAGCATGAGAGCAAATAACGCTAAAAGAATCACCAAAAAAATACGGCCCAAAAACTTTATTGCATAATTAACTAAGAATGCTGTAGACAGCCAGACTTAAAACATAAGCTAGTATACCGTAGACAACAAAAACAGACACAGCGTAAGAAAGCTTGCCAGTTTCCTTCTTTATTACTCCCAGAGTAGATACACACTGCATGGCAATGGCATAAAAAACCAATAAGCTTACTCCAGTGGCTAAAGTAATTCCGGAAGCAACCAAGTGATCTGCAAGGCCTGCGATGTTTTCATCCGCTCCTTCAATGCCCATCATTGTACCCAAAGTTCCAACGAAGACTTCACGAGCTAAAAATGATGTTATAATAGCAACGCCAAACTTCCAGTCGATCCCAAGAGGAGAAAAGATTGGTTCAATAAAATGTCCTAAAGTTCCAAGATAAGAACTTGCCAAGTCGCCACCTTGATTTGGGAAATAACCTAAAAACCAAATAACAACAGAAACAATAAATATCACAAAACCAGCATTTTTCACGAAGGCATAACTTGAGTTCAGGCTCTTTCGAAGGAGAGGCATCCATTGTGGTAAACGATAGCTAGGTAGCTCGATCACAAATGGAGCATCGTTTTCTGCTTTATACACTGTTTTTGACAAAACACCCGCAAGCAAAAGCCCCATGAAAATTCCAAAGAAATAGAGAAGGAAAAAGCTTAATCCCTGAAGGCCAATCATTCCTCCAAGAATGTCTTTCGCAGGAATCACCGCTGTAATCAACAAGGCGTATACCGGTAGACGAGCAGAACATGCTGTCAAAGGTACGGCCAGCATTGTTAAGAGTCTTCTTTTTGGACTCTCAATGGTGCGGGTGGCGAAGATGGCTGGGATAGCGCAAGCATGTCCGGTTAAGAATGGCACAAAGCTTTTTCCAGTTAATCCAAAGTAGCTAAAAGGCTTATGACAAATGATGGCGGCTCGTGCCAAGTAGCCTGAATCCTCTAGGATCCCGATGATAAAAGTAAGGACAAAAATTTGAGGAACAAAGACTAAGAAAGATCCTAAGCCACCAAAAATTGCATCATTAATAAAGTCTTTTAAAATCCCATCACCGATAAAAGAAGCAACCCATTCTCCAGATCCAACAATGATTTCTTCTGTTAAATCCATCGCAGGCCCTGCCCAGGTAAAGATACTTTCAAAAACGATCAACATGATAGCCATGAAAATGATACCGCCGAGAACGTTATTTAGTAAAAAACGGTCGATTTTATTTTGTGACTGGATGAAAATTTCTGTATTTAAATTTAATCCTTCACAAATTTTCTTAGCCAGCCTTCCTGGGTGTTCAGCAACGATTTTTTTCTCTTCAGTGCTTGCTTCATATTTTGTAGCATCCTCTCCGCTAAGGTAGGATTTTAAGGTATCAATGCCAAAACCAGTTCTTGCGGAAACAGCGAAAACTTCAGAGTGTAATTCTGTTTTTAATTGATCAATGTCGAGTTTTAATTTTTTCTTTTGAACTTCATCAATCATATTTAAAGCAAAAATAACCGGCTTGTTGTGTTGTACTGCGTATTGTTTGATTTGCAGCCCTAGGTTTAGGGACCTCTCTAAGCGAGTGGCATCCAAAACACATAAAATGCTTTTTGTGGATTCATCATCAATGGCTTCTTTGAACTTGGTAACGGCAACTTCTTCATCTTTTGTCAGAGGATTTAAGCTATAAATTCCTGGATAGTCTGCGAAAATACGGTTACCACATTGGGCCTTCTTTACTTCCACGGTTACACCGGGGAAGTTAGATACTTTTTGAAATACACCAGTTATTTTATTGAATAGAAGGCTCTTCCCAGAATTGGGTTTACCAATGATTAAAATAGAGTCCATTTTTCCTGCCGAAATTTTGGGGTTATTTTTTTACTAGGAATACAGAAGTTGCGATATCTTGAGTAAGAGAGAAAACGGAGTCGCCAATTTGATAAACACGAGGTCCACCAAAGGGAGATGTTTTTAAACAACGAACCGGCATACTATCGTCAAAGCCTAATTCTCTTAAGCGCAGCTGATATTTTTTATCCATGCTTTCACAAAAAGAACCAATCATTCCGTTTTCGTTTTCGTTTAAACTCCATAAGTTCATAAGATACTCCTAGTGCTTTTTTATAATCTTTTTAGTAATTTAGGTCCATTTTTTCGATAAAACAGAGTCTAAATGAAAGCATTTTGAAATCTGAGCCTGTAAAAAAAATAAAATTCATTCTTTTTAAAGCCAAAAAGCCCCAAAAATTGAGTAGATTTAACAAAAAGTCCCCTTAAAACATGCTATAAAGCTTTATGTCAAAAATATCTATGGATGATCAAAATTGGATCAAAGAGAACTATTTAAAGCTTTCCCAAATGAGCCTGGAAGAGAAAAATCAATTTTTAAAGCAGGTGAAAGAAATTCGTCAAAAACGAGATGGTATTGAAATGTTTGAAAAAGACATTGAAGATCAAAATAAGTTAGCAAAAAAATTGGGATTTATTATGCCAGGAGAAAAATCCTAGAGCTTCACTTCTATTTTAAGATTTAATTGAGCATGAAGATATTAAGATGAAATAGCTTGAATTTCGTAAGCCTGGAAATAATTTGAATATTTAGGTGCAAAATTTGCGTCGAAAAAGCATCACTTTAGTAAAACGCTCAGACATACGATTAGTTCCTAGCAGAGGATCATGTTTGATTCAAAGCTGGTTGCCAAATTGGTCATTGATAGCTACTTCAATCTAAACGGCGCTGACGATTCACGAAGGATCTTTGATAGTGGTGAAAATCAGAATATCAATCAGCCCGAGTGATACTATATTTAGACTAAATATACTCTGGTGTTTGAAGAAACGCCACTGTAATGAGGTAGCATTACAAACTGCCCAAAGCTTGCTTCCTCGATCAATTCTCCCGCTAAGTTTTTCATCTGTTTCACTTCAACTTCTTTGGCCTTTTTGTCTGGTGCTAAAAAACTCAATTTTTTTCCTAGACTTAGTAAGCTATTTTGAGATTTGATTTCTATGACTAAGTGAACTCCACTTTTTGTTTCAATAACGTCGCCAAGGTAGTTTTCTTCTTTTTTCAAGTTGCCAACATTCTTAAGGTTACCGAACAAAACGTCGCTTTTATTTGCTTTAAAAAAACCTCGGATAAGAGTTTTGGGCCATGTATCTTTCAGTGTTTTTAGGTTTTTCTTTTCAGGTTCCTCTAAAAATTTTGTAATGGAGCTTAGTGTTTCTTTGTTAAAATTATCTCTTAAATCAAAACGAAGACTGGCTAAATTACACTCTAAGATGTCTTGCCAGTAATCCAAAACACAAAGATCTTTTGGAGAGAACATAAAGCTTCCACATTTGGTTTCCACTAGAGGGAAAGCCTTGTGAGGGCTTTCTTCAGAGTTTCCTAAGATCTCAATGTATTCTTTGTTAAAGACAAATTTTTCTGCGGGGTCTTCGTGATTTTCAAAGTAAGGGCTTAATAGGTGTCGGGGAGTGTAGAATAACAGAATTTTTCCAAAACCATAGATTTCTAATTCGCAATTTAGTTCTTTGGTATATTCTTTGATTTTTTCCGCTTCGAGTTCAGGGCATAGAATTATACGTTTAATTTTTTCTTTAGAATAGTTTTGCCAGTGTTTTAGTGCCGATAAATTGTGATTCCCCATTTCAGAATTAAAATGGACAGAAAGATCCGTTTCTGCACAGAAATATTCTAATAATCCTGGGTCTAAAACTCGAACCGCATCGAAGTTTTTTAAGTTCAAACTTTGCCAGTGTCTCAAGAAAAGATCTAGCTCAGAGCCAACTAGGATTCGATCTAATTCTATAAAAACCTGCAAATCGTTTGCTTTGGCTTCATCGATAATGGGTTGAATATCGGTATCTTTGGTCTTACCAAATCTACTTAAAGAACTTGCCGCTAAAACTAATTCAGTAAATCCGGCAGCTTTTAGTTCTTTTACTTGTTGAACGTCTTCAACGAAACTTGAATATTTCATACTGGAGTCCTTAAAATATCACCTGCACGCAGACCAGTAATCTGTTCGGCATTTAGACGGTATATTCGATTTGGCTTACACTTTGTAGCCAATTCTCCATCTAGTTCTTGGAGTTTTTTGCTTTGGATGCTTTTACCCATCATAGAATAGTTTACTGGCTCTAAGCTTTGTCCAAGTTCATAATTGGATTTAGATAAAAAGATGATGTCATTGCCATTTACTTCAAGGATTTTACCTACAACCTTGTGAGTGTTGATGGCTTTTTCTCTTTCTCGGTAGACACTGTCACTGCCAGCAGCTTCGAGCAATGAAGCTTCCGTGTATTCTCTATGGGCAAGTTTTGTCATTTCAGTAAAAATTTCTGAAAGACTTTCTTGGTTTAAGCTTTCACCGCGACCGATGGCATCCAATGCCTTTCTGTAGGCTCCTGTAATGCTTGAAAGGTACAAATGATTTTTCATGCGTCCCTCAATTTTTAAAGAATCAATACCGCAGTCTACAAATTTTTGAATTTGCATGATTCCGTTTAAATCCTTTGAGGACATAAAGAAGCTATTTGTTTTTTCAATCCCATTTTCTTTTGGAATTTCAAGGCTGTATTCAAAACGGCAGCTATGAGCGCAACCTCCACGATTAGAGTCTCTTCCTTGGGTGTAATTAGAGATAACGCAGTTTCCACTATAGGCCATGCACATGGATCCATGGATAAACATCTCCAGTTCGATATCTACTTTTTCTTTAATTTTTGCTGCTTGGTCTAAAGAGATTTCTCTGCCTAATACGATACGCTCAGCTCCCATGTCTTTCCAAAGCTTTGCAGATCGGTAATTTAGGCAGGAGGCCTGGGTGCTAAGATGAACAGGGATATTGGAGTTATTCAATACGCATTTTACCACTCCTAGATCAGATACAATCACTGCATCCACCCCGGCTTTTTCCATTTCTTTTAAATAGGCAGGAAGCTCTTGAAGTTCCTTATCGTGAAGATAGGCATTTAAAACCACAAATACCTTTGCGTTTCTTTGGTGGGCGTATTGAACTCCTTCATTAAGTTCTGAAATATTGAAGTTTTCTGCAGCAGATCGAAGGCCAAATTTTTGTAAGCCTAAATACACAGCATCGGCACCGTAGTTAATAGCAATTTTTAATTTCTCTAAATTCCCAGCGGGACTTAATAATTCTGGAAGCATTTCTCACCCTTTAAATAGAGTAGAAAACTAACTGATTTGAGCAAAAGATTCTACTGCAATGGGCCAAAACTCGCTAAAACTGCAATATTTTTGCTGAGTTTTTCCTCAAGGATGGGGTCGATTTGATACTTTTTTCAAATTGAAATTTTAAAACGGGGTGAAAATTAAATAATTTGGGGTCAGATTGGGAAAAACAATGAAAAGACTTTTCTCTGCTTCTAAAACTGTTTTCGGAGACAAAAACGATTTAAATCCAAAAAATTAGGGGGAATTATGAGAATACAAAAGTTTTTAACAAATGCAGTTTTAGCCGGTGCCGCTGTTGCGGGCATGGTAGCTTGTGGTGGCCAATCTACAACGACTAGCGTTGGTGGTTACGAATATACTCGTGAAGAAGCTGCTTACGATTTCGTTGAAAATGTTAACCGTTATATGGCTGACTATGAATTAACGATCGAGAAAATGGATACACTGCAAGATACATATTATGACGACTATATCGTTGTATATGACTGGGTGACTGATACTTACGATGCTTACGATCTTACAGACTACAACCCTGGTGAAAACATTGCTCAGTATCTATATGATTACGATGCATATTTTTATTATGACTTAGATTATATTGGTAACAATGTTTATGAAGACTATTGGACTGGTACACGTTTCAATCGTGACACAACTTCTTTGAACGAGTTTATTAAGCTTTCTCGTCAATCTGAGTCTCGCAAGCTTAAAGTTGCTGATATGATTCAAACACAGTTTTCAATCAATGCCAGCTCTGCTCAAGCTTTAGCAGATGCTTACATTCAATTGACTTCAATGCCTAAATCACAGATTTCAGCGACTATGGTTGAGAACTTAACAAATAAGGCTTTTGGTTTCAGTATTTCTGAAGTTGAAGCTGAAGTGATGTCTGGTAACTTTGGTGCTATTGACGCTGCTCTAGAAGCTGCCTCTGCAAAAACAGGCGCAAGTGTTGAATCGCTTCAAAGCACAATTAAATCACAATTCAATATTGATCTTAGCTTGTTGAAATAATTTTTTCAAAAAGCAAAGTTTTAAGAGAAAGCCCCCAGGCTTTCTCTTTTTTGGGCTTAAAGTCAGGAGTGAAAATACTTCCAAAGAATTGGTTTTGTAGGGGTTTCATGGGACAAAGCTATATTCTGCGTGCTAAAAGCTTGTATGCTTTGGAGTGGGACATCTTTTTTAAACTTTATATTCTTTTTAG
>JAYZXX010000162.1:0-19118 GCA_036140815.1 Bdellovibrionota bacterium | reverse complement strand
GGTCCGCACTTACATTCGAGAGCAAGAAGCAGAAGATAAGAGACAAGAGCAGATGACAATGAATTACTTCTGAGAACAAGGGGCTGTGCCCCATTGTGATACCTCCAGTTTCACTGGAGGTATTCATCCACAAATTAGTCGCATTCATTACAAATTTGAAGCTATCGGTCTAAAAATTATTAATAATGCAGTCATTTCACCAAATCCATTTTTGTCGAGGCTAACTTTCCTCATGGATCAAATAAAATGAATCAACCAGGCAACTAAAATGACTTGAGGTAAAGTTATCAGAGGAAGAGCAAATGCAATTTTCCACGATTTAGTGTTTTCTTTCAAGACCATGATCTCTGTGTAGTCAGTGGATACTCCTGCCATCATAAATGCAAAGGCATTGCCCGGAGACTTTGCGCGCAAGAATATATCACTCGCAATGGGTGCCGATCCCTCTGAGCAAACTTCTAAAATTGTAGCGAAGAGGATGGTTAAAAATAAACCGAAGCCTGTATTGCCAAAATATTCTTGGTACTGAGCAACTGTTAAAGTTTCTCGAATGGCTGAGGCTAAAATAATCCCAATAAAAAGCCATTTGATAATGCTCTTTGAATCTTTAATCCCGTGCCAAAGAACATCTTTCAAAAAGCTTATTGGGGTCTTAGGGATTTCTTTCCAAAAAGATTTTTGCTCTCCAGAGCTTGTGGTTCCAAGATTCACAGTTGCAGGGTTTTCTGGAAGCTTTCCGATTTTGACGAGATAGTTAAATATAACACCCGAAATAACTGCAATGAGCATTGATAAAACAATGAAGGCCATGGTCCATGAAAAACCAATTAAACTAATTAAAATCAAAGTAAGAGAAAAAGAGTTCCATGGGCTAGCAATTAAAAAAGCCATTGTTTGTCCAAGGCTCATCCCTTTATTGTAGAGTTTTACTCCTACCATCAAAATACCATGGGAACATAAATCCAATAAAACACCAGCAAAGGTCGCTCTGAGGATGCCCGAAAAATTTTTTCCATTACCCATTAATTTTTGAATACTAGATTGAGGAACGTAATGTAATACACCAACCGCTAGGCCACCTAAAACAATTCCAAACCACATTTCATTTAGTAGTTCGTAACAGTGATGGGTAAAATTAGTTATTTGCGGGATGCCTAATTGACCTACAGGAATATGTAGAAGATGAATCGCGTAAGCCAGGGCTACGATACTAAAGGAGCCAATCAACCACCAATCTTTCTTACCAGGGGCAGGGCTACAATGACTTTCTTCTTCTTTGGGGCCACAACAACTACTCATAAGAGGGAGTTTACCAGATTTTTTCTAAAAAGTTAGTTAGAAAAGCTAAATTGATTTTGTCAAAATGGCATTTATTTGGAGGCTTGCATGCAATTATTTCCTGAAGTTATGCCGCTAGATACAAACTAAATAACAATGCCGTGGATTTTAAAAAAACACTAGCCAGGCGCTTAAAAATAAGGCTAAATCAGCCAACGGATAAGGATTAAATTTGGAACCTACAAATAAAGTAATTTTTATGAAGCATAATCACTCAAATTGCGATCACGACCATGGTACAAACAACAGTGCTTTAGAATCTGAAACCACTGTTAAGACACACAAACATGTACACGCTCACGGTAAAGATCATATTCCAGCAGATAAGGTTGGCATTGCCCTTAGTATGTTATGTTTGGTGCATTGTTTGCTGGGCCCAATTTTAATTGTTCTTTTGCCTGGCCTTGGCGGTCTTTTAGGTGGGGAGTTGTTCCATTGGCTGATGTTAGCATTGGTCATTCCAGTTGCTTATTATTCCTTTCTTAAAACTTATCGTTCTCACGGTTTCAAGCAAGCTATACAAATTGGAAGTGTGGGCGTAGCTTTTTTAATTTTAGGGGTTTTAATTCCAGAGCTGTTTCATGTACATGATCATGACTATATCGAAACCTCTTTATTGAGTATGAACTCACTTGAGACTGCCTTTACTGTTTTTGGTGGTTTGGTTTTAGCCTTTGCACATTACAAAAACTATCAACAATGTCAGTGCAAAGACTAAGTCTTTAGGTGGAGATCGTACTTTGCCTGGTGATTGGCATTGATTTTCCACGTGCTACTTTAAACTTCAGAAGTCATGTGAAAAATTGATCATCCGTTTTTGCTGATAGTTTCTCGAGGCTCACTAAATGTTTATCGCAAGATATTCTTTGGGTACGAAAGATTTAAGTTAATCTGCTATACAGATAGATAGGTCTTAATAAAAAATTAAGTCTACTTTTACTAATTGAAAAATTTAGATCTTTTTTGATACATCAAAATTAATATGCCTTTTAAGTTTCGTTTACTTCGAAGTCCTTCATGTAAGAACCCGATACAACCTATAGAATGGAAAAGCTTTTAGTTGGAATTTTTATCGTTTATTCTGCGTTCAATCTATTGAGCCTGCAAATGAAGAGTCTTCATGATGTCAGCTTGTATATTTCTCTTAGCGTGTTTTTCCTTAGTTTTTTCTGCGGAGTCTTTGAGGTTTTTATCAAGAATGAATCTATGGATGGAGCGAATTTAGAAGGGACAGAAGTCCAAAAGTCTCACGTTGATAGCTTAGAGGAAGATCTAGCGAATATGAAAGAACAAATCGAACAATTGGCTCGTTTATCTTCTTTAGGAGAAGTTGCTGGTAATATGGGGCATGAAATCAATAACCAACTTGCAGTTATTGAGGGGTGGGCTGATCAACTTTCTCGTGCAGAATCAAACCCTAAAAGAGCCAATCCAGAATTTGTTGCTAAAGCTGGTGGAAAAATCTTAACACACATTCAAAGATTACATCACCTAACAGCGGCAATAAGAAACTTTGTGCGAAAAAATAATGAAGCGGAATACGGGTTCCATGACATCAGAGATATTATTAAAGATGCTGTGGATATTGCTAGCCCAAAAGCAAAGAAAAACCATGTAGCCGTTAAAAGTTTTTTTGAAGGTGGTGATTTCTCAGTTCGATGTATGGGAGTTGAAATCTCGCAAGTGATCTTAAATTTATTGAGCAATGCGGTAGATGCCGTGGGGGATCAAGAGAAACCATGGATTCAAGTCCGGGTGATAGAAAAGCCGGAGCAGTTTGAAATTTCTGTAACAGATTCTGGGGATGGTATTGATCCTGCCATTGTACAAAAAATGATGTCTCCTTATTTCACGACAAAGGCGCCTGGAAAGGGAACGGGGATAGGGCTCTCAATCTCTAAAAATATAATTAAATCTCATAGTGGGAGATTGGAATATGACTCTGATTTTAAATTCACACGCTTTCTGATTTACCTTCCTAAAGAGCTAAGTCAAAAGAACGTGGAAGACGATAGTGTTTCTGCGTAGTTAGGCTAGTTTGCGAAAACTGGCGAAATTTCATATACTTGACTATGATGTTGTCAAATTGTGAAAAAAGCGAAATGAGTTAAATATTCTCTAAATTCTCTGTTTGCACTGGCCGATAGTCTAGGTATGGAAGCTAAAAAGACAACAAAAAACAGATACAATTATAGGAAGCCGATTCATAACTTAAAGGTAGTGGATCTAAGTATATTTGCAAAGTACCCCAATTTTGCCAAGACAGCTGAGATTCTTGATATCTCTGTAAATGGGATGTTACTGCAAATCAGTCGGAAAAATCTCTCGAAGAAGCTAAAAAACACATTTAGTTTGGACGACCTAGAAGGCAGGTACTTAACTCTCAAAATTGAGACCATGAACCTAGATCTGGACGCTTTGGTAGTAAGAACCAAAAGCATAGATAAAGACACTTTTGAGATAGCTATAGACTATTCTGAGGGAGCTCCCGAGTATTGGCGAGAATGCTTATTTGATATGCTACCAGACGATGAAGAAGGCTAATCGTCCAGAATAGGTCCTATTTCGTTAAATAAAACAACAGAGAAGCATTAGCTTCTCTTTTCATTTCTTCATCATAGTGTTAAGATTTATCTTATGACCACCCAATTACAAAGCTTATTAAATTCGCCAGAAGACACTAGAGACCAGCAATGGGAAATCAACTTTTTCGAACAGTTCGTGAAAGAGAAGGTCGATTTAGTGTTTCCTGATCCAAAGCCAGGTCCTGATAGTTGGCCATATTTGTTTTTACACACAGGCCCAAATGCAAAGGAACCAGTGAAAGATGTTTTGGGATGGTTGTCGGAAAAAGGCGTGGGATTGGCTTTGAATCCAAATAAGGAAATGCCTGATTACATCATGCCTTACGGGATGATTTGGTACTATCGTGAAACGGGTAATTTTTTATCTGACCATTTTAAGTTCACAGGAAAAAAACTGCAAATTGAACAAGGGAAGCAGTATTTTACTGGTGAGCCTTCTAAGGCATATATTCCTGAATATGTTCGAAAAGTGGTAAGAGAGTTTTTACGTCAGCAAGGGGTCTTAAACCCAAGGGTATGTATGCTGAGCGAAGATCAACAATATTGGGACCTGTGTTTCTCTTTAGAGTCACTTGGAAACCCTCCAAGTCATGAACATGCTGGAATTGCTGAAGCTTTGGGCTGGTTCTTTCCAAATCACTATAGTATCGTGCTTATTAGTGAATCTGCAATAGGTAGCTTCTACTCTCTTTAATGAAGCCAGTAGCCCATTAATGTGAGTTGATGGGCCTTATGAATCATTTAAAGTTTTCGATTTTTAAAGACATACTAACATCATCTAAGCTTAGTTCACCAATGCGTGCAATGTCTTTGGTATATCCAGTTTGTTCAAAGCCAACTTTTTTATAAAGTTCAAAGGCTGGGGTGTTAGTAGCAAATAGTTCTAAGTCTAAATATTCCACCTGAATGCTTTTACACAAATTTACGACTTCAGTAAGAATTTTTTTGGCAATGCCTTGACCGGTGTGATCAGGGCAAACCCCAAAACCATTGATATGTCTTCGATGTTTTAAACTTTCAATTCCATGAAACTGCAGTACACAATGAGCCACAACTTTGGTATTATTATCTAAAGCAACAAATACCTGATTGATTCTTTCTGAGCATGGCTTTTTCAATTCAGACTTAAACTTTTCCAAAAAATCCATTTTATCAGGCACCACCATTCTTGGAGTAAAATGAGGGAAGCCATTGATTCCGTTTCTTTCTGTGAGGAGCCTGGCAAGATGCTCGAAGTAGGCATCAAATTCCTTTTCGGTTTCTGCGACTTTAAAAATCAAGTTTTCCATTAACTGAAACTTACACTTTCCCCACGACTAATTTTCATCATACGATCCAATGACCCGTGAGCGCGTAGGCGAAGATCTTCATTTAATTCAATTTTAGGCTCTAAGTTTAATAGAGCATCTCGAATTTTTTCAAGAGTATTCAGCTTCATATAAGGACATTGGCTACAGCCACAAGTTCCCTCAGCATTAGGAGCTTGTATCAGCTCAGCATCAGGACGCATTTTACGAATTTGATGAAAAATTCCATCTTCTGTTGCAATGATAAACTTTTTTGCTTCGCTGGTTTTTGCTTTTTCTAAGATGAAGGAGGTGGAACCTACATGATCAGCATACTGTAATACTTCAGGTTCACATTCCGGGTGAGCCAATACGACAGCATCTGGATTTTTTTGGATTAGGTTATAAAGTTCTTTAGCGTGAAACTGCATATGCACTTCACAGCTTCCATTCCACATCTCCATATCGCGGTTTAGTTTTTTTGCTAAATAATTTCCAAGATTTTTATCAGGGCCAAACAAGATTTTTTTCCCTTCAGGAACAGCATTCACAATTTTTTCGGCATTACTAGAGGTACAAATAATATCACTGACAGCTTTCACTTCGGCGCTACAATTTATATAGCTAATTAAAACAGAGCCGGGGTTAGCCGCTTTCCACTCTCCATACTCTTTGCTTGGAGAGCTGTCCACTAGTGAGCAACCTGCTTTTAAATCTGGGACTAATACTGTTTTACTAGGGGAAAGAATTTTTACAGACTCTCCCATAAAAACTACACCGGCTAAAAGAATTACATCCGCATCGGATTCTGCTCCTCGTTGTGCAAGATAAAGACTGTCACCCGTAAAGTCTGCAATGTCTTGGATTTCTCCATCTTCGTAGTAATGAGCGAGAATTACTGCGTTTCTCTGTTTTTTTAATTCCTGAATTTCTTGTTCAATGGATTTAATCATCTTCAGCCTCTTGTTTTAATGGGGTATATATATAAATGATGCGGCACGAATAAGCAAGATCACATATCTTGGAAGCTAGTAAAGAATTGTGGTTAAATCTTACTAGATTCAATCCTGGACAAATAATTGGCCTTTAGTTAAGAAAGAGTTTATAACTTACAGAAATAACTAAACAAAAACGAAAGGGCTAGTTTGGAATCAATAGTGAACTCTCTAAATTCTGTGATCTGGAGTCCGGCATTAATCTATTTGTGCTTAGGGGCAGGCTTATTTTATTCAATAACAACTCGTTTTCTACAGATTCGACACTTTAAAGAAATGTGGAAACTGATTTTAAAAGGCGAAAGTTCCGAGCATGGGATTTCAAGTTTTCAAGCTTTAGCTGTTTCTTTATCGGGAAGAGTAGGGACTGGAAATATTGCCGGTGTTGCTGCTGCCATTGGCTTTGGTGGGCCAGGAGCAGTGTTTTGGATGTGGGTTGTTGCATTTTTTGGCTCGGCTACCGCCTACGTTGAATCTACTTTGGGTCAAATTTATAAAGAAGATTTTGAAGGAAGCTACCGAGGTGGACCAGCATATTACATTGAAAATCTTTTGGGCTGGAAATGGTATTCGTTAGTTTTTGCGATTGCTACGGTTTTAGCTTGTGGTCTTTTGTTACCAACAGTTCAATCCAATAGTATTGGAAACGCAGTTGCACAGGCTTTTGGAGATGGGGCGCAAATCAACAGTTTTTTTGGTGTTCTTAGTAGTACAAAGGTTTTTACGGCAATCACAATTGTTGTTCTTTTGGGATTCATCGTTTTTGGCGGCTTAAAAAGAATTGCGAACTTCACTCAGGTGATTGTTCCGTTTATGGCCTTAGCTTATATCTTGATCGCTTTAAGTATCATTGTTTTAAATCTTGATAAGTTACCTGGAGTAATTAGTTTGATTTTAGGAGATGCTTTTACACCCATGGCAGGTTTTGGTGCTGCCATTGGTTGGGGAGTAAAGCGTGGTGTATATTCAAACGAAGCGGGGCAGGGTACTGGTCCACATGCAGCCGCTGCCGCAGAGGTCGATCACCCTGCGCAACAAGGTTTGGTACAAGCATTCTCTGTTTATATTGATACTTTATTTTTATGTAGTGCCACTGCTTTTATGATTTTGATTGGTGGAACTTATAATGTTCAAGGCCCTAATGAGACTTTAATCATTGAAAATGTTGAAGCAGGTACAGAGATTGCTTCTCCTGCTTTTACGCAAATGGCAGTGGACAGTGTTCTTACTGGTTTTGGTGATGTTTTTGTTGCATTGGCATTGTTCTTTTTTGCATTCACAACTTTATTGGCTTATTACTTTATCGCAGAAGTGAATTTGGCTTACCTTCGAAAACATTTTAAAATTCCATTTAACGATACGGTATTAAAAATCGTAATTGTATCAGCCGCTTTTTATGGAACTGTTAAAGATGCAAGTTTAGCTTGGGGTATGGGTGATATAGGTGTTGGACTAATGGCTTGGTTAAATATTGCGGCCATCCTTGTTATTTTCTTTAAAGGGCGCCCGGCTTTGTTGGCTTTGAAAGATTATGAGAAGCAGCTTAAAGAAAATCCAGATAAAATTAGTTTTGATCCTAAAAAGTTAGGAATCTCAAACGCAAAGTTTTGGGAAAAATAAAACGAAAGTCTAGAGGCGCCAGC
Organism: Bdellovibrionota bacterium; assembly: GCA_036140815.1. Lineage (GTDB taxonomy): Bacteria > Bdellovibrionota > Bdellovibrionia > Bdellovibrionales > UBA840 > UBA6502. The sequence goes on along the minus strand of JAYZXX010000162.1, from coordinate 11,271 downwards.
GAGGCGCCTTTTTTTATGTGAAGTTTTCTTGTCAGTATTTCTTTTGCTTTATATCACGAGTGAATCTACCGATAAGTTCTCAAAGCGAGATTATACATTGAAAGTTAAAAATTTACATACTCCTCAAATTATCATTTTGTTCATAGGCTTTGTCGCAAGCATTGGCTTATATACTTATTCATTGGTGTATGACTTTTCTAAAATCGATCAAGCTTGGATTGAATATCAAGAGCAGGTTTCAAATAAAAAACACCTAATATCAGAATTAAAGAGTAAAATTGGTTACGGTGGAATGATTCATAATTTTAAAAACTATGTACTTCGGCGTGAAGAGTCTTACAAGCTTGCTGCCTACCAGGATGCAGAAGAAGCGAAAAGAATCATTGATAAGATCGAAGAAATTAGGTCAAAAAAAGTTGACTATCATCAGTTATTGGCCCCACTGAAAAGTGTCATAGATAAATATGAAGCCGCATTGGAAGTGGTAGAGAAGCTTCCAACCAATGATCCAGATGAAGTTGATAAAGTGGTTGTTATTGATGACTCGGAAGCATTAGAAGCTTTTAATTTGTTGAATCAAAAGGTTCTAGAAGAAAGATTAAATACGAGGGACAGTATATTTAGTCTGGTGAAAAGTGCAAAACTCAATGTGGTTTTTGGAGTTGTGAGTAGCGTTCTATTTTTCTTGATAGTAGTTTTCTGGGTAAATCAAAAGCTATCCAAAGCTTTACAGACAGTTGCTAATCAACAAGAAGCCAATTTGAACAATGCCAGATTATCTGCTTTGGGGCAGATGGCAGGAAGTGTTGCTCACGAAATTAATAATCCATTGGCCATAATTAAAGCTAGAGCAGATGCTCTAGATAGGGCTATTAAACGGGGAGACTTAACGGAGGAGAAGCTTTCAAAGTTTACAGCTGAAATTCGCCGAACTGTATTAAGGGTTAGTACCATTATTAAGGGACTTAGAAGTTTAACAAGAAATTCAGCCAAAACAGATCGCAAACAAATATTGGTTGCTGATTTATTAGATGAAGTAGTAGCTCTTAGTTATGAAAGATATCGCTTAGCCAATGTAAAATTAGACATTCTAGGTGTTGGAGCACAGAAAATTTTTGTGGATAAGGTCCAAATTGGCCAAGTATTGATTAATTTGTTAAATAATTCTTATGACGAAGTATCTAATATTGAAGGGGCTTGGGTTAAAATTGAATTTTGGGAAAACTCAGAAAAATCTTTCCTCTCTGTGAGTGATTCCGGTGATGGAATTCCTGAAGCTTTAGTCGATCGTTTGATGGAACCATTTTTTACTACAAAGAACTCAGACAAAGGAACAGGTATTGGCTTGAGTATTTCTAAAGGGATCATCGATAAACATCATGGAAAATTCTATTACGATAGCGGATCAGAAAATACTCGCTTTGTAATCGAATTGCCCAAAAAAGATATGTTGGCAAAAGTTAGTTAAACTTTGTAGTTAATTTATGGCAATAATTTGCTTCAATACTTAAGGCTTTTTAACTAGATCTAAACATAAAGGCTATACTCTATTTTAATTAGCTTCTAATTACGGATCAAAAGCTATATTTCTCTTTTTTAAAAAATACTATTAGACCAACACCATCCCATTCATCATTATAGAGCCATGGATATTCAAATCAGAAAAAAAATGGATCAATTGAACAATCACAGCCTATATAGATCTTTGGCAGATATGGACAGCTTGAAATGCTTTATGCAGTACCATGTTTTTGCAGTATGGGATTTCATGAGTTTGTTGAAATCACTGCAGCAGAAAATTACCTGTGTTAGTGTTCCTTGGCTTGATTCGGATTTTGATCCACGCTTAGTGCGCTTAGTGAATGAAATTGTTGTAGGGGAAGAATCAGATTTAGATCCTTATGGCAATCCTATGAGCCATTTTGAAATGTATAAGAATGCGATGATTGAGCTTGATGCAAACACTAAAAACATAGAAGACTTTTTAGGTGAGTTAAACTTCTCGAAGCTTCCAAAGGAGTTAGCAGAAGTGGTGGCCTTTCATATTGATTTGGCTCTGAATGGTTCAGTTCATGAAATCGCAGCAGCCTTCTTTTTTGGGAGAGAAAAGCTGATTCCAGAAATGTTTGAAGAGATTGTGAAAATCTTAAAGGCAAATCAACTAGTATGCCCCTATGCTCTTTATTATTTCGAAAGGCATATAGAACTGGATGCAAACGAACACGGTCCCATGGCTGAAAAGTGTGTGGAAATATTAGGAGGTAGTGAAGTAAAACGTCAGCAAATGAAGGATATCGCTATTAAATCTTTAGAAATGCGAAATCGTTTATGGAACTTCATTGAATCTGAAATTCAGAAGACTAAATCTTCCCACCTTTTAAAACCGTAATGATGGATTTTGATAAAGAATTTAGGCTCTCGAAAACACCTTTACCGTCTTGAGCCGTCGCTTCAAACTCTGGTGCATTGTATTTGTTTAACTCTTTTCTCATCTCATCGATGGACATGGCATTTGGCAGGTCACGCTTATTGTACTGAATCACTAAAGGAATTTCAGTGATGTCTAGACCCTGCTGCTTTAAATTCACTTCAAGATTACGAAGAGAGTTGATGTTTTCTTCCATGCGCTCTTTTTGAGAATCGGCAACGAAGATAATCCCATCAAGCATTTTCATGATTAGCTTTCTTGAAGCATCATAAACCACTTGGCCTGGCACCGAAAAAACATGAAATCTAACTCGATAGCCACGAATTTCACCAACATCTAAAGGTAAGAAGTCATAAAACAGGGTTCTCTCAGTTTCTGCATTTAATGCTTCTAATTTTCCGTCTTGTTCTTCAGAGGTTTCGTGAAAGATACGTTGTACGTTGGTGGTTTTTCCGCCCAGGGATGGACCATAGTAAACTATCTTACAGATGATTTCTTTGGTTTCTGGGTTTACTAAGGACATTAAATCTCCACGCGGTTAACAAATGCTCGTCCAATGGTTCGACCATCAATATAATCCAGATCGCCACCAATTGGGATCCCGTGAGCCAGTCGAGTAAGCCTTATTCTATGCCCTTCTAACATTTTTGCAATATATAAAGCAGTTGTGTCGCCTTCTAAAGTAGCATCTAGTGCTAAAATCACTTCTTCGATCTCATCATCATCATTTACTTTTTTAATTAACTCGCTCACTTTTAAGTCGGCCGGGCCGATCCCGCGCATAGGATTAATGGTTCCATGCAAGACATGGTAGCGCCCATAAAAGCTTCCAGAGTTTTCTAGTTTCATGATGTCACTTGGTTCTTCCACTACACACAAGCTGATTTTGTTTCTTTTTTCATCAGAACAAATTCGGCAAATAGGGCTTTCGCTGTAGGCAAAGCAGCTTTCACACAGCTGAACCTTTTCTTGAACTTGTAAAAGTGCTTTCGCTAAGTCACTAGGGTATTGACTACGGTTTCTTAAAATATAATGAGCCAAGCGACCGGCAGATTTCTCACCGATCCCTGGTAATTTACTTAGTTCTAAAATAAGTTGGTCTAAAGAAGCTAAGTGGCTCATAGATTACATACCAAACATACCCAGTGGGCCGGTGATTTTGCCCATTTCTTTTTCGCTGTCTTCTTTAGCTTTTTTTAAAGCGTCGTTGGCAGCAAGAGCAATCAAGTCTTGAAGCATTTCTTGGTCACCAGACTTGGCGAGATCTTCACTGATTTCTACGCGATCAATATTATTTTCGCCTTTAACAATTACTTTAACAGCCTCGCCGCCAGCGGTTCCTTCGTACTCACGTTGAGCTAGCTCTTCTTGAACTTTCTCCATGCGTTTTTTCATTTGGTTCATTTGCTTCATCATGCCCTGCATGCCTCCGCCAGGAAATCCACCTTTCATTATTTCGTCTCCTTAATTGCTATTATTTTTGCGTTAAAAGTCTCTAAGGCCTTCCCAACGAGGGGATTCTCTTGAATTTGTTTTTGTAGAGCTTCTTTCGCATCTTGTTTTTTTTGTTTTATAATTTCAGCAGGACTACTCATTCCTGCATGTAGTTTATCGTCTATAGGTAAAAACTCAATCTTTTCTACCTTTTCGGCCCAACCAGACTTTAAAATCACTTGTTGGATTTTTAATTTTTTCGACTCTTCAGAGAGTTGAGCCATCAGGAATTCCTGCTGTTTGCGAATTCCTAGTTTAAGGTGGCCATCATCAAAAGAAATGGCGATACAATGTTCGAGTTGTGCCGCTAAAATTGGCGTATGTTTTTGGCTGTGTTGAACCAAGCGCATCCAGTTTTCACTCAGGTCTAAATCATTTAAATAATGCAATGACTCCATAGCATTGGGGCTGCCTGACAACATGGAGTTTTGATCACTATTTTGAGAAGTTTTTTGAGCTAGGTTTTGATTTTTAGGAGGGTTTTTCCCTGCCGAAATGTTTCTTCCATTTGTATTGGAAGTCACACTAGCTGTTGAGGTATTTTCACTCTGATTGGCAGCAGTAGATCTCACAATGGTGGTGTTTGGAGAATTGGAAGAACTTGAACTAGTATTGGGCGCTAGCTGAGAAGGTTTTTTTTTTTCTACTTGCGAGTCAGAATAATTTCCAGCAACCAAATTTTTAATGTATGGAGCGGAAACCATACGTAGCATTGCCATCTCTAACACCATAATTGGGTTGTGTGCTTTTGGAAGATCGTTTCCTGCTTTTAAGGCCATATCAAAAAGCATATGTACTTCTTCGGCACTGTATTCATTGGCAAGTTTTTGTAAAATCTGAATTTCACTTTGTGGAAGGTCCAAAAGACTTTCTATATTGTTATTACCAGACACCTTCACCAATAGAAGGTTTCTAATCTCTTCAATCAGCTCATCCATATAGTTTTTAGCGTCAGTACCGCCTTGATGGATTCTTTCAAGAAGGCCCAACATGGCTTCTTGATCACGATTGGCCAAAATTTGTAAACCATCCAAAATCAGTTGGCGATCGGTCAGCCCTAGGACTTCTACAAGTTTCGTGTACTTTAAATCTTTGTCACAAAAACTGATCACTTGATCTAACAAAGATAAAGCATCACGCATAGAGCCATCGGCTTGGCGTGCCACTAACCAAATGGCTTCATTTTCGTATGCCACATTTTCTTGGTTACAAATATGTGATAAGTGGTCGGCAATTTTTTGAGTGCTAATTCGACGGAAGTCAAAACGCTGGCAACGAGATAATACTGTTACAGGAATTTTTTGAACTTCTGTAGTGGCTAAAATAAAAGTAACATGCTCAGGTGGCTCTTCTAGAGTTTTTAAAAGTGCATTAAAAGCACTAGTAGAAAGCATATGTACTTCATCAATGATATATATTTTATGTTTTCCGCTGGAAGGCATATAGCCAACAGAATCACGAAGTTCACGAATGGCATCTACACCATTGTTAGAAGCTCCATCAATTTCGATTACGTTAACACTTGATCCCGAACTAATTTCTTCACATTCGGAACATTTATTACAGGGACGAAACTCAATGGCATTGGGGCAACGCAGGCTTTTTGCCAAAATACGCGCACTTGAAGTTTTACCAACCCCGCGTGTACCTGTGAATAATAGAGCATGAGGAAGGCGATCGGCCTTCAAGGCATTTAAAATTGTCTGTGCAATGGATTCTTGGCCAACCAGTTCTTGAAAACTTTGCGGTCGCCATTTCCTAGCAATAACCTGATACGACAAACTGCCCCCTGAAAAATAAGTGTCAGGCACCCCATGGCACATCTTGAGCTCGCTGCCGCTGCTTCCTTCCGGACCTGACGGGGTTCACAAGTCAAAGATTGCATGGGACCTGACGTTGCACAACTTAACGGAAAACGGGCAATCGGACAAGGTTTCTAAGGCTCTCAGACCCAGTTCCAAAGGAATGATGCACCGCCTAAAGCGATACAAGCTTTTGATCAATGAATATTTTATAGAGGCTTGCAAAAATAAAAGTATTTCCGTTTGAAAGATGGCTTAAAGGCGTAGATGAAAAAGGCTGCGTTAAAAACAAGCATGTGTCTGAGAAAGATTATTTTTGCCTTTGAAGCTGGTTGGCAGACTGGCTTTTTCTTGAATTAGTGGATTTGCTTCAATAGGATTTTAGATTCAAATTGGGGAGGGTAGGAATGATGAAATTAGGCTTAATTCTAAGTGTTTTATTTTTAGTGAGTTGTGCACACCACAAACATCATAATGTGCAAGTGGACGAAAACTGGGGAAACCTAGAGCGAGTTACGAATGTACATGAACATGTTTATACAGCGGGGCAACCAGATGAGGCAGCGATTACTGCTTTTAAAGAAAATGGTGGTGCTGTAGTTGTTAACCTTCGAGAAGAATCCGAAGCTGGTTTTTCGAAGGATGAAAAAAAGTGGGTCGAAACGAAGGGGATGACTTACTATCATATTCCTATAAATGGCAAAGACATGAAGGCATCTCAGTTTGATGCTGTAGAAAAAGTTTTAACTGATCACCGAAAACAAAAAGTCTTAGTTCATTGTTCAAGCTCAAATCGCGCAGGGGCTTGGTTTGCTTACCACGTTTCACGAAAGCACAAAGACAAGCCTGAAAAAGCAATGAAAATGGGAGAAGCCATGGGAATGACTAAATCGGGCTTAAAAACACAAATGGAAAATATGATCTCTGAGTAGGGGAATAGGGGCGGCCAAGCCGCCTTTTTACAGTGGGCAATATGCAGCCTCTACAAATTGACCAATATATGTTAGTAATAGAGTGAAATAATGAATTGGAAGAGGCTCGTGAAAAATATAGATTTCAAAATATTTGTAAGTTCTATTTCTATTGTAGCCTTTATCTCTTTTGGTTTATCTTATTTAATCGAACTGCCCTGGTGGTCCTTGTTTTTGATTATTTTATTTTCTTTATTTTTAAACTCTTTCATAGTGGAATGGGGAGACAATAAGCCTGGTGGGTTTAATAATCCGGAATAGATTAGAGGTATCTTTTGTTGATTATTTCAACTACAAACCAAATGTCTTTCCAAGTAAGAATAGTTATAGATCAATCCACAAGAAGACCCTTGCAAGTAAATTTGTAATTTAGATGTTTTAGTTCAGAGTATTTCTCATTTTTCTGAGAAGTATTGATAGGCGCTAACAAGCCTAAGTGGTGAGCTTTGGAAAATTAAAACACATGGCTCTATTCAAGATGAGAGAATCACTCGATCATATTTTTAGCGTCTATAAAAATGATGGTTTTCTTAAACTTCCAACCAATCCATATGGAAAAAAATAATAAGGCAATTGCATCCATGTAATATGAAATTACTTTCCAAGTCTCTAAATAAGCTTTGTTAAGAATTGTCAGCATGGTTAGTAAATTGATTTAAGTGACGTTTTAAATAGACATAATAATGGGAAGATTTCTAATTTTTTGTGAAGAAGCTAAAAGCTATAGTCGCTAAGTCCGAGTAAAGAATATGTTACGAGTTCTTAGGACGTTTATTAGTTTTTTGTTACTACCTTTGATAGTTTCCTGTTTTGCTCAAGTGGGAGATTTAAAAGGAATATCTAGGGACGATATTACCGAACCGGAACTAAGCTATAAAATTGTACGGGATTCTGAACAGGAAGCAATTTCGCATACCTTACCTATTTCTTGGAAAGTTATTTTCGATCAAACTCTGGCAGATAGTGATGACATTAGGGAACGCATACAAATTAGTGATTCTAGTGCGAGCTTTGAGGTTGAAGAAATTCTTGAAGGTTTAGAGTATAAGGTTCACGTTTACGAATCGAACTTTTCTAATTTAAATTTGGAAGTCAATACGGAGGGCCTTAAAAGTCAAAATGGTAAATCTTTTGGTGGGGTGGCTTCGCAAAGTGATCCTGTAAATTATAAAAGACCTTTTGAGTCTAAGGGTTCCACTTATTTAACTTCAATTGTTCCTAAGCCTGCTTTAGCGAAATTACGTTATAACGGCTATAAAGATGGAAAGTTGATACTTGCCAATAGTTCTGTAACTGAGCGTTTTGTCGTTACGGATGGAACTCGTAAGGGCTCTAAATATGTCTCAAAAGAGAAGATTACAGAAATCAATCAAAGTATAGCAGGTATGTATCTACAGATTTTTGATGACCCAGAAAATGCTAACAAATCTAAGTTGGTAAAAGCCTCAGACCCTTATTCGAATGATTATGAAGTCTTGTATGATTTTAATGTGGTTAGGGCCTTTAGATGGAGAAGAAACTCTTCGCCCCAAAGGTCAAGAGGGGATGCGTTTTTTCTTTTTAATTCGCAGATATTTTTTATGGCAGTTCATACGGATGGATACTTATACCTATGGAAAACAGATGGTACAAGCGCGGGAACGATAAGGTTATTTCAGATGAGCGAAGTTGTTTTAAGTGACACTTATTTAACAGCTAGTTTTCAATTTTATAATGAAAATTATTTTTTGATGGATGTTAGTACTTCCGAGCTAGGTGCCAACTGGTTTATTTCAGACGGTACAGCGCTTGGAACTGAGTTCATGGGAGATACTCGAACAGGTACTTTAAGTCATATTAGTGATGGAGTGTTGAGAGAGATCAATGGAAGTTTTTTATACCAAGGTTCGAGTGATGACGGTAGTGGGTGTTTCTATATTAAAGATAAAGTGATCAATAAAGACCCCATTACTAAATGTGGTGTTTGGGGAAGTTTTGCAGGAGGAGTGGTTAAAGCGGCTGGGCGACTTTATTGGCTCAATAATAATAGAACTTTATATTCATTCGATGGAAATTCTGTGCGTTCCGAAGGTCTTACTACTGCCACATGGATAGGGAAACTTTCTAATGGGAACTTAATCATTTTTGAAGCAGACAAAATATATCAAATTCCGGCGAGTGGAGGAAGCCCCACTGAAATATATGACTTTTCAACAAGTCTTGATACTATTTATAATCCTGTTGTTTTTAGAAATAAAGTGGTTTTCAGCGCCATCAATGCGAGTTTAGGTAATGAACTTTATATGATGGATACAGATGGGACAGTTAGCTTAGTAGAAGATTTTAATTCTGGTACGGATTCGACTTATGATTCTGGTTCCAAATGGTTTGGGGAAGTTATAGGGGATTACTTTTATAATTATGCATCCATTGCTGGAGTCGTGAATATTATAAAAATGGATTACTCAGGGAATGTTGTTAAGATCCCACTGGCCTCTTCCTTTGAACTTTCAACAAATAATATACAATCTCCTGCTTTTTGGGAGGTCGGTGGTAATGTTTTAACTACGGCCTCAAACTCTGATGTGGCAAATGATCTCTTTAGGGTCAACACTGACAACACGATAGAGCCAATTATGAACACTAGGTTGACCACTTCAAATTCTATTTCCTGGGGTGATAATTCTATCGATGCTAATTACGTCGTTTTTGTAGCGAATGAATTGAATGGTGAGGCCATCTATAGCTTTAATGTAATTACCAACGAAACTGTAAATTTATCTGCTCCTGTTTCTTCTCCAGGAGCGACAGACGTGACCTATCTATACTATTCAGAGCGAGAAAAAATATGGTTTTTCTCGGTTACAGATAAGTTTTATCGAGACAAGCTTTATTTAACCGACGGAAGCCTTACAGGGACTAGAGAAATTACGACCTTTGGTAACCCCAATCATTTTGAAGTGTTCGGAGAAACTAAAGATTACTATTATATCTATGCTATAGATTCCGAACCCGTATTTGATCGTTTCATATACTCAGTTGACAAAGCTAGTTTAAATGCAACTAAACTATCACAAGTTCGAGCCCCTCAAATTAGTACACCATCTTGGCGTTCTTACGATTTAGACTATGATACCAATAGAGTGGTTTTTGGTGATACATCCGACAGGCCAGCCATAACAGATGGAACTCCCGCGGGGACAAAAAGTTTACATCCTTCCTCGGGGTCCTATAGCATTTCAAATGTGGACCCCTCAGTGATGATTAGTTCTAATAATATTTTTATATTAACGAATTGGGAGTTGCTTAAAATTGATCCGTCTGATGTTGAAAATCCGATAGATGTTACAACATTAGTCACAGGATATTCAACGCCTAGAGTATCGACAGATTCGGTTGTAATGTTAAAAGATCGCGTTGTATTTTTAATTTATGATGGGGCGACTGGTGAGGGAGAGTACTACAGTCATGATGGCAATAGCTTGGTGAAACTATCCGATCCCACGGCTGGCCTAGGTAACGACTACTCATATTCCAACACTTATGTTAGAAATCCTCTTCACTCTGACTTTCATAAAGGTTTTGGTTATATTTCAAATTGGATGGCAGTAAATACGAATTTCTTAGACTATAATCATTCGGCAAGCCCAGTTCTAACACCTGGAGTCTTGGTTGCAAAACCTGTATGCGATGCGATTAAAAACCGTTGTGTTTACTACGATGCAACCAATGTTTTTTTAGGCGATCTGGATTTAACTCAAGTCGAAGACTGGGGTGTTGTCCCAGGGGGTGTCAGCGTATTATCTGTTGCCGATGATAGGGCAGCAGTGGTTCGTTCCTCTGCTGGAGCCTACTATTGTGCTTCAAATGATGGAATTGAGTCTTTAGGTACTAATTTAGCAGGACTAAATGCTGTAAGTATTGAAGATAGTAACTTTATTTTTTACGGATATGAAAATGATCACTACGTAATCTATAAAGTGAGCTGTGGTTCAAGTTCAAATATTTCCAAAATCGGTAACTTTGAAGAAAAAAATGTACAGCCTAGTAAGGAGCTATTCTTGAAAAACAAAGCAATCATTTCTTATAACGGGAAAAACTATGTTTTAGATTACTAAGTTCTTAAGAAAGACGAGAGCTTAGTAGACTGCTCTAATAGATTGCATAAAAGAAGCTAACGTTTTTTAATGAATCATTAATAATGCGGAGGAGGAACTTCTTCAGAAAGATTTTTAATTCCCTGATCCATTCCGCCTTTTAGTTTTACTTCTTCAAATTGCAGCCAAAGGTTTTTCAAGCGGTGAATTTCTTTTTGTTGTTGAACAATCACTTCATTTAATTCTTCAATAAGGTGATCTTGGAATGAAAACTTCATTTCTAAATCTGTAAGTCTTTTTTCTAAATCTTCCATTTTATCCTTTTAATAGACTAGGTGAATTTTAATCTATAACAATATAGCAATAAGCTAGACTAAATGGATAAAAAGACTGCGATTAGGGCTTAGATTGAAGATATTTTAGAGTTAACTAGAAGAAGTTAGTATGATTTCGACCACAGCAATTGAAACTATATCTATTTATCAGCAATATTGATTTTA
>JAYZXX010000161.1:0-10342 GCA_036140815.1 Bdellovibrionota bacterium | reverse complement strand
TCTGGAGATGGAATTGCTTGGCTGATAAAACTACCCTCACCAGCTCCGCCCAATTCTTCAATTAAATTTTTTGTTCCCACAAAAGAAATGTTTGCAAAATGTGGTGCAAAGCCTTTTGCCTTTGCCTTCTTAATAAATGCAGCACATGGCTTATAAGCTCCAACCAAAATGATTGCATCAGGCTTCGCTTTCATTAACACATCTAGGCCGGCATCAACATCCAAAGTATTTCTAGTGTATCTACCTTCCCCTGCTAGCTTTAAGCCTTTCTTACGAAGCGCTCTAACCACTCCTGATTTCCCAGCATCACCATAACCATCATCCTGAACGAAAATTCCAATTTTTTTTGCACCAAGATCTGCAACCATGCCGTTCACTAATGCTTCTGTTTCATCGAAATAACTAGCTCTAATATTGAACACATTGGGGTTAACAGGGTTTCTTAGAAATTCTGCACCTGTTAAAGGAGCGATATAAGGTACTTTGTTTTTACCAATTAAAGGAAGAATTGCTTTACTTGTAGGAGTTCCAACATAACCTACCAAAGCCAAAACTTTATCTTGCTCGATAAGTTTCGCTGTATTTTCAATGGTTTTTTTCGGCTCATAGGCATCATCATAAACTACCAGATTTACTTTTCTACCGTTCACTCCACCATTTGCATTTAAGCTATCTAAATATACCTTTGCTCCCTCTAAAACTCCTGAGCCAAGTGCTGCTGCAGGACCACTCTGCGCATTTGAAACACCTAACTTAATCTCGGTATCACTAACTCCTTGAGCAAATGTACTTGATAACCAAAACGAACAAACAATAAATAAGAGCTTTTGCATATCCCCTCCTTCAACTGGGCACCTTTTTATCGGGATGCCCTCAACAGAACCTAAGAGGTCTCAATGCCTTATATTGATATCTTAATAAAACTCGACTCAAAAAAATTATTTATGTAAGGGTTTCCACCTCATATAAAGACCTTCGTCTCTACAAAGGAAGCTAGACCATAGCTACTTAATTTAAAAGAACCTAGAAATCCATACCAATTTTAGAGCCTTGAGTTATAAAGAATAATGAATATTTCACAGACTCATCACATTTACATTTTATTCACCAAACTGACTCAAAAATGACATTCTCACTTCTAAGCATGTAGAATTCTTAAACTCTAGAAAAGTAACTTATAGACCTAAAAATTCTGACTTGAATATGCTAAGTTTCAAAGATAAGTTTTTGCTCTGGAGTAAAGTATGCAATTTCACGTAAAAAAAATGAAGACTCAATATTCATCCCCCATTCAATATCAATTGGTAAATAGTGATGAAAATGTAGAAATAAACATCAATGAATATCTTGGACAAAAACTAAGTTTTAGGTTCCTAGGACAGATCCATTGTGTGAACTGTGGTAGAGAAACCAAAAAAAGTTTTCAAAATGGTTATTGCTACCCGTGTTTTCAAACACTTGCAGAAACTGATATGTGCATTATGAAACCAGAACTATGCCATTTTGACAAGGGCACTTGCCGTGATGAAAACTTTGGTAAAAAAAACTGCCTCATACCTCATGTAGTGTATTTATCTGATACCAGCAGCATTAAAGTTGGTATTACCAGAGAATTTCAAAAAGTAACTCGATGGATTGATCAAGGTGCCAATCAAGCAGTTGCCATTTGGCGCGTTCAATCTAGGAAAGATGCTGGAACCGTCGAAGTTTTCTTAAAAGACTATCTGGGAGACAAAACCAATTGGCGAAATATGCTAAAAGGTTTAAATGCTGATGAGGATCTTGAATTTAAAAGGGATGAAATCTTGGAAACTCTAGAAGATGCAGATCTTCCAGGTGAAATGTTAGACGAAGAAGAAATCTTGGACATTGAATACCCTGTTTTGCAATACCCAGAAAAAATTAAGAGCTTAAACCTAGAAAAAGAAGCTTTGGTCGAAGGAAGCCTAGAAGGAATCAAGGGCCAATACTTAATTTTTGACAACGGGGTAATCAATATGCGTAAATATGCTGGCTACCTTATTGAATGGATTGATTAAATAGATGTTTTCTCATCGGCAAAGTACATAGTGTGACAGACTGCTAATTATATTTTCCACCTTTGTTCCTCCACAAAGGATAAGCCTAAAAAGATTAGTGGGACTAAAATACTAAATGGAATTAGATAGTCTATATAGTTCGTTTTACTATAAATAAATAATGCAAGAATACAGCTTGCTAGTTGATACAAGGATAATCTTTTTAGTAATCTTGAATTAAAAACAATCAATTCATTTTGATTTGAGATTTCATTCCTAACTCCAGTGTCAGTTGGCCAATACACTCCATAAACAAAGCCCTGAAATAAAATGCTAGTGCTGAATAAAAATTTTGTAGGAAAAGTTAAAAATAAAATATTGGACAAGATCGCCAAGAATGGTGGAGTAATCAACAAAAACTTTTGTGGAATCAATTGAAAAATCTTATAAAAATAAGCACCAGCAAGGATGCCTGGTAAACGTAATATTGCAATTAAAAAAATACCCATTGATACTTCAAAAACTTTCAAATCCTTAGCAATCAAACTAATGTAGTTCCACGCCAAGGCGTTAGTACAAAATAAAATAGGTGCCGTGTAAAAAATAATTCTTAATCTGCTATCAGAAGAAAGGATTTCCTTCCTATCATTTTTTTGACATTCGATATCTTCCTTTTCTTCATTTTCAGTGGTACCAGCAACATCTCTACCGAAAAACAGTACCACAAAACCTATCAACAGGAATGTAATTGCATCGATCAGCAAGCCTGTTCTCCAAGAACTCTGAAAGACCAAGTAAGAAGCGAAAATTGTACCTACCAAACCAGCTAAAATATTAATAGAAGTGGAATATCCCAATAGTTTATTGTAGGAAGCATCCTCTCCAAAATAGCGATAGATAGAGACGAAATAAAACAACCTAGGAAGTCCTTCTTTAGCAAAGGCATAAAAGAACACAAATATACCTGATAGGAGAATCGTTGCCAGCTTTGAATCAAAATGGAAAGTAAGACTGGCTGTAACTAACTCAATAATTGCAATGGTAATCATTAATTTTCCATAGTCTTTTCTAGCTACAGCTACTCTTTTAGATATTACTTTTGCAAGAAAGCTACTGAGAAACATAGCGATCCCAGGAATTAACCAAAGTAAAACCGCTGGTCTGATATCGTTAAACTCCATTCCGAGACCAGCTGGAAAAGCAAAGAGTAAGAGGGCATCACCCACACCAGAAACAAACTGGCTAAATAGAAAAGCAAAAAGCCTCATAGAATTCCTTTTTTTTTAATACCACTTCCTGTTCTATCTCGTCTTTGCATATTTGTTGGCATCGTTTTTTTTTAATTCTCAATTTTAATAAGACCTGCAAATATTTTACTTAAGGATTTTTATCATTACTACGAAAAGAGTCAAATCACATATCAAAGTTTCCCAATTACCTAGATCTTCGCCTTTTCTATCGAGTTAAGCACTAAAATAAACCAAGCCTTCCTGTACGATTGATAATTGTCAATGAAGCCCAGAATAAAAAAGTGATTAGAAATAATAGAAAAGCGAGCTGCAAATGTAGGTAGATTTTATAGTCTTATAATTTAGTCCCTCAGTTCATTCCTTCCTCTCTCTATATCGCTAGCACAATATTAAAAAAGTAAACTGCCCTTCGTTTTAGGCACACTAAACTCAGTAGAGAATGTCCTTTTGACACTCTGTTTGATCCCTAATACTGACTTTTTATATTCATGTTGAACTTTTAAAATCAATTCCCCTAGCAATTTATAATTAATTCCATAAACAGACAATTCACCGCTTGTTAACCTAGGGCCAAAAATAGTTCCAAACTTAGCTCTATCGTAAGTCAATGGTATAGATATTTCACTCATTGGCGGAATGCTACCCACTGTCTCAGTCATGTTTCTTCGAAAAAATCCAAAACTTGCGAGACTATTTACATCTAACTTCAATTTTGGACTATGCGGACCAAAATTAAAGACTCCCCTTCTACCTCCCCAGTGCAAGCCAACTGCAAGGCTAAACTCAGGGATCTCCACCTTTGCTGGAAACTCTGAATTATTTTTAAGTACAATAACAAATTCCATAACTCTAGTAGGATCGAATTTCTCGTAAATGCCAAGCTCTTTCATTCCATGATCTACGCGAACAGAAAGCTCAAAGCTAAGGTTTGGTTCAATCATATATATTTGATCCAATTTCAGTTTTCCATTTCGTAGGCTATGAATATAGCGGCAAGCCTTTAAAACAATATTTTCATTTAAAATTTGACTGAGATTTTGCCTAAGGCCATTTAAATCTAAAGCTTCAGAGTCTTTTGACCAATAGTAATCACTTTCTCCACACACTAATTGGACATGGTCTATAGAGTCCCATTGCTCAGAAACATGTTTCAAGACATTCTCTAAATAGCGACTATGTGGAATTGAGCTTGAAACAATACCGGTGTTGATTTTTGCATCTTTAAGATTCAAACTTAGTAGTTTCTCAAACTGCAGTGTTGTTCCGTCCTCTAGTATAAGGCTGAAAGAGTATTTACACGATAGTGTGTCTAAGTCTTTCAAGAAAATTTCTTTGGGAATATAATCATAAAGCCTAAAGCTACTGCTCAGTTTTAAAGGCTCACTTTTTTGTTTAAGCTCATCACAATTAACTAATATCCTAAATTCTTTTTTTGAATTCCAGAGCCTCTTATCTTCGTATAAAAAAACAAGGTTTTCAGTGAGTAAAGTAGAATCTTTCAAATCTAAAAACGGATCACCTCCACTATTAAGACCTCCAATACTATACTTCTCCGATAAAGCCTTAGAATATTGAGAGTTCTCTAACTTTTTACCTGTTCTATTAGAACTTCTATACTCAACCTCTTCCTTAGGCGCACAAGACAGGCAAAGTCCTAGCGCTATCAGCAAATTAAAAATTTTCAACATTATTCCTCCAAATCTACCAATTGGTTATTGCAATGAACAAGCCAAGAAAATTACCTATCAGCTGTAATATAACTGCATTAAAGATTTAAAATTCTAGATTTCGGAAATCAAAGTTCGGAATATCAGACTGTAAAGATTGATCAAAGCCGGACAAGTCTGTTGTTTTTACTGATTAGTAATGAATACAATTAGCTAATGAAGGACTCTACTTGTTTATAGTTCCTCTTATTTCACGGGTTCCCCCCCTTATTGCTCTTCGAAAATTAGAGAAGCTTGTTTGGTGATCGGTTCTTTTTTTATATCTCTTTTTGTCTTTCAGTAACTGGTCCACTTAACTGCGGATGAATCATATCTAACTTAGATATTCTATTTTGGAATTTTATTTATAATGAACTTTGTTTTCCGACACTTGAAAAACCATAAATACATATAGATACATATGAATGTATATCCGCAATTAAGTGGGTCATTTTTTTATTTCAGCTAATCTTCATTTTAAGAAACCATCGCTCAACCGTAAATTAACTTAGCTGTCGAAAATTATCCTATTTAAACTTCGACCATTAAACAAAAGCTTGTATTAAACCGAGACTCAAGCCTTCTCTACTACTCTAAAATTCAAATAAAAAAACTGAAAATTTCTTGACCAATCGGTCAAAATAGATAAAATAGAACAATGAGCCGAACTACCGACTTTAAAAAAGAAGAAATCATAGAAAAAGCCATGCAGGTTTTTTGGGAGAAAGGCTATGATCAAACTAGCCTAAAAGATCTGATTGATGCCACTGGTCTTCTTAAAGGGAGTCTTTATAATACATTTGGTTCCAAAGAAAAACTTTTCCTTGAATGCTTAGAATACTATGGTCAGTTCTCGAGATCTCGACACTACAAAGATGGCGACCCTGTATTATACTTAAAAAAATTCTTTAAACGCTTAATTGAAGAAGGCGTAGATAGAGACTTTAGAAAAGGTTGCCTTATCATGAACTCATGCTTAGAGTTTGCCAACCAAGAAAATGCCTTAGCAAAAAAGGCACAAACTCTGTTTGCCGCTACAGAATTAAACTTAAAAAACGTAGCGGAATTAGCCTGCGCTCAACAAAACAAAAACTCAGAAAAATTAAAGACAAATTTGATTACCGCTGCATTTTCTATTCGAGAAATATCTAAATTTAGAAAAGACAAAAAGTTTTTAACTCAAATTGCGAATAGAGCTCTTGAAGATTTCGGAGTGCAGCTTTAAAAAAATTTAGTTTATTTTTGACCGTTTGGTCAAAGAAGGAGATTGAAATGACCAGTAGCCTAGTTTTTAGCTCTTTTTTCGCAGGAGTACTTACCATCTTTTCCCCTTGTGTTCTTCCAATGGTTCCCTTCGTTGTGCGCTCATCATTACAAAAATCTAAATGGGGACCTGTTTTGTTAGCTCTGGGGCTCGCGACAAGTTTCTCCATATCTACCTATCTAATTGCAAGCTCTGGACAATTACTAGGGCTAAACCCTGATCACCTAAAATATGTTTCAGGTTCTTTTCTTCTCATCGCTTCCCTATTATTTCTTTTTCCTTCTAGTATTGATAAACTATCTCAGCTCCTTTCTCCCCTTAATTCCAAAATCCAAAAAATGAGTGATCAAAAAACACAAAACTCGAATTCAATATTCAGCGAATTTCTAAATGGTCTTCTACTGGGACCTATATGGGCCCCATGCAGTGGTCCCACATTGGCTGTAATCATTGGCTTAATCATTAACAGTCCAGAGCAAAAGACTTCTATCCTCCTACTTGCCATTTTTTCCATCGGCTCGATTTTACCTATTTTGTTCATTTCTTACGGGGCTAAAAACTTAGTGCAAAAGATTCAGAAAAAAAGCTTAGAGAACTCAAACAAAGTGAAAAAGCTCTTAGGTACATTTTGTGCGATTATGGCAGTTTTAATTTTAAGTGGTCTCGACAAAAAGCTAGAAGCATTCTTACTAAGCTTGCTTCCTGAATTTATAACCAATTTATCCCTAACAATTTAAAGGAGAAAAGTAATGAAAATCATTTTAAGTTTGGGCCTAATACTTTTTGGCATTGGATCATTTGCTAAAGAAGATAAAACCGCAAGCATCGAAAAGTTTATTCAGCAAAATAAAAAAGTTCTGGTGCATGTTCATGCCAACTGGTGTCCCTCTTGTAAGGCTCAGAAAAAAATATTAGAAGGAATTAGCTTGTCCAATTTCAAGCTTTTAGAAGTTGATTTTGACTCTGATAAAGAATTTCTTAAAAAAAATAAAGTATTTCAACAATCCATGCTCATTGCATTTAATAACGGAAAGGAAACAGCGAGAGTATTCGGAATAACCCAAAAGGAGAAAATCATGGAATTTACGGATAAAAACTTTAACTATTCCCTACAAGCTGTCATTGATCAAAAACGAGCAGGCTCGCAAATACCTAGTGAAGCTAGAATGACGATGGAACAAGCTACTGATAAACTACGTAAATCTGGAATCATTGATAATGCGAAAAAGAAGGGAGACACTTATATTGACTTTAGCCTGCCTAATGTAGATGGAAAAAAAGTGACTCTATCTGAAGAGTTGAAAAAAGGCCCAATCATTTTAACCTTCTATCGTGGCGGATGGTGTCCTTATTGCAATCTGCAGTTAAAGGCCTACCAAGATCATCTTGAACAATTCGAAGCAGCCGGTGGACAGTTGATTGCTGTTTCTCCCGAAACCATGGAATCCGGAGAGTCTACTATTGATAAGAATGACTTAAAGTTCAAAATCCTTAGTGATAATTTAAACAAAGAAGCTCGCAAGTATGGCCTAGTATTTCAATTGGATGAAGAACTCAAAGAAGTCTACCTAAAATTTGGCTTAGACCTAGAGAAAAATCAGGGTAATGATAGTTGGGAGCTTCCTATTCCGGCCACTTATGTAATAAACAAAGATGGTAAAATCGTCTACTCTTTCTTAAATGTAGACTACGTACAAAGAGCCGAGCCCGCTGATATAATTAAAGCGCTAAACTCCTTGAAATAGTTTTTCTAAAATAAATTAGAGATTGGGTCTTTGTAAAAGACGATCTAATGATAAATAAAAACCCCATCCTATAAAAGATGGGGTTTTAGAGAGTAAGGATCAGTTTCCATTTTTTATTAAAGAATATGCCTAAATTCCTAATTAATTTTTCCGAGCTTTAAAAACTTATAGCAATTGATCGAACATAAAAATACCAATCATTGCGAAAGTAGCTTTTCCACGAAAGAAGGAATGTCAGCGATCTTAACCGCAGACTTTTCAAGCGTCTTTCTTTCAACCACTTCCAGCTCGCCATTGGTAACACCTTTACCACCCACAACGATTCTTACCGGTAAACCGATCAAATCAGCATCTTTAAACTTTACTCCAGGACGTTCTTTACGATCATCCTCAAACACCTCAATACCCATTGCTTGCAGATCACCAACTAGCTTATCAACAACACTAGCTACCTCTTCTTTCTTAGGATCAAGGTTACAAATATGTACATCAAATGGCGCTAAATTTTTTGGCCAAACAATCCCGTTTTCATCATGGCTCTGCTCGATGACCGCTTGAATGGTTCTAGAAACACCAATTCCATAACAGCCCATTTCAACGATTTGTGACTTTCCATTTTCATCCAGGAAATTTGCATTTAGTTTTTCGGCGTACTTCTTGCCTAGATAAAAACAATGCCCTACTTCAATTCCTCGAACATTTTGGTATTTACCATTGCCACAATTTGGACATGAATCGCCCTCTTTTGCTAGCTTTACATCACCCACTTTATCTACTTTGAAGTCTCTCGGAAAACTTACTCCGCGATAATGTTTATCGTCTTCGTTTGCGCCTACCATAAACTGCGAATAGTTTTCTAAAGCTTCATCCAAAATCACTGGAATCTTTAATCCAATTGGGCCGCAGCTACCAGGACTTGCGGATGTTAATTCTTTTACCTCTGCCTCTGATAACATTTCAGGAGGATTACTTAGACCTAAAAGGCTTTTCACTTTTACATCATTAACTTCATCGTCGCCTCTTAGTAGAACGCAATAGGTTTTACCATCTTCGTCTTTCAAAAACATGGTTTTCACAAGGTACTTTTCAGCAACTCCAGTGCCTTTGGAAAGATCGGTAATTGTACGAAAGCCAGGGGTATCAAATTTTTCTAAACTTTCAAACTCCCCTTTGTAAGCTTCTTTTTGCGAAATGCTCGGAGCAATTTCTACGTTGGCAGCATACTCACAAGAGTCACAAATCATCAATGCATCTTCACCAGCCTCAGCAATCACTTGAAACTCTTGGCTTTTGTTTCCACCAATGTTCCCAGAGTCAGCCATAACGTGACGGTATTTTACTCCTAAGCGATCAAAGATATTTTGATAAGCTTTAAACAGACGGTCATAAGACTTATGTGCGTCTTCTTCCGTACGATCAAAAGAATAAGCATCTTTCATTATAAACTCGCGACAACGCATTAAACCAAAACGAGGCCTAACTTCATCACGATATTTAGTTTGTATTTGATATAGAGTATGAGGTAGGTGGCGATAACTCTTTATGTCGTTACGAACATAGTCCGTGATCACTTCTTCGTGAGTCGCTCCTAAACAAAACCATTGATCATTTCGGTTTTTAAATTTTAATAGCCCATCACCCATCTCACTCCAACGACCAGTTTCTTCCCAAAGTTCACGAGGATGAACCATTGGCATTAAAACTTCTTGGCATTCTGCTTTCTCCAATTCTTCGCGAATGATTGCTTCGAACTTTCTTAGACTTCTTAATGCAAAAGTACCAAAAGTATAAAGCCCCGGGCCTAGTTTTTTAATCAAACCAGCGCGCACCATCAATTGGTGACTAGCGATTTCAGCGTCATTGGGAGCTTCTTTAAACGTAAAAAGATGAGTTTTAGACCACTTCATAAATTCTCCTGTAAGTCCAAACTTATACCTGTTTTTAACCAGTCGGTCAGCAAAGGATTGGGCTTTTCTTTAATTTTTCTAGCTTTATTTTGTAAAAACCCTAGTGATCTGAATAAAAAAGGAGCCTGAAGCTCCTTCACTCCTTTTACTGAATCTCGCAATTAACAGTATTTTTATTGCTATAGATCTTAGTGTTCCCTAGATAAGCGATAACATCACTAAGGTAAGTCAACTTATCCCCTTTTTTAGATAAAATGTTATCCATCTTTAGCTCCATTCCATCTGTAGGTAGACTAAGTCTATAAATCAATTTTCGCCCTCTACAGCTTGCTTTTTCAGTACCATCTTCTATTTTATGAGTTCTGCCATCCGCCTTTGCTTCAAATTGAGTTTCCCCATTAAAGTCTACTTTGTAAATGTCTACACCTCTTTCCTTAGTCTGAGTAATGTCC
>JAYZXX010000160.1:0-5554 GCA_036140815.1 Bdellovibrionota bacterium | reverse complement strand
TAGTTTCAGGCTTTATGATCCTGATGCGGAAGAGGCTGAGCCAGTAGAGAGTGAAGA
This sequence comes from Bdellovibrionota bacterium, assembly GCA_036140815.1. Classification (GTDB taxonomy): domain Bacteria; phylum Bdellovibrionota; class Bdellovibrionia; order Bdellovibrionales; family UBA840; genus UBA6502. The sequence goes on along the minus strand of JAYZXX010000160.1, from coordinate 5,497 downwards.
GAATACAGATTCGGGAGCTGCTTAGCTTCTTAGGTAAGCTTTTCCTAGACGAAAGCTATTAAAGAAGTTTGCTTTGTCTCTTGTCTAAATTTCTAGCTCATTCAAGGATAAAATACTCTTGGAGGCATCATGAGCGCGCTACAAGAGTCCTATATGGCAATTCAGAAAATTACTGAAAATATCGAACTTGTTATCAAAGGAAAAAATCGCCAAATCAAACAAATGTTAGCTTGTTGGTTAGCTGGTGGACATCTACTAATTGAAGATGTACCAGGTACAGGAAAAACCATTTTGGCAAGGGCCTTAGCGGCCAGTATTTCCACTCCCTTTGGTCGAGTGCAGTTTACACCAGATCTTTTGCCCTCAGATATATTAGGCCATAGCATTTACCGCAAGAATACAGACCAATTTGAATTCCGGCATGGTCCAGTGTTTACCAGTTTATTTTTAGCTGATGAAATTAACCGAGCCACGCCTCGAACTCAATCGGCACTACTTGAAGCCATGAGTGAAAACCAAGTCAGTATTGATGGTAAAACCTATTCCCTTAGTCCTTTGTTTTTTGTAATCGCTACGCAAAATCCCTTAGATCAACTTGGAACTTTTGCACTACCTGAAGCGCAGAAGGATCGTTTTTTAATGGAAATATCCATGGGGTATCCTGACATCCAACAGGAAAAAGAAATACTAAGGGGACAGAACAAAGAACATCCCATCCATAATTTACAAGCGGTTGAAACGGCGGAAAGGTTTATGGCGATTAAATCTTTAGTTCCTGAAATCACAATCTCTGATGAAGTGATGCAATACATTTTAGATATTATTGCCCAAACAAGAAAGTCTGAGTTTTTAAAAATTGGCGCAAGCCCAAGAGCAAGTATCGCCTTAACGAAATTGAGTCAAGCCATGGCCCTCATTGAAGGGGAAAGCTACGTCAAGCCCAAACATGTACTTGAGTTGGTAAAGCCCGTATTGTGTCATCGACTGAGTTTAAATTCTGAGGCCAGACTCACCGAGTTGAGCATCGAAAAACACCTTGAAGATTTAATAAAAAAAGTAGTAGCACCTGTTGGAAAATGAATGAAGAAAGTCCAAGAACCGAAGTTAAAAGAAATATTTCGATTTGAGCTAAAAGATCCTAAGCTCAATGTATCTTGGTTTTACCGTAGGCAAAGCTTTTTCACTAATAAAAATTTATTTCTAGCTTTTTTCTTTAGCTGTCTAATTTTTGGATTCTTTCAAAGAATGTTCTGGGGAATGGCTATAGCCATGTCCCTGTATTTTTCTTTTCAATACTTTCAAATTCGTAGGCTAGCGCGCTCTTTGAAAATAAAAAGATTAGTGGATAAACATCGATACATTGAAGGCGCTGAATTTAGTTATCGTTATCTTTTGCAAAACCCTTCGGGCTTTCGTTTAAACGATTTAGTTTTAAAAGATTATTGTGGCCCCAGTAAGGAGCCAGAAATTAAATGGAGCCTCAAGAAATCCTTAGAGGGGGGAACTTATTTGCAGCTCCCTGTAAAACGGGTCTGCGACGGAGGGATGGGGACTCATTTGTTGGGCCCTTTGCAACTGGAATTAAATGATCCTTTCTCGGTTTTTCGGTTTGTGGTGGAGAAAGAGGATACGGAAGAAATCCAAGTGCTAGCATTTTATGGCGAAGCAAAAAGCTTAAAGAACTCTTCGCAAAGTTTAAATTATCAAATGGGAGCTATTCTTAGAAATCGCCCGGGTAGAAGTATTAATTTCGCAGGAATTAGAGAGTACTACCATGGGGATCCGATCAATCATATTGCCTGGAAACTGTCGAGCAAGTCTGAAGAACTACTTATTAAAGAGTTTGAGCGATCTACTAATGAATCATACTCAATTTTACTAAATCTAAATCCATACCATCACCTGGGGGATAAGGCTTTTTCTTCCTACGAAGCTTGTAAAGACATCTGTATGGCTGTAATTAAAAACCTGTTGGCTGAAAGAGATCTAGTGCAATTTATTAGCCAAGCCTTTCAAACTGATTCTAGTAGTCACTCCAGTTTGTTTGATTCAGTTGCTGAGTATTTATCAAGGCAAATTGCCTTTGATGAGAAGGAACTGCAGGAAGCAGCATTTGAAGAGGACCAGTATGGGGAGCTAGAGGCGCCTGATGCAAATTTCTTAGAAAATACTTTCGCAAGATTATCTCCAGAGAAAAAAATCATTGTTATTTCACCATTGAATGTCGAGGCAATTGAAGACTTAGAAAAGGCTTTAAAAGTAAGAAAGAATGATTTCCAAGACATTATAGTATTGTTTTTAGATTTAAGCCCTTACCAAATTCAAACTAGCAATCATTTACCAAAGCGAATATCTCAGCATATTATTTTACATCCAAATAGAATCAATGAAAGATCTTTGCTAGTTCCAGGGCTTAGTTGTTACCTTTGCCGAGAAGATCGTAAAGGATATGGAAATTCCCATTGGGACTTTAAGGAGCACTATCTATGAAATCATATGCTCTAGTCTTTTGGGTGGTGTATTTATTAGCCTGTATTAGTAATTTTCAACTTTATAAGTCCTCTCTTAACGGGGCTTCTTTGGTGTTTTGTTTTTCGTTATTGTTTGCTGGAATTTTCCTACGAAAATTATTATGGGGAACAGACTTCTTATTGAGTGATTCCAGTTCGTTTTCAAGTAAAAAAAATCATCGCTATTTTTTGTATTTTGGAAAAGTCTTCCCCAGTAATATGTCTCATAGAGAAGAAATGAAGAAGCTTCTCAAGGTGAGCGATCGAAAGCAAATGCTATTCCTAGGAATTACTTTGGCACTGGGGGTACTGCTTTTCTTTTATGTTATTCAAAAAAGCCCTCAAATTAACTTTAATAGTCATCTGTTATTTTGTTTGGGGAATTTCGCTTTGATAGTTTCTCTTGCTTATTTAAATCACCTGCGGTTCTTGATTTTTTTTGGTTTTTCTTACAGTGTAATTCTGTTTTTTCGTAATTCAGAAACCGACTTTATTGCTTTTCTATTCTCTCTCTTTCTCTACAGTCTTTCACTATTGATTGTAGATAAAGTGGAGTCAAAAGAGGGAATCCGATTTAGTGTGCTTCAAAATAAGTTTAAGCATGCATTGACTTTTAGTGCTTTACTGGCATTTGGTTTGTTTTTTATATCTGAGAAGCAAGAAAAATCTATTAAGGAAAATATTGATAATGTAGAGGTTCAAAAGTTTAGTCAAAAACTGGCAAAATGGATGGTCGATAATTTTCATCGAGAACTTCAAGACTTACCGATACAAGCTAGAAAGGGTGGCTCTTTCGACTTTAAAAAGTCTCCAATTCCAGAAGAGAAACTAGCAAAGCTAGAAGAAGCTATGCAGTTAGATGAGGGACAAGTAGAGCAACTGAAATTGAAGAATTTGGAAGTTGGTGGGAATTCTGGAGCTAGTGGAGCATCTCCATCCTTGACTGGAGCCGCGGGAGCCTCTTCCAAACTAGGCAGGGATTCGCAAGTGCGAATGGGTCTCAAGGATGCTGAACTTAAAGTTTTAGTGGAAGACTCTTCACCGAGCAGAGAACTTGAAAGAGAGTTAGCGGGTGGTAAGCTTAGTCCTGAGGACTACTTAAATCAAATGGCTTCAAGGGGAAATCAGATCGGGGATATTGATCAACTTTATTCTTCTTACCGAAAAAATGCTGAGACTCTTGGTAAAATTTCAGAGTTTGAAAAGCATGAAACTCGAGAGTATTCTCTCGCTCAGACTGAAAACTTTAAAAAAGCAAAATACGCCTACCTTAGTTTGAATGAACAGGAGAAAACTCACTTTAAAGAAGGGCTTGAAAAGCAAAAAAGAGAATTGGAAAATCACTTAATGTTGCAGTCCGTGGAAGATAAAAAACAAGATCGGCTGATTGCTGATAGGCTAAAAATGGACATTAAATCTCTGGGGGATAAACCTGGCCAGCCTAATACTTTAAAAGTTGATTTTGAAAATCTGCAAAGAAAAATCGATTATGCTAAGCAGATCGATGATGAGCAACTTGCAGGCTTTCTCGCAAAGAACTCTATGAGTAATAAGCAGTTACAGCAAGCCAACCAACAAAGCAGCTTGAATTCAAATCAAAATATTGCGAATACTGCTTCTAATTTCAATACAGTAGAAAATCCAGTCAGTGAGCAAAGTCGGCCAATTGCAGAGGAAACAAAGACTGATATTGAAAATTCCAATAATAGAGACCAAAAAGCTGTTAATAAAAAAGAAAAGCAAGAGGATTATGCCAGGCTTTTAGAATTTATCTTTAAAGGCCTTAAGATGTTTCTCTTCGTAGGACTTGCTTTATTTCTATTTTCAATGTTTTTAAAATTTGGCAAAAAAGATGTGGCCGATAAGAAATTGAAGTCGCGAGATATTCAGAAACTCAAGAAAAAATTGGCTCAAATGATGAGAGAGCAGAAAGGAACTCAGCTCAACTTTGAAGAAGAAGTACTAAAAACCTACCATGAATTTTTAATTATGTTTGAGATTTTAGACTTCGCCAAACCTAAAGACCAAGTTCCTTCTTATTTTCAGTTTCAAGTGGCTCGACATTTTCCCGATCTGCATAATGATTTTTCACAAATTACAGATCACTTTTGTGATGTGTATTATGGGAAACAAGAATTCAACGATCAGCAAAAAAATAACTTTTATAACAGTAAACATAACCTGCAAAAAAAGTTTTTAAGTCTTCATTGATTCATTTCGAAACAAAAACATCAGGCAAACTGTCTACGAAGTTTTCACGCAAAACGTTATTTTAAAATGTTTTATTTTTTTACTCTTAGCAGAGCTTTTCCTCATGTTAAAATAAAGCAAGTCTTTCAAACGGAGGTCTAAAGATGACAGAAGCGAATTTCATTCGCAGATGTCATATTTGCGGGGCCACAACAGAAGATTCGGCCAAGGTAGAGGTCTGTAGTAATTGTGGGAAAGCTATAGCACCATTTTTCTATTTTGACGAGGGACGAACGGCGACTTACTCAGAAGCTTTGATTCGACCACCTCTTCTGCCTGGAGAGTACTCTCCAATTTTAGGTGTCTCAGTCCTTTGGAAAGGCGGGTAGGCAAGAGCCAGTTTTTTTGTAGAAACTGGCTCTTTTTTTTTGGTTTTTTTCGTTAACTCCTCGGTTTATTTCTTTGAATGAGCCGGCCTTCTGAGAAATGTATTTTTTCAGAGGCGCTACTCCGGTCGCAGCCATCGCTGCTCCCTGCCATCCATGGGGCTTGTTGAATCCCATCCATGGGATTCAAAACTCTGAAAAAATACATTTCTCATACGGCCTCTTTCTCATTTCTTCTTTTCTAAATCTAGTCGTTGTTTTTTTGTAGCTGGCGCGGGGGTATGGGGCGGCTTTGCCGCCGATTACTGTTGAAGTCGTTGCGTTCTTCAAGGCGTTTTTGTCTTTTGGATGGAATCAAGCTTAGGGGGGCTGATTTTAATTATAGATTCCTGTAGCGATTCCTAATTGGAG
>JAYZXX010000159.1:0-13068 GCA_036140815.1 Bdellovibrionota bacterium | reverse complement strand
GTTTCTAAACTTTGTTTGTGGTAAAATTGATAGACTGCAAGAGTATATGGGAAGAGAATTTGCTTTTGAAAATCTAAGTGCCTATTTTGATTTTGAAGAATCTGAGTTTTCAGAGGCGCAATTTCTTAATGAAGTTTGTAATCGAACGGGGAGTAAAATGCTCCTAGATATTAACAATGTGTTTGTGAATGCTAATAATTTTTCTTTTCCAGTCATGAAGTATTTTGATGAAATAGACTTCAAACATATTGTGCAGCTACATGTGGCGAGCTTTAGTGATAAAGACCAATACCTTTACGACACTCATTCTGCTGGAGTCTACCCAGAACTTCTAGAAATCTTTCAGCAAATTGCTCCAAAGTTAAAGGCGCCCAGAGTATTGATGGAATGGGATCAAAACATTCCTGAATTGCCACAGGTTGAGGATGAGGTTTTTAAAGTTAAGTCAGTCTGGGAGAATTTATGAAACTTCGCCAAAAAGAGATCTTAGATTTCATTACAGGTCGCTCAGAAAGTTTACCGAAAGGAATTGTTTTCCCTGAAAAATTAAAAAATTCAAGGGCCAGTCTTGAGGTTTATCAAAAAGCATACAGAGCTACTTTTTTTGAAGTCCTTGGAGCTAATTTTGAAAGTCTTTGGAAGTTAATGGGAGACGATGCTTTTCTTAAGTTGTGTGATTCCTTCAGGGAAAAGCATTTGTCGCAATCTTATAATGTGGATGATTTGGGACTAGATTTTCCCGAGTTCATAGCGAATAGTCCTTGGCAAAAAGACTTTCCCTATTTGGCTGATCTAGCCAGTTTGGATCGAGCGGTGTTTTTACAATTTCGAAGGGCTCAAGTGGAACACAGGCACTCTATACTCAGTTCTCAGTCTACAGAACTAGAGTTGCACGCAGAGGAGAATGCTTTTATCTGGCTTGAGTCAGAATATAACATTTTTCAATTGTGGTCAGATCTTTCAGACGATAGAGAAATTGACGAAATTAAAAGTCAAGATCAAGGGGTTTTAGTCTATAAAGCCAATGCTCTTTTAAAAGTAATGCCTTTCGATGTAGGTGAAATGTATTTGGTCAAAGCTCTTTTAAATGGTCTGAAACTTTCAGAGGCTGTTGAAATTTGCCTAGAAATGGAATTTGAACTTGATCATCTACAAGAAAGCCTTCAAAAACTGCAACGGATTCCAGGGCTTCGCTTACTTGAAGTTTGAAGATAATATATAGTTCAACTAGTCAGTAGTGAGCAAGCTTTTAACCCTAGAGCTTTGCCGTAGCGAATCTTACAAATTATTCTGTAAAAAATAACTAAATCTCGATTGGCTGTAGAGATTCAAGGCTCTACTTTGTATATCTATATGAAACCAAGCCAGGAGTATTATATTATGAAAACTCTAAGTATTTTAGTGTTAATTTTTAGTCTAAACTTGAACGCAGAAGGCGTAGTCTATTCAGATCAAAAAATTGGTGATATCAGAATTACGCAAGCGGGAGGAAGCACGACTGTGACTGGGCCCAATGGAACAGTAGTTGTTAGATCCACTAACCAAAACAGTATCTCAGGTACTTGGACAAAAGGTATGAGTGTTTCTTTATCAAGAGTCATTTCAAATTCCCATATACCTGACTTTATCCAAATCTATGATATGAGAATGCAAATGAATGACGGTGAAAGCTATGCAGTAGTGTCTTTAACTATAGAAGAATCTGAGTCTCCAGAGGCACAAGAAACCATAGAACGACGAGCAAAGAGCATCTGTGAGGTTTCTAGGACCCATCCTTATTTGATTGAATACGATTCAGATAGATCTTGGTTTGGTGGTAAGTTAATAGAGTACTCTAAGGCCGAATCAGAAGGAGGGGAAGATGTTTTTTCTGTCTACGATCCTGATGGTTGGTTTTCAGGTGCAGAGTACTTTGACTATATTCGTTGTGGTAAGTTTCCATTAAATTATGTGAAATAGAAAGATTAGAAAAAGTTCCTAAAGCGAAGCTAGAAGAACTTTTTTGTTTTCAGCTTAAAAGCCTATTACATGGATTCTTTTTTCTTTTTAGCTTTTTCTTCTTTTAATTTATCCATTCTAGCTTGGAATTTGGCTTTGTCTGTAACTCCACCAGCTTTTTCGCATTCTGCTTTTGAGGCTTTATGCTCCCAGCCTTGGCCTTTACATTCGTTATTGCCATGACATGAGTAGCTTTTTCCCTCAAGAGTTTTACCGCCACAAGCGCCTTGTCCACTGCAGCCATTAGAACCATAGCACTTAACTCTTGTATCCGCAGAAGCCGTACTTGGACTTACTCCAAAACTACCTGCTACTAAGCCCGCTATGGCACATTTCACTAAAATTTCTGATTTTTTCATAACTTATCTCCCTTAATTCAAAAAAAGGCCATGGAATACCACGGCCTCGATAGCATTCTAAATATAGGTGTTAATTATAGCTGAGAGTTTACGAAATCCCAGTTAATTAATTTCCAGAATGACTCGATGTATTTTGGGCGAGCATTTCTGTAGTCAACATAGTAAGCATGTTCCCACACATCAATAGTCATTAATGCTTTCAAGCCTTCTGTCATTGGAGTTCCAGCATTGGAAGAGTTGTAAATTTCTAGGTCCCCATCTTTGTTGGCAACTAGCCAAGTCCAACCAGAACCAAAGTTCGTAGCAGCAGAGTTTGTGAATTCTTCAGCAAATTTTTCGAAGCTTCCCCATTTTGCATTGATCTTTTCTGCAACTGCACCACTAGCAGCACCACCGCCATTTGGACTTAAGCAATTCCAGTAAAAAGTGTGGTTCCAAACTTGAGCAGCGTTGTTAAACATGCCGCCAGAGCTTTTCATGATAATATCTTCTAAAGACATTTCAGCAAACTCAGTGCCTTCGATAGCAGCGTTTAACTTCGTAACATATGCATTGTGGTGTTTACCGTAATGGAAATCGATGGTTTCTGCAGAAATGTGTGGCGCTAAAGCGTCTTTTGACCAAGGCAATTCAGGTAATGTGATAGCCATATTGTCTCTCCTTAAATAAGTCGTTAATTTTGAATATCAAAAATTAAAAAAAATTTTTGGGCTTTCAATTTGTTTTCATTTATATTTATCCTGATCACAAATTATTTCAAGGCTAGAACTAGAATCTACTACTAGATGCGCCGCAGAAAGTTAAAGAAAGCAGGGATTTTGGCTATGCAAAAAGCAATTCGTATTCAAACCAATGGTAGAGGTTTAAAACTCATAACTCAGCAGTTAAAAGCAGATTTAGAGGAATTGTCGGGAAGTGGTTTACTAAATTTGTTTGTTCGCCATACTTCTTGCTCACTTTTGATTCAGGAAAATGCTGACCCAAGTGCCAGAGAAGACCTTGAGGAGTTTTTTGATCGTTTAGCTCCGGAACATCAAGCTTGGCATAGGCACACACTTGAAGGGCCTGATGATACCACCTCTCATTTAAAAGCGGCCCTTACTCAAACTAGTTTAAATATCCCCGTTGTGGATGGTCAGCTGGGCTTGGGTACTTGGCAGGGGATTTATTTGTTTGAACATCGAGATGCCTCTCATCAAAGGGAGATTGTTCTAACTTTTTTAAAAGTTTGATTTAATTTTTAAGAATAGATTCGTTTTTTGCCGATTCTTCAAAGAGCTTTTTTAAAAAACTTTTATTGCTGGTGGATGGTTTCTGAGGCCTTGAGAAATCTTTGTAAAGCTACAATCAGTATGGATTTGAATCCGGACTAGATGAGAGATTGAAGGGAAATGAAAGGCTTTATCTATTTTATCCTCAATTAAATGGATCACTTCAAAAAGCTTCCAAATGCTTTCTTTTTTATGAATAGATACTCTCTAAAATTTTCAAATAATTATGTGAAAATATAATCAGTATGGGGTCGAGTCAGGCAAGATGAGAACTGAACGATTTTATAGTTTCATCCGCAATTGAAAAAGGCCAGCTAGAAAATAAGCTTTTGTAGGATTTGAAAGCAGAACTTTTTAACTTTACGAGGCTTTGTTGCGTGTTTAGTCTAAATAAAGGGCAATTTAGCAGTGCAAAGCTTTTGGTTTACTTTTCTGTCGATCCTTGCTTTTCTTGTATTGAAAAAAATAAGGAGAAAACACAATGGCAACAAAGCAAGCTGTTTTAGGAAAGAAAGTTCCAGCATTTAAATTAGAAAGCTCTAATGGTGAAAATAGAAAATTATCAGATTTTAAGGGGAAGAATGTAGTTATCTATTTTTACCCTAAAGACAGTACTCCAGGGTGTACGACAGAAGGTTTAGATTTTAATGCTGCTTTAGCAAAATTTAAGAGACAAGAAACAGTGATCCTAGGTGTTTCTAGAGATAGTATAGAGTCCCATTTAAAATTCATCGATAAGCAGGGTTTTAAGTTTGAATTGCTAAGTGACCCTGATGAGATACTTTGTGAAATGTTTGATGTAATGAAAATGAAGAACCTTTATGGTAGAAAGTTTCGCGGTATTGAGCGCTCGACCTTTTTAATTGATAAAAATGGGAAGTTGGTTAAAGAGTGGCGCAAAGTGAAAGTAAAAGAGCATGTAAATGAGGTTCTAGAGGCAGTGAAGAGTTTAAATAAAGGCCAGTTAAACTAAAGACCGTATTTTACAAGCAATATACTTCTTTTATAAATGCTCTGATAATCTTGTAAGGGCATGGCAAAGAAAAAACGCTCAAAAAAATTGAGTAAAAAGCAGAAGAAATCAAAAACGAAGTTGTGGGGAAAGTACCATGCCTTCGTTTTTTTAATTTTTCTTTGGGGACTGAGTAATATTGCCCATCAAGTTTATCGTCATCCAAGCATTTTGTTTTTACCGATTAGTGTTTTTTTTAATAAAACGGTATTCGAAACTTATGAATCTTATGGAGATGTGATTCATGAAAATGCAGGCAATAAGATAGACCCATTTTTTATGGCAAGTTTGATTCAGGTAGAGTCTATGGGTAACCCATTGGCAACGACCTATTGGAGTTTTAATTTTCTAACCGAGCCATGGAAAATGTACGCACCCGCATCCACTGCTACTGGACTACTACAAGTGACAAAACCTACATGGGATACAGTTTTAAAATATTGTCAAAACGCTAAAGCCAGTGTGCGCAATCAATCCTGTAATCATTGGTTTGGTTCTTATCGAGTGTTTCCAAGTCACGCCATTGAGCTAACGAGTTTTTGGTTCAAAAAGCATCTCAGTAAATGGAAAAATCTTTCTTCAAGAAATGCTAGACAAACTCTTGCTGTACTTCACTTGTGTGGTCCTGCAAAAGCAAAGCGCTTTATTAGGAATTCTTTTCATTGGGGGAGTTTAGGGAGATGTGGCAGTCACTCTCCATCGGCCTATTATTCAAAAGTAGAAAGGCAGCGTAAGCGCTTGAAATCAATAATAAATACAAACTATAGACTTGCTAAAGTATATTGATTTCAATGCACAGGACTAAAGCTGTAATTATGGCATATCAAAGCGCTTTACTTGACAAATAGCGAGCAGAAAATAGAATGAAAGTAGTTTAGCGGTATGTAAGCGGGTGAGAAATTATGGAAATGGAAGATAAAACAAACAGATTCGAAGTATTAGGTAGATACCTAAAGCAAAAACGTAAAGCCAGTGGCCTTACACAGTGGGACGTAGCAAGAGAGCTAGGTTATACATCGCCTCAGTTTATTAGTAACTTTGAGCGCGGATTGTGTGCACCATCTTTTGATACTCTTCCCAAGTTAATTGGAATGTACAAGATTCCAAAAGACGAAATCATTAATTTGCTTTTAAAACAACAAGAAGAATATTTAAGAGCGAAGCTTTTTAACGAGCAAGTTTACGAAAGCCAAGCTTAGTTTTAAAAGAAAATAAATTGAAAGGGAAAGCGACAGAATTATCTGCCGCTTTTTTTATATTACCTCGGGATAGCAGTCCATGCTTCCCAGTTGGATTAAAGTTTGTTGAGATTGGTTTGTAATTTCCTCGTTGGTTTTTTCTGAGGCTCTATTGTCAACATAGTAGACCAGGCAGTCATTTTTTCGAACTATGTAGGTGGGGACTTGATCAATGATTTTAAAGTATTCTAATTGATCTCCCTTGTATTCTGGAAAACCGGCTTGTGTTATGAACTTATTAAAAATACTTTCTCTGTTTCGAACATTCTCGTTGAAACTTAACAACATGATCATTCGCGTGTAGTCAGATGCACTTTCATCGTCAGGAATATAAAGAATACTAAGGTTCTCTCCACGTTCTTCAACAGAAATAGGATAGAATACCTCGTTGTCTACAGAAAATTTCAATGCATTTTTCATTTTTCGATCTCTTAAAAAGACTACTGTTAAGAATAGAGCTATGATTCCAATTCCAATTTTAATTTTATTGTTCATTTTTTCTCCTTCATAGATTTTGTTTTAATATATTAAAGATTTCATTTTTCTGTTCTTTAAAAAGTCCGTGATGGCCACCGTCAAATTTATGGAGGCGAATAGAAGAGCCACTTTTCTGCATGGCTTCCACTGTCAACTTTGCATTGTGAAACTCAATGATTTGGTCCTTGATGCCGTGAAATGCAATGATTTTTGTAGATAGACTTTTAGGTATCTCCTTAGGAATTAGACTTTGGTTTAACATACCTGATACAGGTACTATTACCGAATAATAATTTGGAGAATTACTAGCGAAAAAGTAAGCTGCCGATGCACCAGCAGAGTATCCTAGAAGATAAGGCTTACTATCCCCATGAGGAAAACTTTGATGAATTTTATGGATTGCGACTCTCATTGCTGAGTAGTATTTAGCTATTTCACTTTTTTCCCTAGGCCAACATGTGCCGTTGATCAGTCCTACATAGCATTTTTGGGGAGCTTTCAATAAGACTATACGAAATGAGTCAATGAGTTCTTCAAAATTACCTTCGTAGAAGTTTTTAGGTGTATCGCCATTTCCATGAAGTAGAAATAAAATTGGTAAGGAGAGCGAGGATGAGTCTTTGACTACATACTCAAAGGAGTACTTGGAATCTCCATGGTCAATTTCAATGCGTTCATTCGGGGTAAAAAACTGATAAGTTAGGTAAAGCAGCATCACTGCAAAAAATTTCTTTAATAGACCCATTGGCATCATGATAGAAGGACTGAAATGATCTTTTTAGGTTTGATATTAAAATTATTTAAAATTTTCACCAAAGTCTGTACCTAGAAAGGCTATTTCGGATAGTTTTGGGGCTAGTTTGACCAAAACTTTAGTTCACAGTCCTTAATCTTGTTTTTCTTTTACAAAAATAGCTTAGAAATACTGTAAGCATTACACTTCGATGCCATACTTTGCAAAATCCCCTAAAAAAATGCATTCTTAACCGAGCTATGCTGAAAGACTCGACTTTGGCATAGGCTATGCAATGTTTAATGCTGTGGCAAGTTTTGGTGTCACAAAGACCCTGGGGGGGGGATGCATAAAACTTACGTATTCATATTATCCATTTTATTAGGGACTACTGCTTCTGCTCAATCCAGTCGTATGCAAATCAATGAAGTTCTGGATGGAAAATCTAAGTTTCAAACGACGATCGAATTAGATTATAGTCTGCAAAAAAACGAAGCTGGTAATGAGATAAACTCTTCTACGACTACAATTGCTCTTAACTATGAAGAGCAGCTGAAAAACGAGCTAAACTATTTTTTAAAGTCCTATATATTCTTTGATCAAGAATTAAGCCAGATTGATGCGGGAGAAAAGCGTGCCGATTTCCGAGATCCTATTTTTGAACTAGGAACTAGAATCAATCTTTTACCAGAAAGTCTTTTAAGCTCTCAAAGTATCAGTCTTCAAGCTAGCTTGGCGAGTTCAACGGCATCTAGACGGATTGATAAAAAATCCAGTCTTGCTCTAAAGTATCAGTATGCCTTGCCAATTTCTCTTTTTACTTTTGCGCAATACCATAGAATCACTAGAAGCTTTTTCACAAAAGAGATTACTGATGCTGGTGGTATTAATAATCCTTGGTCTTATCGTTTGGCCAATCAAATTATCATCGCAGTTGGGAAGAGTATTAGCCTAGAAGCGGCAGTGTTATATGATTTAAATCAAAGCTTTCAAGGGGTCTTGAAAGACGGAATCTCTACTGACTATAAAATTAAATATTCTTTAGAAAACTTTTATGCCTACGCCGGGGTGATCAGCGTAGGTATCCAAACAAAAGCAGCAGATGGTTCAAGCAATCAGTTACGTTTTATTGATGAAAAAGCACCTAGTTCATATATCGGAATCGGATCTATATTTTAATTAAGGGGAAAATTATGAAAAACACAAACAGATTAAAGGCATTTCAGTTATTGGTATTCAGTGCTGTATTCTTATTGGCTGCTTGTGCCAAGGATAAAGCTGTAAATACTGATGGACTTACAGATCCTGAAAAAAATGGTTTTATCGAAGGGAGCCGAGTTGAAAAGCTACAGCTTTTGGGTACGCAACAAAGCCTAGTATCGACCCAGGAAACCGGTAGTAAGGAATACCTATTGGTACGATCCATCCAAAAGGCCAATGGAAATTTTCAATTGATTCCTGGATTTCAATATAATTATGGAGCGGTTGTTTTTCGAATTGGAGAGAGATATTTAGATGTTTTGCCATCTAATAATTTTCAGTTTTCTAGATATGGTTATTCATACATACCCACTGATATTATAAATAAAGATGAGCCAATTGTTCGGTTTCCGATAACAAAACACTTTGATGTTGGTTTTGAAAAAAATGATTACGGTGAAACTACCAATGTTTTAACGGAACTTGAAGAGGGGCCTTGGTATGGCCGTCAGTACATGAAGGTGGATTGGACTCAGCCAGCAACCAAAGGTTTTAAGGTTGCGAGTAGCATTGGCTATGCTGAATATTTCCAAGAAGAGAATGCTTATTTGGAAAAGGCACTGAGTTTATTTGATGACGGTAGTTTTGAGATTGATATGACTTCTACTTTGTCAGTAATTTATAACCCTAATTCTTATTCTGTCAGCACTAAGACAAGCTTTTTAGCTTTGTCCAATACTGATTTCAAAGCTCGTTATTATGAAGACGAAGACTTTAAAAAGTTTGGTATTTTTAGAACCTTTAAATACAAAATTGGCATGCAAAGAGATTTGATGGATAAGGACCTAGAGAAGTTTGCTCAAGTGTTTAATCTATGTCCAAAATCGCAAGGTGGATCTTGTAGTACTAATAAAGTGGTTTGGAACTTGTCCAATAGCTTCACGGATGATCCTGAATATTTTGCTTACCGAGATTTGGCTCAAAAGGCAGTTTCTGCATGGAATAAAGTTTTTCAAAATGCATTGGATCGAGATGACGAGATAGTAGTTCTTGCTGACGAGAAGGTAGACTTAAGCTCGGTTCGTCACAATGTAATTGCCTATGTTCAAGATGATTTTAATGGTGGTGGGCTTTTGGGAGTAGCCCAATTTACCACAAACCCTATGACTGGTGAGACCGTTAAAGCAAGAGCTTCTGTCTTTAAGGATGGGGTAGAGATGATGAAAGGCGCCATTGATCATACACTGGATGCTTTGATTGTAAACCCAGCGGCCTTGAGAGATTTTCTATTCGACGGTAGTTTAGGGGTTGAGCAATTAAAATTAAATGTGCAAAACCAAGCTCACTCTCATAAAACAATGGAACATGAGGATTTTCGAAAAGTTCCTGCCATTGATTTGGATCAATTGGCTTCAAGTCGATACAGTTTAAATAAATCTCTACAAGTGATGAAATCCACAAATCATTACAATTCATCAATGTACAAGCTCCTTCACTCCGATGAGACTGCTGAAAATCGCCACCTTTTCAAGAGTTTAGAAGCAGAGACTTTTGGCGATAAAAACTATTTCGGGCATGATTTAGATTTTGCTGGGGATGAGAACTATCTGAGTGAAAATCAAAAGCATGCTTTAGTGGATAGTTTAACTCAAGTGCAGGACATAATGCAGGCGGGAAGAAAAAACCAAGTCTTAGGAAAAAATGCGAACTACTTTGGTGACTCCATGAAGGACTTCATGAATATCTATGAGGCTAGAGAGCAAAATCTGGCTGGAATGGGAATTCATGGGGCAGAGATTGTTGAAGAAGGGGTATTACATTATATCAAAAATGAAGTCTTAAAAAGCTTAAAAGGAAGTCTTGGTGCGAATTTAACGGACGAGGAGACTTTAAAAGAACTTACCAAAAGAATCGAAGCAGGGGATACAAATGCTATTGTTGATGCTTTAGTTATTGATCTAGGAGCAGGTTCAAGCTTGAGAGAACATTTGAAATCAGAAGTTGGTAAGAGAGTTTTCTATACTACTTTACTTCATGAAATGGGACATGCTTTTGGCTTAAGGCACAACTTTATTGCCAGCGTTGATGAAAAGAACTTTCATCCTAAATATCATGAAATTAAAGAAAAGTTGCAAACCGGGGATCAAAGTGTGAGTCCTTATGATTTAGAGAAATGGTCTTTTTCTTCGGTAATGGACTACAATGCAGGTTTTGTAAGTGATCTTGATGAATTGGGTCCTTATGATCAGGCTGCGATTCAGTACGCATATAACCCTCAGAAGAAACAAGAAAAGTCATACCTTTTTTGTTCTGATGAAGATGTTGCCGATAATTTTTTATGTAATCGACATGACCGTGGTTTAAATTTATCAGAGATCACTTTAAATCATATTCGTTCTTACAAAAATCGTTATTACCGAGCTTACTTTCGTCAGGGGAGAACTATTTTTAGATCGGGAGCAGCTAGTTTAATGTATCGCTATATGCTACCAATTCGCAGTGTGATGGATGAGTCAATTTACCAATTAATATACTCAACACCTGCGCCATCGCAAATGAGTGCCTTGGGCTGTAGTAGCATGGCCGATGCGAGTTCCGTGGCAAACGGGGAGTTTTTAGTAAATATTTGTCAAATGGATCAACTGGAAAGTTTTCTGATTCAAAATAAGATTGATAAAAAAGCAATTGATCTGGATGCACCAGAGTATGCTCTTAATTTAAATCAATCCATCCAAAACTTTATCCCAATGCAAAGAGGCGATATGGTTTTAGCAACTTTACTTGCGAAAAACTTTTACCGTGAACTGTTAAGTAGCCCTGAGCCAGGAGCCTATTTAGAAGAAGGTGCAGAAGGAGAGAAGGTATTGACTAAAATTCCTGGAGTTGGGCCAATCAGTAGTTCCTCAGGAAACACCGATGCTTGGATTGCTCAGGTTCAACAAGGCCTCGCCAGTTTGGCCCAAAGTAGAAACTTGGTTCCCAATAGTTTTATTCAACAAAACATCTATAATGTGACCAATATTGATATTGGCTTGGGCAAGTATTTTAAGTCAATGGTCACAAGTAATGGGCAAAGAACGGAAGTGCAAAATACCGGAAGTTTGATTGAAAAGTATTATGCGATGATGTTGTTGAGCACCAGGTATCTACCAGTACCAAAATACTATCGAGCAAGCCTTAGCGGTAATGCCTATATTTATCCACATACTAGAAGCTTTGCTCTAGAGATGTTCTCGAAGTTGATCCAAAAAGATGAGTATATGTCGGAGGTTCCATACACCAAAGTATTTACGGGTGCTCTTGGACGCGCTAAGATTGCTAGTACCCAAGATATCAATACACAAAATATTGCTAGCATTTACTCTGCTATTAGTTTCATAACCGACCAAGACTCAAGTTTCCAAAGAAAGATAAATGTAGATACGGATCGTGGGAACTGCGAATCGGAAGCGGCGAAAAACAATACTCGTTTTGTGGCTGTAGAGATTCAAAACAAAGTTCTTTGCGCTTTCGATGACATTGATGGGAAATCCATTGTTCTCCCTATGCTTGAAAAGGTAAAGCTTGCATTGGAAGAAGTGAAACGCTGGCAGAAAGCGAAAGCGGAAGCACCACAATTGATTGAAAAGGCACAGATGGACATTGCTTTGATGCTGGCTAAGAAAGAGGAAACGGCTACAAAATTGTATGCTGGAGCGGAGGGCTTCGGAGCATTAAAATCAAGCCTGGCTTTGGTTGCTTCCGATGATTTCTACAGTCTTTTGCAAAGCTTTGTTTCTCAGCCTTTGTTTAATTTGCTGAAAAAGAATGAGCAAGTTCAGACAAACTCTTTTCAGGTGGTTGTAAATCAATTGGCGCAAATTATCGTGTCCAGAGTTGAAGGGGGAGTGCCGAGCTTTCAGAAAAGAGTGAATGAACTTCTTGAAACTCAGCAAGAGAAGAAGGCTGCGGCAAAATTTGTTAGTGACGAGAAGAAGCCTGTAGGAGCTTCTGAGGAATCGCAATACATTCGGTTTCCAGAAGATGTTCAGGCAGCTTATGTGAAAGCAGATGTTGAGGCCTTAATTTTTTCAGCGAAAGCGCAGGTGCAGTCTGATCCTGATTATATCAGTGATAAGCAGTTAACTCAGTTGGCTCAGTTTTACATCGATCTTTTAAGCTTTAAAGCCGAAATGGATGCCGCAGTGGAACTACTTGTTCAAGCAAATGGTGCTGAGATTCTTTTATCTAGAGCAGTAAGTAGTTTAGACTCAGCGAAAGCTCCAGTGGATGAGTTCCGAAGAATTGTAAATTACTATGTACGTTAAGACTTATTCTGGCTGGAGGATATGATTTTTAGACGATCAAATATATCTAGCCAGATTTCTTTTCTTTCTGGCTTTAAAACTAGAAAAAACATATTTCCACGAGAATAAAAATTATTGGCGGCAAACTCTGCCGCTTCATCTTCGCCCATAAAAATATCAGCTCTTGCGTTACCTTTTATGGAACCACCAGTGTCATGATCTATGAAAAAACGATTGAATGCCTTAAACTTGGTAGATCCATTTTCATCTTTGTATGGCATTTTTCCCTGAATGAAGCTCAAACTCCCTTTAAAGCTATATAATTTGCTGTCTGTAGCAATGCTTCTACCATTAGTCAGAGGGGTGAGTTCATTGCCCAGTGGAGGATGATCAGTGGGCCTAAAAAACACATAGCTAGGGCAGAACGAGTAAATTTCCTCCCATTTTTCAGGATTAGCATTTAAATAACGTTTTTGTGAGGCGTTACTTAAATT
>JAYZXX010000158.1:0-12856 GCA_036140815.1 Bdellovibrionota bacterium | reverse complement strand
AAATACCATGATACTCGTTGGAAAGTAGACAACAAAAACCCTGTTGTTGATATGGCTTCGGTTACGAAAAAAGATCCTTTGAGATTGGTAAAAACAGATTGGTTTCGTCCTTCTTTGGACGCCAGGTTTTTCTATATTAATGCCAAGTATGAAAACTCAACGAAGGAAGACTTCTCTGGAATGTCGTGGATGAACTTGGACTTGGGTGTAGAACTTAAACCTTTTAAACCAAACTATAAATTTGTCTTTGAAACTCGTTATGGAAATAGTCCGCAAAGCAGTCAGTGGGATACTATTTTTAATAGTACTTCCGGTTCAACGACACTGACGAAATCGGCTTATTTGCTAGTAGATGATTTAATGTATAACACCTACTTTATGTATGGTTTGTTTCGGCCAATGTTTGGAATCTATGATCCAAATCACTATGGCTTAGCGCAAAGGGTAAATGGTTTGGCCTACAATGGAACCATCAAGGGTGTAAGTGTTGGTGCAGCACCTAATGTTCCTTTTTTAAATGTTCATTTTATTACTCCAAGAGCAGGGGAATCTACTCAAGAAAGTGGGATGGCATTAAACGCTGGTGCTAGATTTGTTACTTTGAGTGCATCTGCTATCTTTTCTTACTGGAAAACGAAGGTCGAAGGTTCCACTGACTATGATAGAGAAATGTGGTCTTTTCATTTAGGTGGTATGCTCAAAAAGTTCATCATCAATGCTGAATTAATGAGATATGATAAGACAACAGATTCAGATAAGAATGGTGGGACTGTAACCACTGTCGACCTAAGGTATCCTGTTTGGCGAGAGCATTATCTACAACTGAACTATGCTAGCTCTAATGTTGCTAGTGACTTAAGCGAAGGAAGTGCAAAAGAGATGATCGTAGGCTATAAGGTTTTCTTGTACTCAGGGATGGAATTAGAACTTAACTACAAGACCCAAGAAGAAACTAAGTCCGATTCCACCAGTAAGGCTACTTACTTACAAAGCCAACTTCACCTATATTTTTAGAAACTCGATGGATTAGAATAACAAGGCCAGTGGCAGAAATACTTAAGCCAATGGCCAAAGCGATCCAAATCCCAATCAATTGAAAATCCGTATAGAAGGCCAAATAATTTGCTAAGGGGATTGCAATTACCCAGTAGCTAACCATGGTTATAATGGTAGGTCTTAAACTTTCCTGAAGTCCGCGTAAAATTCCGATGGAAACTGCTTGAATACCATCAGCCAGCTGAAAGACCCCTGCAATTAAAAGAATTTTTGCTACCAAACTTGTGATTTCTTCATTGTCCAAATAGATCAACGGTAGTTGGTAGCGAAAAGTGAAAAAGAGAATGGATATAATTGTCATGTAAACCGAGACGATTTTAATATGATTAAATCCCATTTCTCGAATACGATGAAATTCACCTTTACCTAGGACTCCTCCAATTTTTACACTAGCAGCGAAGGACCAACCCATGGCCACCATAAATGTGAATGACCCGATGTTAAGAGCGATTTGATGAGAGGCAATTTCAATCTTTCCCAATTGCCCAGCAAGGATACCTGCTGTTGCAAAAGCGCCTACTTCAAAAAGGTATTGGCAGCTACTTGGAACTCCTAATTTCACAATGGTTTTCCAAATGTCTTTTTCCATTTGAAATTTTTTAAAACTGAGACGGTACAAGCGCTCATAAGTTTCGTTGAAAAAAGTATGTTTCGTGAACAATATGAAAATACAAAATCTTGCTAAGAAGGTAGCTAGGCCAGCACCAAAAATTCCCATGGGTGGAAAACCGAATTTGCCAAAAATAAAAATCCAGTTAAAGAATGCATTTAAGGGAATGGCTAAATAATTGTAAGCCATTGGAATTTTAGAGTGGTGAATTCCATCGTAAAACTGTCTTTGAGATTGATATAGCGCTACAAGGGGTAAGGTAGCAATTAACCATGGGAAATAACTCCAGAAAAGATTATTTACGGCCTCCGTTTGGTCGAACCACTCCATATTAAAGCCGACAAATAACATCCCCAAGACGGATAGTAATGAAAATAGGAATAACAAAATCATGCTATGACGGAGGAGTTTACCTACTCGAAAATTTTGATTGGCACCAATGGCACTAGAAATTAAAGGACTGGCTGCTGAAGCTAGCCCAGTTTGAGTAACGATGAAAATGGCATAAAGGTTGTTACAGAAAGCGGTAGTGGCAAGTTCATCAACCCCAACTTTTGCGACCATAATGTTGTCAATGGCACCCATAAGAATATAACTGATTTGACTAGAAATCATTGGCAATGCAAGAGGCAAGGTGTCTTTAAAATCTCGGTAGGCACTAGTTTTTTTCATATTTACGACCGGCGAGAGTTTAACTTTAGTGAGCCTAGCATTCAAGCTTGCTCGGTAGAAAAGTAGCAGCTTAAAGATATAGAGTAAAATATACTATTTGAGCGACCAAGTACTTTACGCCTCTAAATTATTAATAGTTAGTAACGAGGCTGTCTTGAAAGACTCAAGTTTAGTCTGTTGAGCTTAGCTTTGCTAAACAGTATTCTCAGGTGGATAAAACTAAACAATGCTAATATTTCATTCGATTTTTTAAGTCTTGTGCTGCTCTTTTTGTATTTCCAGAATTCTTTTCAATGAATTGATCAATTGTAATGTTGTCATATCCCAATGCCAGATGGCGAGTTTTGATTTTATCTAAAAAACTCTTTCTTGAGACTTTATGAAATCGACTTAATTCGGTAGTTGAAGCCCTAAGCTTTCTAGCTACCTCAGCAATATGATCATCTGGATGATTTGCATAATCATGTTCATTGGGATAAGCGAGTTCCTGCCAATGTCTCATTGCAATGGAATGGGTCCAATAGCTGAATTCGATAAAACGAGGAAGTTTCACTTGGTAGTTTTTTTCAATCCTATATTTATCGAGAGCTGTAATTGCTATGGCAAGTACCCAACTTAGATAGACGGAGGAACTGGCGAGAAGCTCTGAGTTTAGGCGTAATTCTAAGCCTTGGTTTGTATCCAAAATCTCATAAAGTTGAAGAGGATTTTTAGAGCTAATTGCATCATACCGGTATATTTTAAAAAGCTGATCTAAGCTATCAAATTGGTTCAGGACCATTGTACCGCTTGGACTGGATTCTAAGTGATGAATGGAAAGACGCCTTTGTCTGTTTGGCAAGCTGTCTGCAAAAACAGAAAAACAACATATCAATATAACCAAAGTCGTGATGAAACTCTTCATAAATCCCCCCAATGGAATTGCTCTGATCCTAGCAAAGCGAAAGACTTTTGCCAACCATAGATAGGTCTGTTTAAACTGGACCTTTTTCAATGTTTTTATAAGGAAAATCTTTAAATTTCAGATACTTAGTGCCGATAGGTAGGTATGGAAAAAGTTGGTTTTTCGATTCGGTATAAATTTCTATTGCTTATCAGTGGCTTACTACTTGCCAGTGTGGTGGCATACCTTGGTTTGGCCAACCATGTTTTTTCTGAAGACAAGACCGAATTGGTTTTCGACTATAACCGAAGTTTTGTTGCTAATCTCTCGTCTGAACTAGATAAAGTTTTTGAATCCATCGAAGATAAGATTCGCCTGAGCAGTATTTTGTTAGAAAAAGAAGGTCAAGACAATTTAATTGAACGTCTATTTGAACAGGACAAAAACTTAGCTTATCTGGCAATTAAACCACAGCGAACTCAAAGATTTAAAAAAATTATGTGGAAAGATGATTTTTTTGAAAGTTATGGTTACAACGCAAAGAATTTTCAAGAAGAGCTTTTAAGCGATAGTGAAATTCCTTTGCAGACTATAAAAGAAAAAGGTTATCACTTGTGGAAGCCAAAGGAATGGTCACAGTTACCAATGGCCGCTTTTGCAACAACTAAAAATATAAGTAAGGGGGGGCGTGTTCAATCTTATATGTTTTTAGTAATTGTACGATTTGACCAATTGGGAATTCAAGAAAATCAAAACCGCTTATCTGAAGTTTTTCTATTTAACCAAAAAGGGGAACTACTTTTCTCAGATTCGCAGCAAGAAATTGAAAACCTTTCCTTTTTGGAAAAAACCAAAAATGAATATGTGAAAACTTCTGTGTTTCAGTATACTGAATCAGACCAAAGATATCTTGCTGCCTTTTCAAAGTCTTTTGCTAACAAACTCTTAGTTGTTTCTCGTGTTTCTACGGAGAAGGCTCTTGCAGTAGTTTGGCAATTTGTATATCGATCCATTTTATTTGCATCCATCTTTCTTACTTTAGCTTTTATAGTGGCCATATTGTTCTCAAGAAGTTTAACGAAGCCAATTGATAAATTATTAGCGGCTATGAAAAAAGTGGCATCTGGAGATTTAAGTATTTCAATTAAACTACATACCAAAGACGAAATAAGAGTACTTGCAGAGAACTTTAATACAATGATTTGCGATCTTAAAAGCTCGCGGGATGAATTGGAAAGTATAAATCGTGAGCTTGAAAATAAAGTAAAAGAACGCACGAAACAATTAGAAGAGCAGAACCTAGCTGTAAAAAAAGCCCAAGAAGCTTTGCTTAGAACGAGTCGATTGGCTGCAGCTGGTGAAATTGCTGGTAGAGCAGCTCATGAAGTTTTAAACCCATTGACGAGTATTCTTACTCGAATACAAAAAGTCGACAAAAGATTAGAGCATAAAAAGAAAGAAGACCTAATCTTGCTAGACGAAATTACCACGGCATGGAAAAAGGATCTTGAATCGGGTAAAGAACACTTATGGAATGAATGGAATCAAAAGTCTACTTTGAATCCTGATAAAAGCCTTCTTGAAGAAGATGTGGAAAATATCTCGCAAATTTACGAGGGCTTAAATTTAGAGTTTCAAGAAATGAAACAAGACTTGGGTTTTCTATTAGGAGAAGGCCATAGAATTAACCGCATTGTTCAAAGTATGCGTAGTCTTAATAGAACCAGTGGTGATCATCAAATTTATCCTTTGATGGGGCTTATTGATGAGTCTTATAAAATAATGGCTGATGCAATGGATGAGGCCTCTATAAAATTCATATTTGAAGACCAAAGAGATGAGATTAATATAAAAGTAGATAAGGATGAATTTGTACAAGCCCTAACCAATCTTTTTAGAAATTCTATTCAAGCATTGCGCCCAGTTGTGGATGAAACTAGATTCATTCAACTAAGTTTTATAAATCAAGAAGAGGATTGGGTTCAATTTCAAATTATAGACAATGGAATAGGAATCGCCTTAGAAAATCAACAAAAGCTATTCGAAAGTCAGTTTAGTACAAAGGCTGCATCAGAGGGTACTGGGCTTGGTTTAAGTATTAGTCGTAGATTTATTCGTTCCTTTAATGGAGATTTATTTTTGAAATCCTCAGAGCCAGGAAAAGGCAGTGTATTTCAAATTGATTTACCAATCGCAACGAAACAGGGGAGAGTTTCGGCATGAGTGCATTAAGAAAACTTCAAAAAGATTATGAAAAGACATTAAGTTCTTCTTACGAATGGAACTACCGAATTCTAGTCGTTGAGGATCAAAAAGAAGTGGCGCAAAGTTATACCGATATATTAGAACACTCTGCAAAAGTGATCCCTTTGCAAAGAAGTAGTCGTTCCGCTCGAATCGAAAGCCTTAAATCGGATAGTCAAGAAAAGCACTTCCCATTTCAATTAAGTATCGTTCATTCGGCTGCTGAAGCCCTAGATGCAATGAAGGCGGCGAAAGCCAAAAATCAAGCCTTTGCAATGGGCTTTATCGATGTCCTTTTAGGCGATGGAATGGATGGAATTGAACTTCTGAAAGAGCTGCAAAAAATGGATGATGACTTTTATGGAGTATTAGTTACTGCCTACCACGATAGGGATGTTGATAGTATTCATAAATTTTTAGGTGAAGATAAAGTTGACCAATGGGATTATTTAAATAAGCCATTTACCAATGGTGAAATTCTCCAGAAAGCGCGAAATTATATCAGTTTGTGGAATTTGCAGAGGGAAAGTAAAATCCGTGAAAAAGAGATGCAAGACCTTAGAAATCAGGTTTTTCAGTCAGAGCGTTTTTCAACGGTGGCCGCTGTTGCAAGAGGTGTTTCCCACGAGTTTGGAAATATTTTAGTTCAGATAATGGGAAAGGCTGAATTAGGGCAAATGGGTAATGAAGCGAAAAAGACCCAGTCCTTAGAGAAAATTTTAGAAGCCAGTATTCGAGCTAATGAAATTTTAGATCGATTTAATCATTTGGCAAATCCTGGAAATGCAGATTTTCCCAAAGAAACTCATAACCTACACAATATCGTTAACAGCGCATTAGACTTAATGGAACACCAGTTAAGAACACAAGCCATTAAAATTTGTAAAATCAAATCAGACAATGGAAAAGTCTTTGTAAACGAAACATCCATTATGCAAGTTCTGACAAATGTTTTTATAAATGCCAGTCATGCAATGCCAGGTGGTGGTCAAATTGATTTAGGGGTTTATGATCATGGTGATTTTTGTGTTTTAAAAATTAGAGACTATGGCACTGGAATCGCGGATAAAGACCTAGAACATGTTTTTGATGCTTTTTACACAACAAAAGGTAAGAAAGGAACAGGCTTGGGGCTATCCATTTGCAGAGAAATTGTGGAAATTGAGCATAGTGGACATTTCAAACTTTATAATCACGAAGTTAAAGGTCTGGTGATTGAAATACAACTACCAAGAAAAGAGGTGGCATAATGGCACAGGCGAATTTAAACATTCAGATTCTTGTAGTAGACGATGATAAACAAGTTCTTGAAGTGATTGTTGAATATTTAGAGTATTTTGGACTTTGCAATGTAAAGTCTTTTTCAAGTGCCCAACAAGCATTAACTTATATCCAAGACTCAAGGAATAGTATTGATTTAGTCTTTAGTGATTGGGAAATGAAACATTTAAGTGGATTAGACCTTTTAAAAGCAGTTCGAGGGAATCCTCATCGAAAGGAAACTCCATTTATTATGGTAACCTCACAAGGGTCCATGGAGAGAATTAAAATAACTCGTGCAGTGAAGTCAAAGGTGGATGCCTATATTATAAAGCCCTTTCGTGCAGAAACATTGAAAAAGAAAATTTGGGAAGTATTGGAGTGGAATCAAGAGGATGAAAAAGCATCATAGTTTTACATTCATTGGAGTTCTTCTTTCTTCTGTTTTGGGGAGAGCGGATAACTACATTCTTGATTTAAGTGATAGCTCTATTAAGAGTAGTGGCGATTTGATTTTGAATCTTGCCGACTCGTCTATCCATGGTCCTCCACAAGTTGCGAGTTACCAAGCGGTAAGTGCTAGCTCCACCAGTAGCCAATTTAGTATCGGTGATGGAAGTCATGGAAAGTTTGACTCTAGTACCTATGTAAATTTTAGTGAAAATGCTGATCTTAGTGGAAATGTAATTACAATCAATACAGATACTTATTCTGCTCTCTACTTTACGAGTTTCAATTTAGAATCAGGGTGGACAATACGCCCAACCGGTTCGAAGCCATTAAAAATTTATAGTCAATCCACTGTATACATTGACGGAAGTATAGATTGCTCTGGTGGAAACGGCGAAGCAGGAAATGATGATGAAACCCAACAGGCTAGTGGTGGAACCGGAGTTTGTGGTGGTGCTAATGGTGGTGCCGGCGGTTACTACGACTCGGTTGCAGGAAGTTTAGTTGATGCCAGCAATGGTTCTAATGGAGGTAGCTCGGTTAGCGGTGGAGGCAGTCCTGCGAGTGATGGAGTAAGTGGTGGTAAAGGGGGCGCTGGTGGTGGTGCCTATAGTCAAGCAGGAACTGGAGCTGATCAAGGCGTGAACCCAGACGGTGGTAATTCAGGGACAGCTGGAAGTAATTTTCAAAATGACGAATTTTCAGAATTAGGTGGCGGCTCCGGTGGAAGTGGTGGTGCTGGCTTTTATTCAGCGACCCCAGCAAACGATGCCAGTGGCGGTGGCGGAGGTGCCGGAGGTGGCTCCATTTTAATCTATGCATTTGGTGATGTTACTGTCACAGATAATGGAAGTATTTTAGCTAATGGTGGTAATGGTGGTGCCTCTTCTCAGGGGGCTGGTGGTGGAGGCGCAGGTGGTGGTGGTAGTATTGCCATCTTTAGTGCCGGAGACATTATTTTAAATAACACTGTATCTGCTGTGGAAGGAAGCGGTGGTTCGAGCAATTCGGGTGGCGCCGGTGGAGATGGTGGTAGAGGTCGTACTTGGGTGGTTGATAGTAGTGGAACTGCTGGAGGGGACACCTTAGAAAGTCCCGATACTCAATTGGTAGCAAGGGGAAGTGTGAATGCGGCCAGTGGTAGTTTTGATTTTATAAGTAGCGAAATCGACCTTGAAAATACAGCTCCTATATTGGTTCAAACATTAATCACTCAAAGCCTAAGTGGTTCCAGCAGTCTGAGCACTAGCTATGCCTCAGGAAATTCTTCTGGATTTAGTCCGAGCTATTCTAGTTTATCAAGCTTTGATCTAAATAATTCATTTAGGTATTGGCGAATGAAAGTTAGTCTTAATCAAGATAGTTCTGGAAGTTTTAGTAAGCTAACCCGAGTGGGCTATGAGTACACTCCTAATGAAGAAGATGAATTTAACTTTGTATCAGCATGTGGATTAGTAAATCCACAAAATCAACAGCCCGGCTTTTTACTATTGATTTATTTATTGCCTCTCGTTCTGTTTAGTATCTTGAGATTTCGGAAAACTTCCCCAGTCTATGCTTAGGCCGATTTGAACCTCAGTGTAATGGGAAAAATCTTTTGCATTTGTACTACGAAGGTTATATTGCATTCCCGCATCAAAATGGATTTGATATTTTTGACTCGTTTTTAATTTCCATTTTGCTAGGAATTTTCCTGAAATGTCGATAATTTCGCCATTCGCAGATAGCCTAGATTGAGCGACTAAGATTTCAGGCAGACTTGCTTTGTTAAATTTAAATTCGTTCTGAAAAGATAAGCCGGATAGATATTTTGAACTGAAGTCTATTGTTTCATTTCCAGTTCGTAGAGGGAATTCTCTTTTTTGCAAGTTGATTCCAAAAGACCAAGATCCTGCAAAGAAAAAGTAGTGATCCCAAAAGATTTGTTCTTCTTTGATTTTTTCCTGGAAGCTTAGAGAGCTAGTCTCTGCTTTCCATTCACTTCGATGGTAGCTTAATGAGCTTGAGTAGTACTTTTTTAATGCGCTTTTCTTGGTATACTGCATTTCAATTTCAAAGGGTTTAACACCAGTAAAATTGTATCTTGCATTTTCTTCCAGAAGAAATCCTTTGGCTTTTCCGTAGGATAAAAAGTAGGCGATGGAAAAGTGGCTTGAAATTTTTGTCAGCTGAGGGTCAATTTCTTCTTTTTGTTTTTTGGAGGCTATTAGGGGGATTTGGGGCGGTTTAACGACTTTTTCATTCTCTGACTTAATTGGCGCTTTGATTTCTGTTTTTTTTATCTGCACTACTTTTTTGTGAACCTCAATCTCTGATAAATTGACTTCCATGGCTTCGCTAAAGACGCCCATTATACCATTGTATGCTCCAGCAGATACCCTCCAAAAGACTTTACCAGTATGCTCGCTTTCCCAATGAATACTGGTTTCATTGGATTGATCTTCAAAAAGCAAGTCTTGAAAGTTTGGGGATTTCGAAATTTCAATAATATAGAAATCAGCCCCGTCTACTTTTGACCATTCAAATTTATATTCATACTTTTTAGGTGTTTCTTTGTCTACTGCTGTAAATTCTTCTGCCTTAGCTTGATTGATAAAAACTATATCTAAGATAGCTTGTAGAAGAGTCTTGGTATTTTCTACTAATGTATTTTTTGATATTTCTTCTCGTTCAAGATACTTATTTGTTTTTTCCTTGTAATGACTATTCGTTTTTTCGAAATCTTTTTTCATTATCTTGTCAGTAGCTTTGTTTTTCTTTGGTTTTAGATTGGAAGGTTTCTGCTTTTGCAATTCATTACTTTTCTGTTTGCTTGCTGGTATTCTAGATTTTTGAATTCCTTTGAGGTTTGGAGCGGCAAGAGCCTCTGAAATGGAGTAAATTGGGAATTTTAAATTGTTGGGGTAGGAGCCACCTTTTTCGTCAATAGCTAAAACCCTCCAGTACAGAGGTCCGTTATTTTGCACTTTTAATTTTTTAATATTTTCATCGCTGACATAGCTTTCAGCCAAATTTTCAAAGTTTTTATTTCGACTAAATTCTATTTTATATTTGGAAGCATTAGGGATTTTTTCCCAACTAAATAGATGCTCATTCTGATTTAGTATTCTATCTCTAGGAAAAGGTGAGTAGTAGCTAAAGTATTGAGCTGCAAGCACTTCAAATTCAAAGGTTTTACTAACCTTTTTTTCATCTTCCAATTTTGCAAAATAGTGGCCAGGTGGTAGAGTTAATTTCATGTTCTTACGCTCGCCTTCAATGAAATAGTCTTTGGAACCAGTGGAGTTACTATAAAGTGTAATTTTTGTTGGGCTCCCTTGCCACTTAAGTTGAATCTCTGAGTTCTCTTCCGCAGAAGAATAGAATCTTGTTTGCTGTTCTTTGTAATCCCATCTAAACTCTGAAGTAATGCTTTTACTTTGGATGGCCCCAGTGTTTCCAAGGCTTAAGCTTTTTCCTTCAGTAAATTCAATTATTTTTTCTGGAGATTCTTTGTTGGCGATTTGAATACTTCCTTGATTAACTTCAATTTCTAGTTTTTTATCAGCTGTTGAACGAAACGAAATGTCAGAGTTTTCTGAGGGATTAAAACTCCATGTTTCAGCTTCTAAAGCAATTTTTTTATCTCTCAATCTACTTCTTAGGTTTCCTTTAGCAAATTGAATTTTTAAGCCTTCTTCTGAATGTTTTTGTTCAGGTGCTTTTATGACGATGAGTGTATTTTCATAAAGTTTAATTTGAATGTTTCCATCAAGTTTAATTTTTGCACTACTGTCTTTAAGCGTGAGTACGCTGTCTTGATTGTATAGTTCTTCTTGCGCTTTGCCTTCGGTCCATACAATGCTTTGATCAAGTTTTTTTCTTACTTTGTTTTTAAGAAAGCTAATGTGACCAATTTTTTGATTTTGCTGCTTGAGACTTCTTATACTATTGGGAAGTAGATGAGCTGGTAGAAAACCTAGATCAGCAAATAGTACTGCTAGCTCAATTAGGAGCAGGAATGATAAAAAGCTAATCAGAGGTTTATCCATATTAAGTTATCGGAATTATTTAGGTTTTTTCTTATATTTGGTTGGCAAAACAAGCCTTTTAGCTTAGGATATTGGCCCAGGCTTTCAAAATGTAATAGGGGGCTGGTGCTTTAAAGTTTAAAATAAGGTGATGGCAAAAGTGTCTTCAAACGAAGCGATAAAAATATTATTGATTGAAGATGAAGCTCTTACTTCTGAAGTAATTGAAGAGTCCCTTTTGAGCGTAGGCTATTCTGTTAAAACAGCAGATAGTGTCGACCAAGGTCAAGAAATCATTGAGGAATGGGATCCAGTTTTAGTAATTACTGATCACGATATGCCTGGTTCAACAGGTATAGATCTCTTGTGTGATTTGAGGAAAAAAGAAAATTATGTGACGGTTATTTTTGTATCTGGAAGAAGAGATACAAAGTTAGTTGTGCGCGCTTTGCAAGAAGGGGCCGACGACTATATTGAGAAGCCATTTCGAGTACCGGAACTTTTGGCAAGGATAGAAGTGGCTCTAAGAAATAACGAAATGCACCGAGAGCTTGCGAAGAAGAATGAGCTTCTTGAAGCCATGGTAGAGGTCGATGACTTAACAGGGCTTTATAATATGCGTTCTGTTTACGATAAAGTAGACAAGGAGATTGCTAGAGGAAGGCGAAAGTCCTCAGGGATTGCCATTGTAATGATGGATATGGATCACTTCAAATCCGTCAATGATAATAATGATCACCTGTTTGGTAGTTTTGTTCTAAAAGAAGTGGGAACTATCATTAAAGATACCATTCGCGAATATGATTTTGGCGCTAGGTATGGTGGTGATGAATTTTTAATGTGTCTCACCGAAATTGATGCAGAAGGTGCAGAGAAGTTTTGTGAAAGACTAAGAAAAAACATTGAAGCCTATAATTTTAATGATGGCTCTAGAAGTATCAAGCTAACCTGTTCCCTGGGTGTGGCCTTGATGATTGGTGATTACGATTTAGATGCAAGAAATTTAGTTCGACAGGCTGACCATGCACTATACGAGTCGAAAGAAAATGGCAGAAACTGTACAAGTCTTAGAACTGAATTCAAAGACTTGCCTACAAAAAATTCTGCTTCCTAATTATTTTGTTTCTGGTTGATTTATAACATCTTGAAAGCCTAAACCAGTATAGCGATTTACCCCTTTGATTAGGTAGTTTAAAAGTATAAACATACAAAGCATAGATGGAATAACAATGACGAAATAGGATTTCCAAGTCATATCAGCGATCTGTTCATTTAAAATTGTAGAGCGCTCTAGGTCAGGCAATTCTAGAGGGATATCTTTAAAGATATACATTGCTAAAACGAAATTTAATATGGCACTAAGAAAAAATGTGTAGGCAAAAAACTTTGTAGATTTTCTTAAATGTTGATCAAAGTCTTTTTGGGTGGAGCGTTCATCCAGTTGCTTTTGAATTTTATCTACATCAAAAATTTGGTCATTGAATAGCAGGGCTTTGATTAGTGGGTTTTTCCATTGGCTCGAAAGATAAACTGCGATACCAATGATTAAAGGAAATAGTCCCTCTTTTACGGCGAACCAAATACCTTCTAACTTAAAAAGTGCTAGGCCTCCTGTGGCCAATACGTTTACAAAGCCTAAGACACTAATCGGATTCAGTTTTTTTGTTTTAC
>JAYZXX010000157.1:0-17451 GCA_036140815.1 Bdellovibrionota bacterium | reverse complement strand
GCCCCTTTAATTGCGGATAGGCTCATATAAGAGTTTGAATATAGTTTTAATGTCTTATTGGTCCGAATATTGTTTTAGTCTGCAATCAAGGTTCTTTCTCACAAAAGTGCTCAGAAGATTCTTATTATTAGTTAGAGGATTCAATGGAAAGTTTTTCTCGAAGGACCTCTGGTTTGCAACAAGCGATCGATCCGCTAAGAACACTCATCAAAGGTCTCGAGGCCTACAAAGCAGCTCTTATTCAACATATTAGCAAAGTAGTACATCGGTCGAAACCGGCGAGTACATGTAGGTACCTGTCCTTCGAGAAAAACCTTCCAGTGAATCCGGCCTTCTTTTTAAACTCATTTTTTTATTAAAAGCCTACCCAAGGCAATTCAAGCTATAAACATAGTGCATCCTGTTTTTAGGTACTTACATAAAACTGTGAAGGGGACTGCAATCAATACATTGAGAAATACCTAGGGCTTGATTGAATACCATCCGAAAATAAAGGGACCAGTTTCGATTGAATTCAAGCTTATAATTTAAAGACATTTTGTATAGAGAGGCTTTGTAGTGGTGAATACTTCTATATATTAAAAAATGGCTTTAAGCATTATCAGGTTTTTTTCAATTAAAGTCTAAATACTTAGGATTAAAGACATTTAGGCTATTCTCTTTTATAAAGTTTCAAATTCCATATTCATATTGAATTTTGACCTTGTGGCTGCCATTTGAAAATGGTATTCCTTGCGCCCCATTTGCTAAAGAGGCTTTTGAAAGCTGATAGAAAGGGACTATGTTTGGTGCCATTTTGCGCGGCAGAAAAGCTCTTTTTTGGTAAAAGTTGCAAAACGCACCTGTTTTTGGGTGCTTAAAAAGAAATCACTTTGTAATTTTGATAAGTGATTATAAATAGTTAAGTGTTAATGCTCATAATAAACAAAACCTGGCATATAGATTGCTCCTATATCAGGTGGAGCGAGCAATTATTTTTAATAGATTGGCTCATTAATAAATGAGCCGGCAAAAATTGGAGGAATTTTTATGAAGTCACTTTTGTCCATCGCAGTAGCGGTAGCGGTTATGGGCGGGTCTTTAGCTGCAACAGCTGCGACCACGAAAAAGAAACAGGCAACTTTGCCAAAGAAATCACCTGTAACACAGAAGATTAAAGCCAAGGATATTACAGCGCCAAGCCGTATCAGCGGAAACCTTCTTTTAACGAACGAGATGGAAATCGCAAATGGTGACACTGGAACAAGTTATTTAGAGCTTCGTTTGAACTATAAAATTGATGCGGATACAAGCTTCCGTTTTAACCAAGAGTTCAACCAATCTTTTGCAGATGGTGAAAGAGTTCAAGCTAATGTTGGTGATACATATCTTCAAATTGCTAAATCAAATCTTTTCGGAACAAAACTGAAAGGTTATTTCCGTACGGTTTTACCGACTTCAATTTCTTCTAGAGAAGAGACGAATCAAAAACTACAGCTTCGCGGTGAGGTAAGTGGAACTTTTGCTAACCTTGGTCGTTTAGCTCTTTCTGCTCACTCGCAAACTCGTTACTACATTGCTGACGAATTTCAAGACGAGAAGTTTGAAGTGAATGCTGACACAAACATTGCTGAATCTAAACAAAAAGTTAACCGCGAGTGGAGACTTCGTAACTATGTTATGGGTTTAGTACCAATGGGTAACTTTACGTTCTTACACCAAGCAGGTGTACAACACGACATTGACTATCAAGGACAAGGTGGATTTCCAAAGTTATACCTTTACTCTGAGTTAGGAATGCAAGTGACTAACAATTTTGATCTTTCAATCGCTGCTTTTAGTACTAAAGCTATGAATGTTGCGAGTTCTGCTTTGTATGCTGCTGACCAAGGGTCTTTATATTACATCAATGGTGGTATCAGCTTCTAATCACATTTACTATTGTGATTAACAAAACCCAGGCTTTAAAGTCTGGGTTTTTTTGTGCGTAAAATTTTAAGCGAGCTTTATTTATTTAAACTTAATAGCTGTAGAGGATAGTGAAAAGTTTTTCTTTCGGAGCAATTGTAAACTGGCCTTGCTTAGTATGTTTGCTAAAGAGAGTTTTCTAGATTAGATTTCCCCGTCCTATGAGACATGTCCTTATTCCTTTCTTTTTTCTTTTTTTATTTTTAAATTCAGAACTTTGCTATTCGCAAGATGTGATTTGTGCCGGCTCGGCAAGCCCTAAAAAATCTTTGGAAAAGGATTTTAAACTTAAGGATTTGGTAGCAAAGCATCAAAAGTATGGGCCTCGGTCTTGGCTTTCCGAAGATTTAGAGTTTGTAAATGATTTTGGTCCGCAGTTCAATTTCATGCTTTCCAGTCTAGAGAAAAGCATATCCTCTAAAAATTACCCTGATCTTCTAATAAAAGAGTTTGAGAGCTTCAGTGGCTTACTTAGGCTAAAGAAGAATTTTCCTTTGCGCTACGAAGAAATGATGAACTTAAGTTTTCATTTTGTTGTTTTAAATGACCTGAAGTACCTGCCAGAGACAACAAGTGACTTGTCAAAGATCGGTGATTACATAAGTTTGAATGTGGCCGAGTTAAAGGCTTCCTATGAAGAAGTTGTAGAGGTTGCTAATGAGATTGGTTTTGAACTTAAATTTCTACCTTATCATCGACCAGTAGGTTATGAGACCTTAAGTAGAAGCTTCGTCGCTGGTATGGGGCTACTTTTATTGACGGATGTTCGATCTATGGTGGATACTATAGACATGCCTCCTTCACTGGCTTTAAGGCACGATTTTGATCATTTTTTCTCTTCTGTCGATCTGACAATGGGAGCTCTACTTGGCTTAGCGGATGTGAACTTCAAAACTAGGTATGTAGGAAGTTTAGAATCCCGCAAACAAATTTGGGATGAAATGCACGGGGCCTTTTTAAGGTTTTTTGAAAAAGTGGATCAAGTTAAAAATCAGCAAGAGCGAGATCGAATTGAGGTTTTGTTTTTCTACTTGGTTCATGAGCATAATTTTTATTTCCCAAAAGCAATGCTGAAGTTTGCATTTAAAAAACTAATGTTTGGAATTGAAGGGGACATGCTTATTAATCTACTTCATTATGATTCCACAGAATTTGATTTTCCAAAAATCATTCGAATGATGGAAAAAGAGATTCCTGAGAAACACAAAGGGGAATTTGAGGAATGGGAGGACGCTATAGAGTTTATCTGTGAAAATTTCGCCCCAGAAATCGACGAAGCCTTTGATCTTGATCGAAACTGGAAGCGAGATATTCCTACGACACTGTCAGGGAGCTAAGGGGAAAATCTTTTAATTAGTCTCTTTGTTCTATGGGAATCAAAATTTTGATAATACCATCAACAGAGTTAGGGCCATACTTTTCATCGGGAAGGTTAATGTCAGGCCCGCTTCTACGTCGATAACCAGACTTTGGAAACCACACTCCGTAAATGTAGTTTATACTGTGGTCTACTTTGGCCGGAATTCCTTTATGAACAAACTCGGCATAAAGGCCTTTGTCAGTCATAATTTTTTATAGGTTTAAGTGCACTAAGTCTTCAGTGGCTTCAAAAGCCGCGTAATATTTTAAAGGGGAGTCGATTTTGGACTCTTCGGTACTAAATATAAATGCCATTCTTTTTAGGTTATCTTGTTTAATATCATGTATCTCTTTTCGAAGCCTTTGCCATAGGTTGGGAATGTTTTTGAAATTTTCTTGGAAGAGGGGATCATTGGTGGAGTACATAATTGAAGATAGACCATAGGCCTCCATAGCTTCTAGTTCTTTTATTTCTGGTTTCATATTCATTCCCTCGTATAAATGTTCTAAGTATTTTTCAGTGATGTGAGGGCGAAACATAATATTTCCAAGTCGCTTTAAATTGGGATATTGACGAAATTCTTTTGGACTCATTCGAAAGTATTTTTGAAAGGCTCGCGTGAATGCTTCATGAGAAGAGTAGTTGTATTTAACAGCGATGTCTAAAATCTTGGTTTTCGAACTAGCAAGTTCTTCAGCTGCTTTCGAAAGCTTTCTAGCATTCACATAACTTTTTATACTCTCACCCGTTGCCCCACGAAACACTCTTTGAAAATGCCATTGAGAAATCCCTGCTTCTTTAGCAATGTCTTGAATGATTAATTTCTCGTCCAGGTGTTTTTCAATGTAGTCAATGGCTCGGTTTAGTTGATTTAGATAATCCATGTTTCCCCTGTAAAAAGAGACTAGTTGAAAAAAAGAACATATACTTGATTTTTCGTGCTTTTTTATGGTTCTTAAAATTTAAATGAAGCTAGTCATTCTAAAACCTATTTAGTTAAAAAAGCGATCAAACAAGGACTCTACTGGCTTATCCAACAAGCAGGCTCTATGTCATTTGGGTGGCAGCCACCCTAATGCAATTTTCTCCCTAACAAAAAATTAAACTACACAGAAGACTGTAGAAAACACAAGTTCTTCAATACGCAAGAAACACCCCCCCCAAAAAAAAATGACTCGCCGCGCGCCCGTGAAATTGAAAGCTCTCCATTTGGAAATTTAATAGGAAAGATTAGTATTCTAGTAAACTATCAAACATTACCTGTAAATATTTTTACTTGTCCAAAATAAATAGCCACGATGGGTTTTATTGTTTAGACAAATCTCGGATCAATTAAAACTTTGGCTTTTATAAGGGAGGGGTCATGAAGTTTTCTATCGCATTATTTTTATCTACATTTTTATCTTTGACAGTTTGGGGGCAAACATTTGCACCATCCTATGATGCAATTATTTATAAAGATTCATCAGCAACAACTTATTTTCAGGGACCTACAGAGGGAGAGACTTTTACCGGATCTGTTGACTTAGAACTGAAAAGGTACGGTGTATTTATTGATTATGAACCTGTTGTTGTTGAGGTTTATGATTATGTTTGTCCTAAACAATATTATGGAAACAACAAAGGGGACTGGAAAGGTTACTTCAATGTTACCAAAAGTCAGAAGGCAAGCGCTCTAGCTGCTGCAGTAAAAGGAATCGGAAAAGGTTATGCTCCTCATTTGGTAGAGGATAGAAGTTTTCTTCGTAGAAAACCAAGTACTTGGTCGGAATTTATGAGAGAGCTATACGATGCTCAAGAAAGAAACCCAAAGGCTCTACGTGGTTTGGTGGCAAATGTTCGTAAATATGAAGCTGACAATAAGCAAAATCTAGGTTTCACGGTAGATTCCTCTTATCAACAAAGTTGTAGCTATGAAGTGGTAGATACTTACCGTGATTATCAAGAGGTAACAAAAGAGAGATTTTTAAATTCTATGCTACTGACAGTAGATCTTTCTTTGGAAGGTGCATTGCTTTTAGAGGGAGAATCTCAGCAGTTAACTGTAAACTTTCATGAAATCAGAGATGGCGAAGCTCCTAGGTATTCAATCTCTGTGCCTTATGGATCTAAAAACAAAGTAGTAAATGTCGTGAATACAGGATCTGTGGATAGTCCGAGTCTAGTGGCTCAGTTTGCTCGTAATCCAGTGACCCCGTCAGTATCTTCTGCTGCTGTTCAAGTTTACAAAGCCACAGGGATGCGATTGGGTGTGAAAATTTTAGACCGCCTAGCTTCACGCGGAGATAAATACGCGGGTCTGATGGAAGTGAAAATGGTTTTAAAAAGGTATAGAAGTCTTTGGTTTGATGAGGAGATTGAAGAAGTAAGCCTAAGCGTTCCGGCAAATCAGTCAGAAATGGTCTATGAGTTTTCTAAGGAATTGAAAAGTGGGGAAGAATACTATGTAAACTACGAAATTCGTAGATTGCGATCTCCTTTGTACAACACTCGTTTTAGTAGTTCTACAGATACTTCTACTATTGAGTTTTAATTATAGATTTAGATTTACACATTATTAAGAAAGCTAGGGGATAAGCCTAGCTTTTTTTATGCTCAAATTCTTGGTAGTAAACTCGCTGTTAAAAGGCTTCCACATAATTGCCGAGAACTAGTTCTTTAACCAAATTCAAAACCTACAAACCTACCACTAAAAGGCATTTAATTTTCAAGTAAATTGAAAAAAACAATTGGAGTTTGCCAGACCAATAACACTAAAGTCTTTCGTAAGTTGATTTTTTTTGGCAGAATATAGCTATGTTTCGTGGAGTTAGAAATCAAATTTACCATGTATTTAGTAACCCAAAGAAGTTTTTAAGTCTTTGTTTGGGCTTTTGTTTTTTCACACTGGTATTTGATGGCAGCATATGGCGACTTTATAACTTACACAAACAAGAAGAACTACTGAAACAAAATATCAAACGAGCTAAGCTGGATACGGAAAAGTACAAAGGCTTAATCCAAAAGGCAAAAGACCCCCAGTTTCTACGTCAACTAGCCCGTGAAAAGTTTGACTGGTTAGAGGAAGACGAGATTCTTTACATTTTTCCTTCAGAGCGTTGATTAAAAAGACCAGTTTAGTCACTGGTCCATAGTAATTCAAAACCTGAAGAAGATTGTGCAGCAGAACTCTCCCATTTTAGATACATACTACCTGAACTTGCCTTTAATGGCCCACTTAACATTAGGTCATTAACCATATATCTTCCGATTAGCTTTCCAGAGTCGTCGGTGCCATCGTATACTTCCAGCCAATCATATCTATGAAAGGTATTAAAAGACACAGTGTTAAGATAAACATTGTTCGCACCAGTAGGAGCGATTAGGAAACCACAAAGTTCATTCCCGCCATAGTTTCCTGCAGAGCCACCTGGATCAAATACTCTACCAACAGAGTCAGTACTGGTGGTGTTCGTGCACATTACATTTTCAGTTAAACTAGCAGGGTCTAGCACTACTAAGTTTGTACTAATTTGATCTACCGAATCATCTAGCTGAATCTGAACATTTTCACTTGTGGCAGTAGATTGTAAGTTATTATCTGTAAAACTGCTCAAGCCACTTAGTACTGAATAGCTAAGGCTTGTAGTTTCACTTAAATTCTGCACACGCATGGAATTGGATGGTGGCATATAGTAAGAGGAAACTAGGTTCTTCTTTATACCTTTAGAGTGGTAGATTAGTTCGAAACCAACATCACTTTGATCATTATCAACCACCCATTCCAGATAGACTTGATTCGATGGGATTTCAATGGCAGTTAATTTTTCAGAGCTAGAATACATACCTAAGACAGTTCCAGTATTATCTGTACCTTGGTAAATCGTTAAAGAGTCCCAGTATTCATAGGTTTTAAAGCTTACAGCTTCAAGAACAATGCTGGTGGCAGATGGGATGTTGATCAAAAGCCCGCAATCAGAGCCTGAATAATTTTCTCCTGAACCACCATCGTCATAGATGCGTCCAATCTCTTCGTTGGTTTCTGTAATATAACAGAAGCTGGTACTTGGAATAGTAAGTGGGTCGTAAACATAAAGCTCTTTGGTTATGCTATTGCTATTCGAGTCTTCCACTTTGATTTTTACAATTCCAGCTTTGCTAGAAGAGGCTGTATAGCTTTGTCCAGAAATACTTCCTTCACCTGATTCTATACTAATCGTATAAGGAGCAAGGCCTCCGCTGATATTAAGATCAATACTGTCAGATAGCTGTAGGTGAGTTTGGCTTGTGTAGAAATCTAGGCTTGTATCAGCAAACCAGTCTATTTCAAAGCCAGAATCGGTAGTATACGGATCGGTGACCCACTCAAGGTATACGCTATCAGAATTAATTATGATCGGACTAGAAAATTCAGTGTGGCTGTAACGAGAAATGATGCTGCCCGTATTATCTGTACCAGAGTAAATGGTTAAATAGTCGGAATTATCTACGGTTGAGAAGCTTTTTGGGTTTAAAGTAATGGATGTCGCTCCACTGACCTGGATTAAAAAATTACAGTTTTGATTACTGGAATATTCTACTCCGTCGCCTCCAGAGTCATATAGTTTACCGCTTCTATCTTGTGATGATCTTGCATAGCACATTTTGTTAGGCTTAAAGATATTAGCTCTATCCACCTGTACTATGCGACTACTTTCTTGGCCAAGGTTGTCGACTACCTTTATTTCAACTGCACCAGTTTCAGAACTAGAGGCGGTAAAGCTGTTACCGGTAATACTTCCAGCTCCATTTACAATACTGTATGAGTATGGAGCTTCTCCGCCTAAAGCATTCAATGTTAGGCTTTCGGAAAGAAGGATTTGTTGTTTATTCATTTTTAGCTGTACCGGAGCATTTGAGGTCCATGCAATATCAAAACCAGGGTTGGTATGGGCATGGTTTGAATGCCAGAATAGATAAACACTGGAAGAATTTATGGTAATAGATTTATTAAAGTCAGTACGAGAGTAGCGCTTTAACTTCGTACCACTACTGTCTGTACCTATATAAACTTCTAAATAATCTGCTGCATCCCTTGTTGAGAAAGAGTTAGGGGTAAGGCTAATGCTTGTGGCTCCTGTTGGTTGGATTAAAAAGCCACAGTCTTCATTATCTGAGTAATAGCTACCTCCACCTGAATCGGTGATTGTTCCTTGCCCTTCTGTTGAACTAATTGAATAACAGATTCTATTTTGCCCTAAAATATTAGGGTCAATGACTTGAACTTCAAGATCAGAAGTTTGGGCCAAATTGTCGGTTACTCTAAGTACTACAGCTCCTGCTTCAGTACTAGAAGCGGTGTATGTGTTTCCAGAAACACTACCAGAGCCACTAATGATAGAATAACTATACGGGGCTTGTCCACCAACTGCATTTAGGCCTAATGTTTCACCTAAGGCTATTTGGCTTTTAGCTGCATTTAATTGTACCGGAGCATTTGATGTCCATGAAATATCAAAACCTGATCGGGTTCCAGCATGATCGCTATGCCATAAAATATAAATACTTGATGAATTAATAGTAATCGATTTATTAAAGTCAGTTCTAGAGTAGCGCTTTAATTTTGTGCCACTACTATCTGTACCTATGTAAATATCTAAATAGTCACCTAAATTATAGGTTTCAAAAGAGTTAGGTGTAAGATTAATGCTCGTTGCTCCTGTTGGTTGGATTAAGAAACCACAGTCTTCATTAATATTATAACCATCTAGTGCTCCGCCCGAATCATAGATTCGGCCTTGGCCCAAGTTGGAGCTAGTAGCGATGCAGATTCGATTGTAGTCGAGCAGATCATTGTTAATCACTTGAATTTCAATGTCTGATGTTTGTGCGAGATTGTCGGTCACTCGAAGAACCACTGCTCCTGATTCAGTTGCTGAAGCTGTGAATGTGTTTCCAGAAACACTACCAGATCCACTAATGATAGAATAGGTATAAGGAGCTTGACCACCAACTGCATTTAGGCCTAATGATTCACCTAAGGCTATTTGGTTTTTAGCTATATTTAATTGCACCGGAGCATTTGATGTCCATGAAATATCGAAACCTGATTGGTTGTTGCCGTGATTACTGTGCCAAAACAGGTAGACACTGGAGGACTCGATAGTAATAGATTTCGTAAAGGAAGTTGATGTATAATGAGCAAGGCGAGTGCCGCTACTATTAGTTCCAATATAAATTTCCAAGTAATCATTTGCATCATAAGTTTTAAAGTCAGTAGGGGAAAGGGTAATACTTGTGGCTCCAGCGGGTTGAATTAAGAAACCACAGTCTTCGTTTATGTTATAACCATCTTGTGCTCCACCCGAATCAAAAATTCGCCCTTGACCTGAATTGGAGCTGGTAGAGTAGCAGATTCGATTATAGTCGAGCAGATCATTGTTAATTACTTGAATTTCAATCTCTGATGTTTGTGCGAGATTGTCGGTCACTCGAAGAACCACTGCTCCTGATTCAGTTGCAGAGGCTGTAAATTCATTCCCTGTGATGCTGCCTCCGCCACCACTTACAATTGAGTAAGTATATGGAGCCTGGCCGCCAAGACTATTTAAAGTAATTGTACTTCCTAGTTCAATTTGGTTTTTAGAACTACTCAAAGTGAGTGGCGCGTTAGAACTCCAGCTAATGTCAAAGCCAGCCGAACTATCGCCGTTATTTGTCTGCCAATATAAATAGACGCTTCCTGACTCAATGGTTATTGCTTTGGTAAAGTCTTGGCTAGAATATTTAGCAATTTTTGTTCCGGAATTATCGGTACCAGCGTAGATTTCAAGAAAGTCTGATAGGTCATGGGTTTGAAAAAGGTTCGGAGTTAGAGTGATTGATGATGCTCCGGTGGCTTGGATCACAAAACCACAATTTTCGTTATGAGAGTAGCCATAATTAGGACCATTGGAATCCGTTATGCGGCCATAGCCATCACTACTAGAAGTACTATAACACATTTGATAAAGTTCTAGATCGTTTGTATTGATGACTTCAAGCTCGGTCTCAGCAGTTTGCCCAAGGTTGTCGGTTAGTCTTAGAACTACTTTACCCGTTTCAGAGCTAGATGCAGTAAATTGGTTCCCAGATATACTACCAGATCCGCTAACGACAGAGTAAGAGTAAGGAGCCTGTCCCCCCAGGGCAATTAGAGAAATGGAATCTCCAAGGCTGACTTGTTTCTTTGCCAAATCCAACTGAACAGGAGCGTCTGAAGTCCAGCTAATATCAAAACCTGTAGAGCTATAACCTGCATCAGTATACCATTCTAGAAAAACTTCGGAGGAGTCAATGCTGATAGAGTTCTGAAAATCTGCTCGGTAGAACTTTCCTATCAATGTTCCCGAACTATTCGTTCCGGCATAAATTACTAGGTAATCAGAGGAGGAAATTGTATTGAAAACATTTGGCGTTAGCGTGACTTTAGAAGCTCCTGCTATATCAATTAAAAAATTACAGTTTTCGTTGTGGGAATAACCGTTAGCCTCACCACCAGAGTCAGTAATTCTACCAAAACTTTTTGTAGATGAAACCGATGAACACATTCTCATAAGATCAAGCTCAGTGTTAGAAACCACTTGAATGTCAATTTCTGATGTTTGCGCGAGATTATCCGTAACCCTTAATTTTACACTTCCAGTCTCTGTACTAGAGGCTGTAAATGTATCTCCAGAAATGGAACCGTAACCATTAACAATTGAAAAACTATATGGTGCCTGTCCACCCAAGACTGAAAGTGTTAAACTTTCTCCCAATTGAATTTGATTTTGCAAGCTAGTCAGTTTTAGAGCAGCATCTGAGCTCCAGCTAATGTCAAAGCCATTACCGGTATAAGCTCCGTTCGTTACCCATTTTAGGAATACGTTATTTGAATTAACTCTTATTGGACTTAAAAAATTAGAGGAGTGAAAACTAGCAATCTTAGTGCCGCTATCATCGGTACCCTCATAAATTTCAAGATAGTCACTACTATCGGTTGTGCTAAAGGTAGTTGGGAAAAACTCTATATAAGTCGCTGTTGCAGATTGGATCAAGAAACCACAGTTTTCATCGTCTCTGTATTTTTCAGAGATACCGCCAGAATCAACAATTCTGCCATAGCCTTCTGTAGAACTAACTACCGAACACATTTTATAAAAGTCTAAACTTTCCTGATCAATGATTTGCACTTCTACGTCTGCGGTGGCTCCTAAATTGTCAGTAACCCTTAGGACATTTTTCCCAGACTGACTGGATGAAAAAGTTTTGGCAGAAATTGTTCCGGCTCCACTTACGATAGAGTAGCTATAAGGT
Organism: Bdellovibrionota bacterium; assembly: GCA_036140815.1. Lineage (GTDB taxonomy): Bacteria > Bdellovibrionota > Bdellovibrionia > Bdellovibrionales > UBA840 > UBA6502. The sequence goes on along the minus strand of JAYZXX010000157.1, from coordinate 5,849 downwards.
TCTTGCCCACCATAGGCCTCTAGGTAGATGCTTTCATCCTTCTCTAGGATGAGTTTTTCAAGTCCAAAATTCAGAGTTCCATTGGACTCCCATTGAAGATCAAAACCGACCTGTTGACCAGAGCCATCACTGATCCATTTAATATACATACTGCCACCAGTGGATGAAACTTCAGCCAAAGTGTTTTGACTAAATACCCCCAATGAAGGGGCACTATCGTTGGCTCCATCAAATACTTCAAAGTAATCTGACGAACTATATGTTGTCATAGTATTGCTGAGTAAGCTGATCGAACTTGCTCCAGCTGGTTGAATTAAGAAACCGCAATTTTCATTTGCTTCGTAATGATAAGCGATTCCACCAGAGTCGTACAGACGTCCCCAGCTTTCAGTGGAATTAGTGTCATTACAGATGGAAAAACTTTTTAAACTTGGATCTGTAAGAATAATATCATGAGTTGTGATGGCTCCTAAGCTGCCTATGCTTGGGCTATCTAAGTTAATTTTTAAAATTTCAACGACCTGAATTTCGGCATCTCTTTGAATATTTACGTTAAATGTTTTAGATAATACATTTCCTTCAATAGTGAGGCCAGAGTCAAGATCGTGATCGCTAGGTTCGGCAGTGGAGCCACTAAAATTAATTGGAATTGCAACATCTTCTTGTGAATAGGTTGACTTTGAAATTGTGATTGTAGTGGTTCCGGCAGATTTTTGACTGAAGTGTTGCGAAGCTACTGTAAAACTTAGTTCGGGTGCTAGTTCATTATCAACAATTGTGACGTTCATGAGACTATTTGTAAAGTTAGCTGTACCAGAACTAAGTGCAAGTGAAACATTAAACTGTTCATTGCCTTCATAAAGATTATCGTCATTAATTGGAATACTAAGTGTCGCGCTTGTGTTACCAGCTAAAATACTGATACTAGAATCTGCTAAATTAAAATCCGTGCCAGAATTAGTAGCCGTCGTTGCACTGACGGTATAATTTAAGACCATGTCTGTTGTTAATGCAGCACTAAGGTTAATAGGTAGGTCAAGGCTGGCTCCAGAGACATTTTCATTTACAGAAATGCTTGAGCTAGAAAAACCAACTTCACTATTGAAAGTTACGGAGTTGTCTGTGGAGCTACTTACTAAGTTTTTTTGCAACATCACGTCTGTAACTAGATCAGCTGCCAAATTTGGTATGATAGTACCCATTTGGGCGAGGCCTGTCGCTTTAAGAGTAAAGTCTCGGTCGTTTCCTGTGTTTGTAATTTCCCAGACAACTCCTGTAGCTGTACCTGCATTACTGATATCATCCACAGTAAATGTTGAGGTATCTAAAGCTTTACTAAATCGCACATCGAAAAGCACAGGTAAGGCCAGAGTTGGGTCATTTTGAGAAATTTGTTGGTCCACACTAACGGTTAGATCAGCATCATTTTCCACAATTGTAAGTTGATTTTGATTTGTGGCTCCAATGTCAACGGAGATGTCTCCCATTGCTGCGCCATCAATTTGTAAATCTATGGTTTCAGGTAGCTCAACGTCTATATCATCAATTATGTTGAGTGATAGGTTGGCAGACATTTGATTTGCCGGGATCAATATTTTACCAGAGCTAGGAATACTGAAGTCAGAATTAAGAGTTGCTGTACCGGAGTAACTCCAATCAACAAGAATGTCTTCATCGCTTTCTTGATCTAATTGAACAACTACTGAAATACTCCCATCCGCTTCATTTGCAGATTGAGTACTTTGCAAAAAAGAGATTGCTGGTTTTGCTTCATCATCATTTAATGTGAAGCTAATTTGCTGTATTTCTGCCTTAGCATGACTACTTATATCAATGAAAGTCCACTTAAATTCTTTAGGCCTTTCAAAGATAGAATCATCGATTATCGGTAGGGAAAATTCAAAAGATTCCGTATTTGGTGGAATGGAAATGATACCAGAGGTTTGAGAGAAATCCTTGGAGGCAGAGCCACCTGATTCGGTAGAAGTAATTGACCAAGTCACTTCAGTTTCTTTTTGGGTGGATTTATCTAGTACGAGAGTAAAACTTGGACTTGAGTTCTCTATTAGCTCAAAATCATCAGAGCTCTCTAAGCTAATTTTCAAGCTTCGGTTAGAGCCATCAAAAGATGCGATCTGTTCCTGAGTTTGAAAACACCCAGAAAGAACAGATACAAATAGCAATGCTACGAACAATTTTAAATAGGTCAACATACGTTCAGTCATGTCTACTTATCGGAAAAAATAGAAAGTTATTAAGTATTTGTGAGTATTTTAGGGCTTTAAATGTTAAGATTTGGCAGTATGTATATAAAATTAATATAATGTAAGGAAAACTTGTTAAAGTCCGGTCTTAGATTGCTGCCGCGCTGCGTTCTATGCCAAAGTTCTTCCCTGAGATTAGGCAATATGTAACTCTTTTAGATGAGGACTTTGTTTTAGTTGACCTCAAAAACGACAAAGGTCTAGTCTTTGTCCTGATTTTTTAGAAGACCTAGGGGGCTTAGTGGCGACCGGCAGAGTAAAGTGGTTTAATGAAGTGAAGGGTTTCGGCTTTATCGAAGACGAAACTGGAGTGGATGTATTTGTTCACTACACGGCTGTATTAGACCGAGACAACAAGATTCTTCCTGAAGGGGAGATGGTAGAATACAACAAACTTGATACAGAGCGTGGGCCTCAAGCAGAAGCAGTTCGTCTTCTGAACGAGAGACCGAAATAACTTTAACAAGTAGGTTTTTATGGGTTGGTCATCCGAAAAAATTCGTCAGTTAAGACTAAAATTAGGTTGGAGTAGAGCAGAGTTTGGAAGACGTTTAGGTTTAAACCTAGAGGCGGTTTACAAACTTGAAGATGGTAAGCTTCTCTTTAGTGCAGAAATTCTTGATGAACTAGATAAGCTACAAGAGAGTGTTGAATCTTATAGCAGAGGGATTAAATACAAAGCATCTGCTGCCTCTAAATTTCAAAACAAATCTATGACCCAAGCCACATCGAGAGACTTGGAAGAGATTGCCTTGGAGCCAGAAACAAAGTAAAAGCAGGCTATGAAAAGATTATGCCTCATTGACGTTAGCGCGATGTACTTTCGCGCGTTCTATGCTATTCGCCCTCTTACAAATTCTAAAGGACTTCCCACCAATGCATTGTTTGGTTTTCTGTCTATGACGGGAAAAATGCTCAGAGATTTAAAGCCAGATTATATTGCCTATTGCTTTGATCAAAAAGATGGTTCCTTCAGAAACGAAATGTATGAAGAATACAAAGCGAATCGCTCAGAAATGCCAGAGGAATTGAAACCCCAAGTTCCTTACATAAAAAAACTAACCGAAGCTTTAAATATAAAAGCAATCAGTGTTTCTAATTACGAAGCGGATGATTTGATAGGAATGCTTGCTAAAAAAGGAGCAGACGAAGGCTTTGAGGTCATGATTGTAAGTGGAGACAAAGACTTTGCTCAATTGGTCGATGACAAAATTAAAATGTTCGATCCAATGAAAGAGGTTTTGTACGACAAAGAAAAAGTTGTAGAAAAATGGGGCGTAGAACCAAATCAAATTATCGATTATCTATCGATCGTCGGAGATAGCTCTGATAATGTTCCGGGAGTAAAAGGGGTTGGTCCTAAAGGTGCGGTTAAACTATTAACCGAGTATAAAACTCTAGAGGCAATCTACGAAAACATTGAAGAAGTGGGGCCAAAGGGAACTAAGGCCAAACTGATAGACTTTAAAGACAATGCATTTTTGTCCAAAGACCTAGTTACTATTATTACAGAAAACAAAACAGAGATTAGCGATATTGAAGAATTAAAGTGGGAAGGTTTTGATGCTGCGACTCTAGAAGGCTTAATGCAAGAGCTTGAATTTAAAAATATGGGGAAACGTTTAATTAAAGACGCCTCTTATCTGGGAAAGGAATTCTCTGCTTCTGAGGACACAGAAGAAAAGCAGGAGGCCAAGAGCTTTTCAGATTCAGATCTAAATAAAATTGCAGTGAATGAGTTTAGTAAGCTAGATGAACTTAGGAAGGCCTTAAAGAAAGAGGAGTATTTTTTCTTTCTTTGTGGATCAAGTGTTTGTTTTGCAACCGGGGAGACTCTTTTCAGTGTTCCAGCAGATCTATTAGAAAATGAAAAAATTCAGTTAGACGGTCTATCTCTAAGAGGGCATGATCTAAAAAGTTTGTGGAGAAGCTTTCATATTCAAAATGCGACGGCAAAAAGTGACACGCTCATTGCAGAATACCTATTGGTTTCTAAATCCATCGGAAGTTTTGAAAGTTTGGTGGAAAAGTATCACCCCGGGGCTGAATTTCAAAATGATGTTCGAGCCTATTATCTGTACCTCAAAGAATTAACGGAAAGTCTTGAGAAAAAGTTAAAGGAAGTGGATTGTTTAGAAGATTATCTAGAAGTAGAGCTTCCATGCCTTGAGGTTTTACACAAAATGGAGTCCCGTGGAATTTGTTTAGACAAAGAAATGTTGTCGGAACAAGAAGTCGCTCTTCAAGAAGAAGCTGATCGTATTCAGAAAGAAGTTTTTGAGCATTGCGAACAGGAGTTTAATTTAGATTCTCCAAAGCAGTTGGGTAAGGTTCTTTTCGATGACTTAGGTCTTCCTGTTGTTAAAAAAACAAAAACCGGTTACTCCACCAATTCTGAAGTTTTACAAAAACTAACGAAGAAAGCTCCATGGGTAGAAAAGATCATCACCTATCGTGAGTTGAAAAAGCTTCTTTCTACCTATGTAAAGGCTTTACCGGAGCTAACTGAAGAGGATGGAAGAATTCACACTCATTTCAACCAGGCGGTAACGGCGACAGGGCGATTAAGTTCTACTGAACCGAATTTACAGAATATTCCAATTCGTACTCCACAGGGAAATGCAGTTCGAGAAGCTTTTGTAAGCCCAGATGGTTTTCAGATTGTATCCGCAGATTATAGTCAAATTGAATTACGGCTTTTAGCTCATATCACTGAGGACGATGGTTTGTGCAAAGCTTTCGCTGAAGACCGAGATATTCATACGGCAACCGCGGCGGAAGTTTTTGAAGTGGACTTCGATAAAGTAGACCCTGAAATGAGAAGACAGGCAAAGGCTGTGAACTTTGGAATTGCTTATGGAATGGGTGCCTTTTCTTTGGCAGAAAACTTAGGAATTGGTCGTAAAGAAGCTAAGGATATTATCGAGCGCTATTTTAATCGATTTAAAAACGTAAAAGATTATATGGGTGAAATCGTCGAATCTGCAAAAGAGCAGGGCTATGTAGAAAGTATTTTCGGCCGTCGTAGATACATTCCAGAGTTGAGTTCTTCAAATGCTATTTTACGTAAGAATGGTGAGAGAATCGCTATTAATTCCCCAATGCAAGCAAGTGCCAGTGATATCGTTAAGAAGGCGATGGTAGCAGTTGAAGCAAAAATTCCTGAGGCAAAAATGTTACTTCAGGTACATGATGAATTGATCTTTGAAATTGCCGACGAGAAGGTGGAAGAGTCTATGAAAGTGATTCGTCAGTTGATGGAGGAAGTTGTGGAGCTTCGTGTGCCGTTGAAAGTGAATATTGCTAGTGGGAAGAATTGGAAAGAGGCTCATTGATTTTTGGGGTTTGTATTTAACTTCACGGTTTGTTTCTTTGAATGAGTCGGTTCTTTGAATCAAAAGCGTTTTACTTAGCAGGTTTTTGGCCTTCTGCCTTGGGCTTGTTTGTGTTTTTATTTTTATTTTTGTTCTTGTGTTTAACTTCTCGGTTTGGTTCTTCGAATGAACCAGCCTTCAGAAACAAAAGTATTTTTCTCAGACACGTTTCCGGTCATTCGCCTGCGGCTTCTTCCCTCACATCCATGTC
>JAYZXX010000156.1:0-20991 GCA_036140815.1 Bdellovibrionota bacterium | reverse complement strand
AAATGTCTTTGAAAAATGGTATTTTAGAGTCTTCTCTAGCGGCTGGAGGCAAGCCACATCGAACCATCTGAGCACTAAGCCCAAGTGATTTAAGCATGATGGTTTTTCCACCAGCATTTGGACCGGATAGGATTAGACATTTGCGGTCACTTTTAATTCTTAAGTCATTCTTAATCACTTTAAAATCGGAGTCTTTTTGGATTTCAAGAACTGGATTGCTCAATTCTCTCAAATCAATCTCTGACTCGGAAAACTGTATAGGTTTGGCATTCATTTTCAATGCCATAAAAGCTTTAGAAAAGAGAACATCAAGTTTTAAGAGTTCATCAAAACTTTCTTCAAGTTCCTCTTTGGCTGCATAAAAATAATCAGAAATCTGTCGTAATAAACGATCAATCTCCTTTTGAATTTCAATATCTAACTCTTTGATGCGGTTATTGTTTTTAACCACTTCCTGAGGTTCCATATAGACGGTTTGCTTAGATGCACTAGTATCATGAATGATTCCTTCAAATCGAGATTGCATGCCACTTTTTACAGGAATTACCCAGCGGCCATCTCGAGTTGTAACAAATCGATCTTGCAACACACCGTCTAACTCATTTTGTTTTACGAGTTTTTCTAAAAGGTTGTGTATACTGGCCTTTAGAGATTTTTTTTCATGATAGGCCTTGTAAAGTAGCTCACTGGCATCCACTCTGAATTCGCCTTCAGGGCTAATTAGTTGCTCGATGTAGGATAGAGAGGGCCGTGGGTCCATGAGTCTTTCTAGTTGTTCATTTACCCACCGACCGTCCATGTCGGCAAACTGTCTAAGAAGGCTTGATAAATCAAAAAGAAAATTTCTTAACTTTACTAATTCAGGAATATCTAGTTTGGCATTTTTTTCGATACGACTTTTTATTAAATAGTAGTCATCAATTCCTTCTAGTCTAGGCCTTGCGGCGTGAAAGCGAATGAATTGAGATGCTTCAAAGATTTCATCAAAACTTTTTTGAGCGGCTTCTTTATTGGGAAGCTCTTTTAAATTACTTTGCTGTTCCTTGCCCAATTCTGAGTTGGTGTTAGAACGTAAAAAGCCAATGATTTCTTGCCAATCGATGTGATTTAAAAAGGATGCCATGATTATCTTATTAGCACCTAAAATTCGTAGTGACAACGAAATAGGGGGATTTTCAAAATCAAAGAATAGCTACTAAAGCATCTTGTTTATTTTGCTTTTAAAATTGGCAGCAATTCTTTGCTAGATTGGCAACGGATTTATTTTTCTTGCTCATTTAGTTTTGTAGCATTTCTTCTAAAAAGAAATATTAAAAAAAGACTAAAAAGAATTGCGAATAAGACAATAAATTTTCCAATCATTTGGTAAATGGTTTTTGGTGGATTGGTATGCCCTTCAATTTCAAAGGCTCCAGTCCATTCTTGGTGAAGAGGGGAACGTTCTAGAATCTCTCCTTTGGCAGTAATTGCAGTGCTAATTCCTGTGTTGGTGGATCTGACGCTTGGTATTCTGTGTTCAATACTTCTAGCAAGAGTCATATATAAATGTTGATAGGGTTCGAAGGTGGTTCCAAACCAAGAGTCATTGGTTAAATTGATAAAAAATTGTGCGCCTTTGTTTTTTAAATCAATCACGAAGTTTGGATGGATTCCTTCATAGCAAATATTTACCCCCATTTTAGTTTGTTCAAACTCCATGGGAATTGAACCACTGCCTTTGCCAAAAAAGCTAATTGCAGGAACGGTTTTCTTAATAAAATTTTGTACTTCAGGAAAATTTTCTGTAAAGGGAACTGTTTCACCAAAGGCTAATAACATAGTCTTATGATATTTTGTGCTTAAGCCTATTTTGGGTAGCCAGAGGCCAGCCCCATTGTAGAGTGCATGGTCTTTAAAAAAACTACCGGCTAGCAGAGGTATTTTTTTTTGGTTAATTAACAATTGGATTTTACGAAACAGATGAGAGTTTTTGCTGGCCTCAGTATAGGAAACCGGAATGGCTGTTTCTGGCCAAATGATTAGATCTAGAGGAGAGTTTTTTTCTATTAATTCTTTTGTAAGATCAAGGTATTTATCAACGATTGCTCTTTGGAAATCATAACCATGTTCTGCCTGAACTTTGTCAAAATTGCCAATATTGGCTTGAACAACTCCTACTCTCCATTTTTTATCATAGCTAGGTACGCTCTCTTTTAAGGCGTAGCCAAGTAAGCTGAGACTAAAGATACTTGCCATAAATCCTATTATAATTTTTTGTGCGTAGCTCGAATCTTTATTTTGTCTTGCATGATAAATTTGTTTTACGAAAGCATTGGCTAAAATACTTAGGAAGCTTAGACCAGTAAAACCCCAAATTTCCGCTGTTTGTGCAATGGGAAACGCGCTGGTCATCCATGTATAACCAAAATTCCAAGGAAAAAGCATTGGCCAATAAGTTTCTAGCGTGAAAAGACAAATGACCTTCACAAGGTCGCTTTGCATTTGATTTAGTGTAAATTTGTTTTTTATTTTAAACCAAATCATAAAGGCGATGCAAAAATGTATATGCATCAAAGAACAAAAAATCAAAAGGACTATGATACTTAGCCACCAAGGCATATAGCCGAAATCATGGGCGGTGGTTGCAACCCAATGAAAACCAATCAAACTTAAAATAAATTGTGAGATCCAAGAAAATTTAAAAACTTGTTTTAAATTTTTTGCTTCATCCAAGCCAAGAAAAAGAGGTACTAGTGCGAATAGTCCTAAGACTGCATAAAAGGGGATGTAGGAAAAACCAATGCAGATTCCAGAGATGAGAGCAAGTAGGCTAAGACGGCGAGTTTGCATGAAAGCAGCTCCTTGGACTTGTTTTCTTATTTATTTCTAACTACAATATTTTAGCGAAGCAAAACTACTCGAGCAAAGGATTATTTGATGCAGCCACAGACTTGTCCAAAATGTTCTTATAATCTTACTTCAGACATGCAGGAATGTCCTGGTTGTGGGATTATTTTAAGCAAAATCAGTGATAGAGAAAGTTCCCCAGAAATGCAAGTGATGGGAAATACTGTTCTAGTTGAGATGTGGAAAAAAATAACGCAAGATTATCAAAATGCTAATCTGCACGAGCAATTCATTCAAACTAGCTTACAATATAACAAACTAAGTTTTGCCTCTCAGCAATATCGAAAAATGATGGAAGTAAATCCCTTGGATGAAACTTCAAAGAAAATGCAGAATAAAATCATTCAACTAGCCAGTTTTCAAATGTTGAGTCAAAAAAGCGATCGAAAATTCGAAAAACCACCCAAATGGACCACTTTTGCAATTGTAGGTGCAAGTGCCGCACTCTTCTTCGGAACCTTCGCAGGTAAACCTCCAATCGCCATAGGAGGCCTTATCACCCTAGCAATCGTCTTCGGCATCCGTATTAAAAGATAGCCATAATCAAATGGCTTACTAGCAACTAAAAGCAGAAAAAGAAAAACAAAAGCACCTTGAAGAGCGAAGCGAATTCAACAGCCATCGCCCGCTGCAGCCTAGGCGTAAGCGGGCCCATTCCCCCGCGCCAGCAACTAAAAAAAAGAAAACGACGAGGTTTAGTTCAAAAGAAATAAGAAAGAGGCCTTCTGAAACAAAAGTGTTCGGTATACACCAGGACGGCCCAAAACGAGTGACATGGATGTGAGGGGAGCTAGCGAAGCGATAGCGAAGTATGCGGACCGGAAACGCGTCTGAGCAAAACACTTTTGTTTCAGAAGGCCGGTTCATTCGAAGAACAAAACCGAGGAGCAAAATTAAACTTCAAATTAAATCAAATTCAAAAAAAAATCCCCCCCCAAAAAAGTCGAAGACAAAAAAAAGCACCACTTCCTGTGGCGCTACAGCTAAAAAATGGGGAGAGATAGCTGCTTTAAAAATTCTTAATCCTTTAAAAACCTAATTCTTGTTTTCAGCCTCTTTTACACTTTCATTGATCGCAGTCACGATGCTTGAAAGGCTTCTAATGTTTTCAGACCCAGTATTTACTTGAGCTGCAGGGTCTTCATTGGCAGGTGATTTGAAATCTAAATTTTCAGCTGCCATTAAGCCATTTGCCGGGATTGCATCTTGAATTGCAAGTGCGGCATAGGAGTTTAACTTTCCAGAGTATTTTGTTTTTTGACGTAAACCTTCAATTTCATCCGATGTGATTAGGATTTGTTTTCTTACTTGTTTATAGTCAAAATTATTATTGTTTGAAAATACCAACGCAGCAACTCCACTTACAAAAGCAGTTGCTTGTGAGGTTCCTGTCATTTGTCCATATCTTCCACCAGGCAGAAGACTAAAAATGTCTTCACCAGGGGCGGCGATGTGCACAGATTCTTTTCCGTAGTTAGAAGATTTTAATACCTTTGCTTGTTGGTTAATTGCGGTTACAGAGATAATATTATCTAGGTTGTAATCTGCTGGAAAATAGTTGTGAATGTCAGAGTTGCTTCTTTCATTTCCTGCTGCTGCTACAAATAAAATTCCCTTTTCACGCGATTCTTTAATGGCATTGTATTCTCTACGGCTAAATTCTAAGCCACCACCTGAATAGTTAATGATTTTGGCACCCATTTTGTTTGCATATTCAATGGATTTGATTGTGTTGCCTAAGTTGTCGTTAAACTTCGCTTTAGGATCGTAATATTTTAACACCATGATACTTACTTTTGGTGCTACTCCAGAAATACCGATTCCGTTATCTCCCTCGGCACCTACGATTCCAGCAATATGAGTACCGTGGCCATGGTTATCCTCTAGATTATGATTGTTAGCTACAAAATTCCAACCATGAACATCGTCAACGAAACCGTTCCCGTCATCATCAATTCCATTGGTTGCTTTGTCTTTGCCGTTTTTATCTAAACCAGTTTCACCTGGGTTTTTCCATAAGTTATTTTTAATATCAGGGTGATTCACATCAATTCCTGTATCAATTACGGCAACGATAATGTCTTTACTACCACGGCTAATGCTCCACGCTAGGTTGGTGCTAATATCAGCGGCCGTCGAGCCGTTCATGCCCCATTTAAACTTCATCGCTGGATCTGTCATTAGTACGTCTTTTTCTTTTTTTGGTGCTGTTCCTGGAATGATTTTTCCAAGAAGTTCCATTTGAGGTGTTCTTTGGGCCTTATCTTCTTTTTGTGTTGGATTTACTTGTTTGTGGTAAGCGCCGAAGCTCATAAAGCTTAGAGCTGCTGCTAAAGTAACGATTTTTTTATTGTTCAATGCTTTCATAATTTCTCCCCAGAATTTTTCAAGCTTTGCCCTTAATAGAGCAAGAGAAGTGCCAAGGATTAGTACGCTAAATACCTAAAAAGACGTATGTTTTTACTGGAACGCTGCCTAGAAACTGTGTCAGCGTTTAATTGTTTTACAGGCTTTTCTCTGAAAAAATAGTTGGAAAATATCAAAATGAAACGACTGTAAGATTCTTTGTGTGAAAAGTGCGTATACATATCTGTAAAAAGCATTATTGCTAATATTAAAAATCAAAAAGATAAAGCCGATAAGTTTATTAGAAGGAGAGCGTATGGCGTATTATAGTAGATTTTTAATAATACTATTTTGTGTTTCTTGCTTGGAGAATAAAATCGAGAGTGAGTCTGGTGGCTCTATAAATGACTCAGCACCAGAGTTGGAAATGAAAATTGATAATTTCTTAGTTTCGAATCTGGTAAATATTAATGAATCTAATGAAGTCAGAGCACTCGCTTTGTCTGATGATGCCACTAGACTCTATACCTGTTCTCTTCAGACTAAAATTCTATATGTTTATAATAAAAGTGATGGAAGTCTTATTCATTCGACAAGTTATGGCAGTAGCCCTCGTTTTTGCAAATCGATGGATGTTCATAGGTCTGGACGGGTTTATTTTTCCTTATCTGATTCTGATGAAATTGGTTTAGCAGACTCTGGTTTGAGTTCTCTTAGTTATGTACAAATTGAGGGCTTAATTTCAGATATTAGTGATGTTGGCAATAATGATGTGGACCCACAGCAGTTGTATGTCTACGAAAACTATCTTTATGTCGCTAGTGATAAGTTGGGTAGAATATATCGTTTTATTTTAGATGAATCGAATGGCGATATTTTAAGCTTAGATAGTGACTGGGGAACATCCGGGTATTACCAGGTTAAAGATGTGGGGAATTCAGATATAACAAGTTCTGGTGAGCTTTTAAGTATGCTCTATGATCCTGAGAATCAAAGTTTGTTTGCGGTGTTGGAGGGCTTAGATAGTGTGGTTCAAATAAAAGACAATGGCGGCTCTCAGGTTTATGACGCCATTGATGTTCCCGATGATTCTTCGCCGCATGATATTGAAATTATGGGGAGTTACTACCTTGTAAGCTACGGAGCACTGGATGGAACTAAAGATAAACCCTATGGAGTTGCTGTGTTTCAAAGGTCGGATTTTAGTGAACAAGGGGTATTGAAAGATTTAGGTGGGGAATTGAGAAATGCTCAGGGCTTGGTTGTCGATAGCGATGAAAAAACATTTTATATTATCGATGGTTTTTTCGGAGCACCAAATGATATAACTCAGGATCGCTCTAGTGACCCGAGTGCTCAAAATATTTTAATGAAGTTTAAATATATAAAATAGCAAACTTACTTTTGGATGTGTGTATTTCAATAAGTCTGGTTAAAATGTGTTTTCAATACCTAGAGAAACTTCGTCCATAGTAAATTATCAGAGCGAAATAAAGCATAAGAAGAAAAAAGTTGCAGGCTTGACTAATTCATATTGAAGTTAAAAATACAAGAATTCGGTTTTATTCAAATAAGTATTACATAAAAGTTCTAAGCCTAATTTGTCTTCTTCGGTAAATCTAGACAGCTTTGGAGAATCCATATCAAAAACCCCGATCAATTTATCATCTTTAATAAGAGGAATTACTAACTCTGCGTTTGAGGCAGCATCGCAGGCAATGTGACCTGGAAACTCATGTACATTTTCAACCAATATTGATTCTCTCTTTTCGGCAGCACTTCCGCAAACACCTTTGCCTAATGGAATGGGGTTACATGCAGGTTTTCCTTGAAAGCTTCCTAACTGTAAAATTCCATCTCGAAAGAAATAAAATCCCGCCCAATTAAGCTCTTTGATCTCATCGAAAATGAAAGCTGAAAATTGAGCGGAGTTCACAAGAAAGTCATTCGTATTTAATAGTGCGTCTAATTGGTCGTTTAAGCTTCTATAGTTCATATAGTTTGATTACAAAGCTTCTAAGTAGATGGCAAGTAAAACTAAAAAAATAGGGGCTTTAGGCCCCAATTTATTTCTCCGAACTAATGCTTCTAGGCTTGGTTTGAAATTCTTCAAGGCCTTGTAGAGCCCATTCAGGATATGGAGTTTCTTTGCTTTTTGCCGCTAAGCGCTTGTACCAAATAAAGTTTCTTAAAACCAATTTAATGTAAGCCTTGGTTTCAGAGTAGGGTATGTCTTCAATAAATGTGATCGGGTCGCCTTTGTAACGGGTATTGATCCAGCCTAGGACGGCTCTTTCTGATGCATTGTAGCTGGCAACCGTCATAATGAATTGCCCTTGCTTGCGATCCCATAGCTCTCTTAGGAACGGAATTCCAAGAGATAAATTGGTTACAGGCTCATAGAGGTCTTCGGCTTCTTCATATTCAACACCATGAATTTTAGCAAGTCTCTTCGCTTGTTTGGGAATTAGCTGCATCAATCCAAAGGCATCGGCAAAGCTTCTTGCATGAGGAATGAAAGAGCTTTCCTGGCGAATGATTGAGTATACCAAAGATGCTTCCACGCCATACTTTTGTGAAATTTCATTCACTTTGGCAAGGTAGGGTCTTGGGAAAAGGTATTCTGGGTTCTTTTCAACCAAAGCTCTTTTACGTTCCGGCTCAAGGGAAGCAAGGTCTCTAAAAATACCAGCATAGTAGCCGGCTTTTCCGTATAGGTTATAGAGGTTTTGTCTTTGTTCATCCGTTTTCGGTTGGATTTTTAGAGACTTTAAATAGTCTTGTGCAAGCTTATTTTCATCAAGGGCAATTAACCATTCAATTTGGCTCAGTAAATCTCGCTTCAAATCTAAGGCTTGGTCACTAGCAAAAATTTCTTGTGTGTGGAGTAGGTCAGGAAGCTTTTCTCCTCTTTGACGATAAGAGAGTAGGCCATAGTAGCCAAGTGGGTCTTCATCAGCTAGCTCTTTATATACTTGGTAAGCGTCTACTTGCTGTCCAGCTTCCGCTAAGCTATGAGCGTACCAGAACTTATATTTTGCAGCATCATATTCATTGTCTGTTTTTTGGTATAATTCTTTAAAGCTTTCCGCTGCTTTCATGGGTTGATTGATTTTCTTTAGATTCCAAGCATAAATCCATGCGCTTTTTTCGTAATAGGTGGAGTCTGGCGATTTGGATTCATCCATGGATTCTTTGGCGTAGTGAATTGCTTTTTCAAATTCAGATTTCTCTTCAGCCATTCTTGCTATAAGCCAATTTACCTGATCGGTAGGGTGTTTGCCTTTTAACCATTTCCCCAACAGAACTAAAATTTTTCTAGCTTTTGTAACCTCTCCTTCAGTCCATAGCGCTCTGGCCAACTGTACTTGGGAATCATGATGAAGTTTTGCAGCGATGCTAGATTTTTTATTTTTTCTATAGTAGCGGTCCGCCACACTAGCGTGACTGTATAAGGCTTTCACATACATTTTTTTGTCACGCATTAATTTGTGAGAAGTTGCGATTCCTTTCCAAGCTTTTAGTTTTTCGTGAATGCTCGAAGAAGATTTTTTAGAGATTTGTTTGTAAATTTTAATTGCCTCAGTAAACTTCCTATCCCTGCGAAAATCATAGGCTACATCAAAGAGGTCAGATTTTTTGGAGCTTTTACTTCGACTGGGTGAGAGTTTTTGAATTCGCTGTTCATATTCTTTAATTCTATCCGTATCTTTTTGCTCTTTTGCCCATTTAAGAGCTTCTTCGGTGTATGCGATTTTTTCAGGTCGAATCAGTGAATCTTTAGATAACGAGATAGCTGCTTCGGCATTTTGGGGATACATATTTTGCGCTTTCGCGTAGTCATATTGTAGTCTTTGGATTTCAGGCATCAACCAAGCTTTGTCATCATCTTGTTTCATCGCAAACAGTCGGTCACTTGCTATGCTTTTCCCATCACAATTATCAATGGTCTTTAAATAGGCAAGATCACTTAAAGGGAAATCTTTTTCTGTGCTAAGGCCTTTAAAGTACTCACAAGATTTACTTTTATCGTGTTTTTCCCAAACCTGCCCGAGTTTATAGTTCACCCAATAACGAGTGGCGGATTGTGTTTCTGGAGTTTTGTATTTGGAAAAATATTTTTCTACACTTTCAGGGTCTTTAGAGGATAAATCATGATAGACCTTTGATTGATAGGGTGGAGTCATGGAGCTAGTTGTTGCTGTGTGGCTACAACGAAGAGACATGGCGAATATAAATGGAATCAGAAGTAAGTTTTTTATCATAAGAGCCCAGCTTGTTATCAATATAATGCTAACAAAAAAAATCCTTTATTTCTATGGCTAGACTTAAGGAAAAACTCATTTAAGTTTTTTTAAGACTTTGGATGAGCTAGCATTGTTTTATAGTGTGATTGAGTTTTAGAAAAAGGCTAGAAAAATTCATCGACAAGCCTTTATTTTTTCAAAGAAAGTTTTTACTTTTTCTTTTGTCGAGTCGCTGGATAGCTTACTCTACGATTTAAAGGAGCTGAAGGAATGGGCTAGTGAGTATTCAAAGGATTTACACCACTTGTTTTGTAGTGCTTGATCGTTAAAAGTATTTGGGCTGAAACGGCGTATTAAAAATGTGTACTTTTTCTTTTACATTAATTCTCACTCTCCAGAAAGGTAGTGGACTATCGGTAAAAAAATTTAAAGCTAGCTTGCGATAAAAACTATTCATAAAGTAAAAAACATCACCGACTAAGTGCCTAGAAGCATTGGACCAAAGCAAAGCAAACTGGATTGAAGATGTGGGGTGTTTTGTCTAGAAACTAAAGAAAGAATAAACTTAAACTACAGCTTTTATAAAAAATTAGGGAAACTAAAAATACGAACTTCGCGGATTTGCATAAGAAGCCCAGTTTCTTCCTGAAAAAGAGCTCCTTAATAAAGTTACGCTTCCTACACCCAGAGTGTCATCCTGATATTCTGGGATTTTTTATAGGATGACTTAAGGATAGGCGGCTCTGGACTTAACGACAAGGTAGAACTTAAAGTATCACTTTGAATCTTGCTGAAGGTCCAGTGAATTAGCGCTTTTTTATTTTAGGCAAAGCATTTTCATTGAAATCATATTGCAATCCAACAGAAAGGTATGAAAAAGCATCAGCAATTTCGAAACCAAACTCAGCCATTAGAAAACTTCTAGACCAGTTCTCGGCTTGGTATCTACTTCCTAGTATTAATTGTGCTGGATTGCCATTGAGTGCATTTGTAACTTCAATGGCTAAACTCAAGCCACCGTATGGTGAAACATAACCATAGGGAGTTACAAAGTTTTTACTGGTAAGAGCTTTTAGTTGCAAAGCTAAAACCGTATCACTGCTGTTTTCGGCCATTGTCACACCAGCAATAAATCCTACGGCAGGTTGATTTTCATAGTCTGGAATGGGAACCCATTTGTACAAAAAGCCAGCTTGGTAAGCATTTGTACCAGTTCCGAGGCTGAATCGAAATTGCGAAGATGGGTCATAGCCTTGATCTAAATGGGCTCGGATGTTTAATCCATCATCTCCTGAGGTAACTAATTGAGCTTCGGTGGTTAGGGTGTATTGGCCTTCGGCTAAAATATCACCAGAATCCATGAGGCTGAAGTAGGCTAAACTGGGTTGAACATACAATAACGAAAACAAAATAGGCAAATAACGCATTAATTTCATAGGGATACTTATAACCAATGGATTTTACTTTGTCACTTAGGAAGAACTTTTCTAAAGTACTACTATGAGTAAATTAAAAATAAGCGCCGCAATTATCTGTATGAATGAAGAAACAAACATTGCTCGATGCATCGAGTCTTTGGCTTGGGCTGACGAAGTGGTGGTATTGGATTCTGGGTCTGAGGATAAAACACTTGAGATTGCAAGATCATTAGGCGCAAAATGTTTTTCCGAAAAATGGCGAGGCTTTTGTGATCAAAAAAATCGTTTGTCGGAACTTTGTGAAAATGATTGGGTTTTTAATTTAGATGCAGATGAAGCTTGCACGACTGAGCTAGCCAATGAAGTACAAAGAATTTTGTCTGAAGAAAATGACGAGACTTGTGCCTATGAGTTTCCAAGAAAAAGCTTTCATTTAGGAAGATGGATTTCTCATGGTGGATGGTATCCAGATTTTCAAAGACGATTATACAATAAAAAGCATAGTCGATGGCAAGGTGGTGCTCTCCATGAAAAGGTTGAAGCTGCCAAAGTTAAAAGAGTGAATGCTCCTATCTTACACTGGGTTTTTA
The DNA here is from genome assembly GCA_036140815.1 of Bdellovibrionota bacterium. Lineage (GTDB taxonomy): Bacteria > Bdellovibrionota > Bdellovibrionia > Bdellovibrionales > UBA840 > UBA6502. Next base: position 9,504 of record JAYZXX010000156.1, on the reverse strand, counting down.
AGGATCTAAGTGATCAAGTGGCTGCGAATAATCGCTACTCTAGTTTGGGTGCTGAAAAATACATTGAAGAAGGGAAATCTTTTTCCTGGGTTTTGTTTCTAACAAAACCAATTTCAAAGTTTCTTGAAACCTATTTATTTAAGCTGGGTTTTTTAGATGGAGTCGCTGGTTTTGTTATTTCAGTGGGTGCGGCCTATTCCATATTTTTGAAGTTTGCTAAAATCTATTATTTGCAAAAGTCGAAAGATCAAAAAACAATTGAGTAGCTCTCAGTATTTCACAAACAATTTCTTTGATTACTGGAGAATTAAAATTGGCGTCTAAAGATATTTTAGAATTATAAACTGCTTAAGGCACAGCGGGAAGCTTGAGGTTTATCGACTATTCGTTGGAAGGCCATTTCAGGTACATGGCCCCAGTTTTTTCGACTGGTCCTTGTATAAAGATCACCTGCCATATGGCTTAAATTAGCCATTCCTAATTTAGTTCCAAGTACTACAGCACGAGCATGGTTTCCAACATAATTTCTAAAAGTGGCAGTAGCGTCTTTCAGTTTTTGTTTTTGAGTGTTGATGTATTCAAGGTATTTTGGTGCATCTCCATAAACAAAGGCCATTCCCATAATGCCAACAGTTCCGATTGAAACAACACCTAGATAACCAAGAGGGTTTGTACTTGCTCCTCTTACCACTTCTTCACCAATGTAGATCACAGGAGTCATTAGGGCAAAAAATACTCCCATAAGTCGACCGAATGTGTTTGCTTTGGTTTGGTTACTAACTTGCTCGCGGTATCTTAGACGGTAAACGTCCCATGATCTTGAAAAAATAGTAAAGACTAGGGTCTTTTCTAATAAATAGTTTTCCGGCATCCATATAAAGTCCCAAGCTTTTGCCCAGCTAAACTGTGCGTAGCCCGAAAAAAGAGCTTCCTTAAACCTAGCAAAACTAAAATCGTGAGGAAGTTGGCTTACATCTACTCCGGCCATACTGCCGCCACCACTTTCCATGATGGCTGATTCAAAGCCAAGGCTCCCAAGGTTCATTGCAATCAAGTAAGCTGCAACAAAGGTTGATTGTAAAACAAAAGAACCTGCTAAATTCGCAGTTTGTTTTGCGTAGTGGTTGTTTAAAATGGTCTCTTTGTACTTTTTAGGAAACCATGCTAAAAACTCTCTCGCTTTAGGATTAAGAAATTGGTCCCCTAAATAAGCTCCTCCTCGCATTAATTGATGAGGAATCTCTAAGCCAACGCGGCCAATTGCTTGAAAGCTTTTCTCAAAACCGCGCATAAAATTATTTAACACCATAGTATTGATAAAAGATACGCCACTAATTACCGCTAGTTCAAAATTAGAAGGATCAACAATGGTCTGAAAGAAGTAAACCGATAAACCCCATCGGATACTGAATGTGAGCCAAGTTTGGTAGACTTCTGATGTTTTCTTCATAGAAGCATCGGCGGCCCTTGCAATGGACTCTTCTCTTTCTTTTTGTAGAGCCTCATCCTTTTTTTGTTTCACTCTAGCGATTACATCTTTATTAAAGTTTGGCCATTTTTCGGCGTCCATCTTAAAGGAACTAAATTGTTGGCCATTCTGGTATTGAACGATACTTTTGATAAAATCATTTTCTGGGATTTTTTGTTCACTAATAATTTCTTTTTGAGCTTCTTCAATGATTAGGGCATCAGGTCCATCAGCAGTAAGCACCTCAATCATACGATCAGGGTTACCAGGCATCTGAATTACACTTCTATTAATAAGGACATCAGAATCAGAGGATTCATTTTGAGCAATGCTTTTCTCGATAATTTCTTGAGCTTGATTGCTTCGCTGGCTATCTTTTTCTAAAGCTGAATTATTAGCTGATGCGAAACTCCAATGACTGAAGATTACCGTGAAAACTAAAATGTAATGAATGAACCCCTTCAAATATCCCCCATCGATCCCATCAACACATAACCATATCTCATAGTTCGTATTTTGGGGGATGAGAGGGGGTAATTACAAGGGAGGCGCACCGCCGCTGAAATCATTACAGTTAAAATAAATTAAAACTATATACTTTAGCTGCGCTTTTACACATATAGTAGGTAAAAAATTCAATTACCCTAATCTTTCTAATATTAAAAAGTTTAATGTTTAAGCAGATTTAGAAAGAATGTCAATATATCCATCTCTTTAATAAGCTAAGTTGATAAGAGGCGATCAAGTTGTCTACTCATCATAATGATTTCCAAACTAAATCTAATTTTTCCCAAATTATTGGTAGAAACGGAGAACTATTTTTTCTGTGTTCTGTCCGTAATATTAGCAGCCCTTATTTTATACGAATTTTATCGGTTTCTATTTTAGCGAATTCATAAGTTCTGAGACTTATAAATTTCTCTTTTAAAATGAAATGAAAGCTTTATTCAAGTTGGTGAATTTTGAGTGGTTTGCTCATATTCGGATGATTCTTTGAAAGTGTCCATAGATACTAAACAGTATTCTATTGTCTGAAATCTAATCTGCATAAAAATAGAGTCCTTGGATATAACAAATGTAAACCAACTCCTTTAATTACGGATGATGCCAAAAAACTTGTTGTATTCCCTATGGTATTTTTTCTTGTCAGGAACTAAATCCATACAGAATTTATTTTTCACGAATTTTATTCGGGCCTTTAGAGCATATCCATTCGCAAGTAAGGAGGGCAGATAAAAGTGAGCAATTTTGCTTGAAGGGGCAAAATTTTGATTGCCTGTGGTTTTAGCATAATTTGAGGCTTAGGCTAAAAGTCTTTGAATCCGGTAAAATTTAATCTCTATTTATATAGATGTACTTAACTTTTTGTAGGCTTTGGTGGTAATGTTTGGAAGTATTTTATCGATTTCCTCTGTGATCATACTGGTTTGTGGAATTGGAGATTGTTTTTAACTTTTAGGAGATTCGGTGACTGGTTTAGAGATTGGATTAATTGTAGCTGTAGTATTTCTGGCTGGTTTTAGCCTCTATTTATATCGCTATTACTCTCAGCGCTCCATTCAATTTAGTATTTTGGAATCCCAGACTGGAGATTTGAGGAAAAACCTCGAGCTGTATAAAAATAAAGCGGAAAGTTTGGACTTAGAAATTCGTGAGCTTGAAGCTAGAAATACCCAGTTAGAAACTAGCTTAAAAGAAAGAGATGAAAGTTTTCAACGTGAAAAGCGTAGTTTCCAAGAGCAAAAGGAAGAATTGGAAAGAAGCTTTGGTTCCCTTGCTAATAAGGCTTTGGAGTCTAATGTGGATCAATTTTTAAAATTAGCTACCGAGCGCTTGGACCGTAAGAGTGTAGAGCACAAACACAGTTTAAATGAAAAAACCGAAGAGTTTCAAAAACTGGTTAGTCCTATTAAAGACTTGATGAATAAGCTTGAAAGTGATTTTAGCAAAGTGGAAAAGCAAAGGATTGAACAATTCACTGCTATTAACGAACAGCTAAAGTCTGTTGGCTTGGCGTCTGAGGCCTTAAGAAAAGAGGCAAGTAGTTTGACAACTGCCTTGAGACGACCAGAGGTGAGAGGGAGTTGGGGAGAGTTGCAGCTTCGTCGTGTGGTTGAGCTAGCGGGTATGAGTCAATACTGTGATTTTGAAGAACAGGTGAGCGTTCGTAAAGATGATCAATTGCAAAAACCAGATATGTTAGTAAAGTTACCGAATTCTAGGAGTATAGTTATTGATTCAAAAGCAGTCTTGGATGCCTATTTGGATGCTGCTGAAGCAGAAACTCCAGAGGATCGTAAAGCCGCTTTAGATCGACATGCAAAAAATCTAAGATCTCGAGTTCGTGAACTTTCTAAAAAATCTTATTGGGAACAGTTTGAATCGGCTCCAGATTTTGTGGTTTTATTTGTTCCAAATGAAGCCCTTCTGCAAGCGGCGGTTGAGGTAGATAAAAATATTCTTGAGGATGCATTAAAAGAAAAAATCATCGTTGCCACACCAACTACCTTAGTAGCCTTATTGAAAGCGGTGGCCTATGGATGGCAACAAGAAAGTGTGGCTGCCAATGCCATGGAGATTATTGAGTCTTCTAAGGAATTGTATGAGCGAGTGGTTCAGTGGGTGAAAAAATTAAGTGATGTTGGAACGAAGTTGCAATCCACCACCAAAGTCTACAACGAGGCAGTAGGCTCTTTAGAGAGACGAGTATTGCCTTCCGCAAGAAGAATGAAAGACTTAGGTTTGAGTGAATTAAGTGATGTACCTAATTTGACAGAAGTTGATTTAAATACGAGAGAGCTAAAAGCGCCAGAGGCAGAAAATCTTGACTGATCAATATTTAGAAAACTATTTAGACCTCATCATGAGATATGGAAAAAGCTATTTAGCCAGTGGTGGCTCAACCTCCCGTTTGGAAGAGTCTCTTTGGGATTTTGGTCAAAAAATGGATATAGAGACCGAAGTCTTTGCTACTTCTAGTGGAGTATTTGTTACTTGTAGTGAAAGTGGCAAGGCTAATAAAATTACCCGAATGGGACGAATCTACCACGGTGAAAATGACATGGCAGAATTGATTCGCTTAGAAAATCTTTTAGAGGAAATGCGAGCCTCTAGAGAGGCCATGGAAAAAACAAGGCATAAAATTTTAGAAGTAAAGAGCTTCACTTATAGTCGCTTGGTGTTTTTTACGGCATTGTTCTTGTTTGGGGTAGCAACTAGTTTACCAAGTTATGGCTCGTGGGGTGCAGCTATTGGCTCTGGCTTGTTAGTTATGTTGGTGTTTTGGATGTCTGGAGCCTTTGCAAAAAAACTGGGCCTAACGGGCGTGTTTACAGAGTTTTTAGGCTGTTGTTTTATTTTTTTAGTGGCCGGTTTTTGTGCCATTGAATTTAAAATACCTGCCAGGGCCTTCGCAGAGGGTTCATTGATTTTGATGGTTCCTGGTTTAACCATCACCAATGCTATTTCTGAGCTTGCTAATCATAACTTCATTTCTGGTACCTCCAAAATGATGCGCGGAATTCTAACCCTGCTTGCCATGGGAACTGCCTTTTTGTTTGCAAGGGATGTTGCTGGTTTAGTTGGAGATGTGAATTTGGTCAGTCCAGTAAAGGATTTGTTTGAGGGTAGTTTCTTGTTGAAGGTGATTGGTATGGTAGGCTCTGCCTCGGCGGTTGGGATCTTGTTTAATGTACCTGCACGTTTGATTCCATTTTCAGTGATCACTGCTGTGGCTAGTTGGATGCTACTCCAATCAGTGCAGAGTTTAGGCTTCTTTGTGTTGGGTTCTTTTTTGCCAGCGCTTAGCGTAGGTTTTTTTAGTATGGCATTTAGTAGAATTTTTAAGGTTCCATCGCAGGTGTTTAGTGTTCCTGGGATCTTATCTTTGGTACCGGGGATGTTAGCCTTAAGTAGCTTCTTTCAGTTCTCAGGATTTGGAGAAGAGCAAGGTAGTATAGGGATGAGGGTAATGATCATTGCTAGTAGTATCGTCTTTGGATTGTTTTCTGCTAGAATACCTTTTATATTACTGACGCCGAAGAGGCAGAATTTTTCAGAGTAGGGGGAACTATGAAAAATAAAATAGAGCAGGCAAAGAAATTTAGCTTGTTGTCAAAAGTGATACTACGATACGTTGGAGAATCACTTATGCTAGGCAGAACGGAATCAGACCCATGGCAAAGGCGACGCAAGAGAATTAAACTTATTCAGAAGTACGCAAGAAAAGGCCTCAGTGCTTTAAACATCGAAGTTCAAGTCGAGGATGAGCATAATTACCTTTTAAAGGATAATGCTCTATTGGTTTGCAATCATATGTCTTATTTGGATATCTTAGTACTGTCTTCTATATATCCGAGTTGTTACGTTACTTCATTAGAGATGAAACATACCCCTGTACTTGGCCAGCTTTGTGATTTGGGTGGCTGTGTGTATGTTGATCGAAAGACAAAGAAAAATTTAGGAAAAGAAATCGGTGAGATTACTCAAGCTCTAAGTAAAGGTTTAAATGTCTGTTTTTTTCCTGAGGCTACCAGTCATAATGGTGAAGAGCTTTTAAGGTTTAGAAAACCTCTATTTAATGCTGCTAGGTACGCTCACAAAAAAATACTTCCTGTATCTCTAAACTATTTGGAAATTGACGGGGAAGCTTTCAGTATAAAAAACAGAGACAAAGTTTGTTGGTATGGTGACATGGATTTTCTTCCGCATCTTTGGGATCTATGTGGGGCTAAAAAAGTAGTGGCGAAACTGAAATTTATGCCTCCTTTAAATGAGCCTCAGGTTTATCATAGTCGTGAATTGGCCAGTCAAACTCATGATATGTTGAAACGGGAATTTCATCCTGTGTTGTAATTTAACTATTTTTATTAGTAGATTTAATTCTTTTTGTGGGTCTGTGATTTTTTTTGCTAGTTTATAGAAAATAAATAAACTAACCATTGGTGTAGCCTATACTTTACTCACTAGTTGCGCCTTAAATATATTTCTGATAAATGAGTTCTAAAAATGCTTGTCAAATTTTCTTGAAAATCATGCCTCTTGAAGGCGATGTTTTACTGGCTTAAATAGAGACCCTTCTTAACTTAAGAAGGGTATTTTTTGTAGATAGCATGAGTTATAGGTTTGTGAAATCTAAGCTTTAGATATTATTAGAAATTTGGTCGGATAGCCACTCTGGTGCATCTAGGGCCAAATCATGGCCACCTTTGTCGTGTCGATAAATTTTAGCTTTGTGGAGCTTAGCCAGGCTTTCACTGCATTTATGAGATACCATTTTATCGGCTGTGCTGCATAGGTAGACGGCGGGAATTTCAAGCTTTCTTGGGGCTTTAAATCTTGATGCAGCTATTGCTTGATTTACAAGACTAATGCTTTTAATTGGGCGTCTTGCAGCAATTTCAATCCAACGATTTCGGTATTTATCCCGCTCACTTGGAGAGTTGCTGATCATGTTTAAGACCTCGGTTTCTCTCTTACTGATTTCGTTGGAACTTAAAATTTTAAATATCTGTTTAAGACCAAAAGGCTTTAAGCGCTCTGGGAATGCTAAACTGTTGCCATCGCTAGTGTTCAAAAGGAAAACTTTATGAAACTGTTCTGGATATTCGAAGGCCCAGCGCAGAGCAACCATCCCACCCAAGCTATGGCCCAGTAAATAGATTTTTTCTGAGTTCAAACCTAGTTCTTCAAATTGAGATTGTAAAAAGCCAACGTAGTCCTCAATTTCAAGAGGGCTTAAAATTTGTCGGTAATCGCCAGCCCCTGGATGGTCAATGCAGATGGGCTCTAGGCCTTTTCTTTTTAAAGAGTTTAAGAACTCTTCGTTCCAATGTAGTTTTTCTCTGCCAAGTCCACGGAGCAATAAAATCTTATTCATACAACCAACCTTCGTGATTAGCACATAAATTCATATAAAGATCTAGTAAACGCCAATGTCTGCGCATTACTCTTTTAAATCGATGTTCACGGTATGGATTAAACATGCCGTCGATGTTTAATAACTGCAGTGGGTTTTTCTTTACCCAAATCCACGAACCCATTTCTAGAGTCCAAGGTACGAAGATGTCTTCTTTATGATTTTTTGTATTGTAATGAATATCGAATAGGTGGTCCCAGATGTCGCCCTCGATAATATAACTATCTGCCTGGGGTTCAATCTGATAAATGTGATGCTTCATATTTGAATCGACAAGGTTTTTAATGCGACTAGCAATGTCGTAGTATGGAAAAGGTTCAGAAGTTTTTGAGTAAGGAAACCACAAACGATCTTTAACTCCAAAGCCAGAGTGTAAGTCTAAAGCTAATGAAAATTTTGAGCTCAGCATATTTTTTTTAACGAACTCAACTAGGATTTCATTTTCATACTCTAGTTTTCCTTTGACTCCGCCGTACCATGGTAGGCTAGGGCTAAGTCTATGACCTGATGCTAAAAATAGTTTTTTTCCATCGCTAGAGGAAGGGGAGTTTCTGTTTAAGTCCACTCCACTGGGATTGGCGCGAGTGCCAAGGTACATCCCACCTGGGTTTAATAGAGGGATGGATACGACTCGAATGTTTTCTAGCAAGTCTTTTAATTGTTTATTCCAATCTAAGCGCTCTACTAAGTTGTATAAAAAATAAACGGCAAGCTCCGTACCTATTTTTTCTAGGCCATGAAGGCCACCGAATAAGCCAAAGGTTGGGGCTGTTGGATCTTTCGAGCCAAATTGAAATCCATATATAGGTAGTCGATGTGCTTTCACATCAACCGTGCCAAGAAGTTCAACTCGGCCATGCCCGTTTACCTTATCCACTAAACGATATACTTTCTCTAATTCTCTAAATAGGGTTTTCATGTATTCCTCGGTGTGAAGCTATATTTTAGCATATCAAGGGAGGAAGCTGAAGTTCCTTTTTTAAAAGCTAGAGACTTATGTATTGTGCTTGTTTAAATGAATGGCACTTATGTAGGTGATTGAAATCTATTGCGTCTGATTCAAATACATTTGCAATTTCTTACATTTTTCTTAAATAAAAAAACCTGAAATGCTTAGAAAGGCAATTCAGGTTTTAATTTTTTGTTTAACATTCTATCTTTGTCGAATATAGTTCTAAAAGTAGAGAGATCGGTCTTTTTGAACGGGCCCGCTCAAAGAAGCTGACTCTTATTCGGCTTCTTCGTCAGAGCCTTCAGACTCTTCTTCACCACCATGCCAAACACCAGAATCTTCTGATTGCTCTTCGGAGGTGATTTCTACCTCTTCATCTTCATTTGCAAATGCAAAAGACGGTGAGTTCAACATTGCTAAACCAACAAATAAAAGCAATAAAAGTTTTTTCGTCATTTTTGTTCTCCTTCGAAAGAATTGAGAATTATAAAATTCTCTATGTAAAAGCCATCGCCAATCATTTGGCCAGATAGCTCGACGACGCATGTTTTGCAGTGACTGATTTGATCAAGCTTTTCATTGGAAAGAAGGGGTATGTTAATCTCACCAGGTTGGGCTAGATAAAAATCAGTAGCTTTAAAGTTGTGGTCCCATTTTGATGGAGTCACGATTCCTACTAATTTTTGTTTTCCATTCTCTTTCATGAGACTGCTCTCCCTTGTCAGTCGACTATTTAAAAAGCAAGCCAGGTGCCAATTGAGAGCCTTTTAATTTTGATTTGAGGGGAAGGCTTTGATTAAAATCGGAAATCCTAAAGAAAAAGCAGAAACTCAACTTCCGAAAACAAAGATTGCCTGCTCTGGGAAAGCAGGCGTAGACTAGCTTTTGGAGGGCTAGATGAAAGTCTTAATAGCGACGGACAAGCAGGAAACTTTGAGTAAAATTGATCAAGTTTTTCCTGAGACCTATGAAATTGTTTTGGCAGGAAACCCACCCAGTGCCTTCCAAAAATTTAATGATGAAAGTTTTGATTTAATTTTTTTAGAATTCAATTTTTTAGGCAGATCGATTGATGTGGCTAGTGAGCAGTTTAAAAACTTAAAGTCAAAGCGGCCTGGGGTGCAAATTGTAGTCTTAGCGGAAAACGACAATATTCGTGATGTGATC
>JAYZXX010000155.1:0-13961 GCA_036140815.1 Bdellovibrionota bacterium | reverse complement strand
AAAAATATAAACCTACAAAAAAAAAATAAAAAATATTAATAATAAAAAAATAGTTAAATGCATTGATTTAATTTTTTAAATCCTGTTTAAAAATAACCGGACTATTTTCAACTTTTCCTTTCCTTTGGATTAAATCATCCAAATACAGAAAAGTTCTTTTTAAAAGTTCGGTTTCATAAACACTAAATTCATTGGGAGTTAAAAAGTTCATGATAGCATCTTTTGTTTTCGAACCTAGAAAATATCCAGTAGCCCCTCCAAGAATCCAAGTGATGATCTCAGAAACCTCCTTCTGGCTTACGGCATCTTGATTTACAGATTTAAGTCCTTTTGAGAGCTTATGATTAAAAAATAAATAGGCATTTACCGTAGTAACAAACACAATAGCACCACCAAGATTTCCAAGTCCCGATGAGACTAAAGACTCTATAGATGAAGGCTCGTCCTGTTCAACCATAAATAAAACATTTGGAATTACACCTAATGATTCACATTGCTCTAATTTACAATAGAAATATTCTCTGCTTTCATCTTGTACCTCCAGTACAATTTTTGATTCTGGGAAACCATCAAAAAAAACAGAATAACCTACTTCCCGGGCTCGAGTTACATTTGCCATTAAAGTAAAGCACATTAAAAATAAGCTCAATAAAACCTGCTTCAACACCCTATTCACTTTCTCCTCCTTCAAAATCTTTATAAATCTCCAACAAAATTTTCAGAAGCTCTTTATCTTCTTCTATACCTTTCAAATAATTGCGGTATTCACTGGAAATTTCTTCTCCGTATTTTAGTCGATAATCTTTTTCGATCCGGTCCAATTTTAGTTCCACCAAGCCATCTTTACCTTCGAGTAGGTAAGAAAGAGGAATCATTTCAAGAAGAGAACCCATCGCCTGTCCTGAGGAAACTAAAAAAATAGTCATGGCAAAAGCTTTTCTAGCTCTCCTAAATCCTTTGATTGTTTTTATTGGTTTATTCAGTGCAGATGGAATAGGTAAAGCTGTTGAAGAATTCAGAATTCTATCCACTTCTGATTTTTCCTCTTTACTAAGGGAATTTTTATAATAAAAATGAATTTCTGGAAAATACCAAATCGGCCAACCTGTTGCTATATAGCCCAGGTAATTAAAACCGATAGTTTTTGCTCCATTATACGTCCAGTTATAATCTAAAAAAAGACCCAAGTCCTTTTTCAAAACTTGAAGCTTTCTGTAAGAGCTAACCAACGAAGCTTTGCATGATCGAAAACTGGTAATTTGTGTTTCTGCAAAAGTTTTCTTAGCAGGAGCAAAAACAAGTAAAAGGGATAGTATTAAATATACTATCCGATATGTTTTTGCTTCACTAGAAATAAAGAAACAACTCTTCAAATTTATCATCCTTATTTAATACTCATTGGTTTTTCATTATCTAAAACCAAATACATTCAATTTCACTAGCATTTTGATATTAACAGGTTTCTTATTCAACTTACTTAAATTTATTTATTGTTTTGGTTTTGAAACTTTTTACTAAAAACGTAAAGTAGTTTAACATCAGCAAACTGGCCCCTTTGCTTATGAATGGTGCCATTAAAACACTGACTATCACTCAAAAAATTATTTACTGAACAAGTAAGATTGCGGACCAATTGATTTACTAAAAGTTTTTTGCCTATTTACCTAAACACACTAGTGATCAAGTTAGCAAACTATGAATAAATTACTTAAGTCTGGCCGCCTAAAATTGTCCTGGCAAGTATCAGCTAAAGCTTCTTCACAAAGCTAGAATCAGAGCTGCGCTTAGAAATGTATAGGACAGAACAATTTTTTTCGTAAAGTGGCATGAGAAAAGCCATATTAAGCCTACTCTCCAGCCCCCTCATCCCTAGGAAGCTTTTTCCTCAGAACCTTTCTTTCTACCCAAGAAAATTTAGACTTAGTACTTCCTTCTTCACTAACTTCTTGAAAGTTTTGGTCTTTCGAGCTTTTATCTCTCCATAAGTCATCAAAGGCAGAGGTGACTTTAGAGAAAATAGACTTCTTTTCATCTTCATTCAATTCACTGGTCTTCTTTTCCACTTCCTCTTTCACTAAACTTTTAACATACTCTTTAGTATCGATTTTAACGGCACCTCGCTTAGCAAGCGATTCTCGGATCAAACCGATTCCCTCTCTAATATGCAGAACCACAAGGTCAGAATCATTGTGTTCTCTTACTTCCTCATCAATTGTCTTATTTATAAAATAGTCTGAATCAGATTGTCTAAACTTCCTAAACTTGAAGAAAGCGTACATGCCAGCGCTTAAAGAAGATGAAGAAATAAGAACTTTTAGAAGGTCGTTTTGAACCTCGGATAAACTAGAAATATCTAAATCATGTACTAGCAAAAATGGAGATGACAGTAATAAAACACAGCTTGCTGCAGTACAAATTCTTTTCGAGAGGGGCTGAGAGGCTTTTTGTTCGTAAGTCGAACTGTTCGCCTCAATAAGATTCATACTCTCATGGAGTCCTTCCAGTTTTTTTTCAACCACTGAGTTGCCCATAAACCAGGTGTCTTGAACTAAAACATCGAGATGCTTCCCATCTTCAAAGTTAACCCGATAGACTTCCAAATTCTTGTAGGCTCCTAAGAAACTAGATAGTCCACCTGCTAACATTCCTAAGCCTGAAATGGCTGCAGATTCGGTAGAACTTGATTTTAAACTTCGCACTCCCATAGCAACTACAGGCCCCATAGGGTTTACTACTACTGAAGCTGTTTCGTTCATTATGGCAGTAAACTCAAGTAAACCATCGGTAAAATCATTGATGCCAGTAAAAACACTAGAGACTTCAAAACCATTAGCGACACCATTGATAAAGGCAGAACTTATGTTCTTGTTGTAAAGAGCGGTTGCACAACGACGAACTGCTGGATTGTTACTGGCTACACTTAATTTACCAATTTTATTTGCGGCTATAGCTTGGCTTGAAATTATTAGAGCAGTAAAAAGTCCACATATAAACTGCTGAAAAATTGCAAGTCGAAAAGAATTCATAATTGCCTCGTTGATTTTTTCTTTCTTCTATCAAACTTTTGTATTCTTTTGTGATCTTTGTTTTGATACAAGCTCACTTCTGAAAGATCTTCAACTTTGTATAAAACTTACAACCTATTCTTGGGTAAAATAACAAGGAACAAATACTTTCTTTTAAATCTAAAAATACAGAGGAGACTTTTGAGCTGATAAATAGTTACTTAGGTCGGGGCCAAAGCATTTATACGGGGCAAGAATTACCTAAACCTTAGCCCCCAAGCAGTCAGCCTAAGCTGCTGATAATACATCTATTATTCCAAAGCCTATAAACTAAAATAACACCAATAGAATTGCTTCGAGGGTTTTATGAAATATTTTTTACACATTAGTTTCGGAATCATTATATTTTTATTTGTTCATTTCACTGTGAAGGCAGCTCCTTTCGAAGGAAGGGATATCGTAATTTCTGGTGCATCTCCTGAAGCTGTACAAACCGCAAAAAAAATCTACGCAAAAGGTGGAAATGTAGTAGATGCTGCAGTGGCCATGACCCTCAGTATGAGTGTAACTAGCCCCTATTTTTCATCACTGGGTGGCGGTGGATTTGCCCTAGTCAAGATGGATGGAAAGATAAAGGCTCTTGATTTTAGAGAAGTTGGGCCTAAGGCAATCAATGAAAATAGCTTTAAAGAAGCTGGAGAAAAAAGTTCAATCACCGGAGGTCTTGCAGTGGGAGTTCCGGGTATCCCGAAAGGTCTTTGGGAACTTCACAAAACCTACGGTAAGCTTAGTTGGCAGGAGTTATTTGATGATGCTATTGCTTTATCAAAAAATGGATTTCAGCTAAGTGGTAATTATGTAGAACGGCTAAATCGTAACTGGGATCGTTTTAACAAAGCTGGAAAAAGTCTTTTTGGTGATGATTTAAAAAAGATCAAACCGGGACAAAATTTTAAACAACTAAAATTAGCAAAAGCACTAAGCTTTCTCCGCCACAAAGGCGTTAAGGAATTTTATGAAGGCAGAATTGCCAAGGATTTAGTTGCCAGTATTAAAGAGGCTGGTGGAAAGATCACAGCGGAAGATCTAAAAAACTACCAAGTAAAATGGCGCGATCCCTTACAAGCGGAATACAAAGGCTTTAAAATTCATATGATGCCACCGCCTTCCAGCGGAGGAGTTATTATTAAAACAGCCCTTTACCTAATGGAAAAATGGGAATTGGATAACTACCAAGCCTACTCAACCCAAGAAATTCATTTATTAGGAGAAATTCTCTCTCGAAGCTATCGCTCAAGGGCATTACTAGCCGATCCTGAATATTTTGAGAACCCACTTGCAAAAGTTTTAGATCAAAAATATTTGGATCGTTTGGTTTCAAGTATCTCCTCTTATAAAACTCTTAAATTAGATCCACTGGATGAGAAGGAGTATATGCCTCAAGAAAGTACTGAAACAACTCACCTTTCCATTTTAGATAAAAATGGAAATGCAGTTTCTATGACGGTAACTTTGAATGGCAGTTTTGGATCTGGAATTTTTACCGAGAAATATGGTATCAACCTTAACAATGAAATGGATGATTTTACCACTCGCCCTGGTGAGCCAAATATGTTTGGCTTGGTCCAAGGAAGTATGAACCAAGCTGAAGCAGGTAAAAGACCACTTAGCTCTATGACTCCTACGATCGTAGAAAACAAAGACAGCTCAACAAGATTGGTACTTGGCTCCCCTGGTGGTCCAAGAATAATTTCTTCTATCTTACAAGTGATGTATCGAAATCTAGTGAGCGGCTACGATATTGACGAAGCCATTCAAGCAGCCCGTTTTCACCACCAGTTTCTACCGCACAAATTGTATTATGAAAAAAACAAAGTCTTTCCTGAACTTCTAAAGGACTTAAAAAAGAAAGGTCATGATATGCAGGAAAGTTGGGCCGGAAGAGTCTATGGAGCTACTAAAGAGGGTGAAGTTTTAAAGGCAGCCTTTGATTCAAGACTGCCTGGTGCTGCAAACGGTTATTAATACAAAGCGGAGTTTAGGTCTCCGCTTTTTTTTCAAATTCTTTATTTCCACTTAGAATTTACCCAATCAAGTACCATTGGACGACGTTCTGACAAATCCCAATGGCTACCATTAAATTCAGCATAGTGGTGTTTTACCTTTAGAGATTTTAACAACTGATTCATTCTTCTTGCTCCAAAAAACAGGCAAAATTGGTCTTTAACTCCCACTTCTAGGAAAATCCCTTTTAGACTTTTTACTTTGTTTTTCCGTGTATTCAAAAAGTTTACCGGATCATGTTTTTTCCATAGCTTCCAAATGCTTTTGTTAATTTCTCCGGTTTTAAAGTCCATTGGAAAATCCAGTTGGCTGGCAGACTTTGGAGAATAACATGCAGTCATTCCAATGGCGTTCAAAATACTATGCCCATCCCCTCGACGACTTAAAATCTTTCCTTGAGAATGCAATTCTTTTAGTTCTTTATAGGATTTTCCTAATATAAAACTAGAAGCCTTTTGCAAGTCTCCGACGTAACAAGATTCAAAATGGGAGTCTGGAGCAATGGCAGCACAGTATGGAAACTGCTTAGGAAATTTTGAACTTAGATGTAAAGCTCCATAGCCTCCACTAGAACCACCCATTAGTAAAGTTCGATCTTCTTTAATTGGAAACTCTTTCTTTACTGCAGGAATCAGTTCTTTCACTAAGTAATCTTCGTAATTTCCAACTGCTTTTGAATTAATAAACTGACTTCCGCCCCAAAAGCTAAAAGCATCTACAAAAAGATAAATGGCTTTTGGAGCCTTATTTTTGCCGACTAATTTATCAATCACTTGGGCAAAGTTATCTTCAAAAGTTCGAGGACCTAAATACTTAGGGCCATTTCCTGTAAAGCCGGCAAGAACAACCACAAGGCCTAACTTTTTATCATCAAATTTTTTAGGAACCATAATCGGGTTTAGTCTTGAACTGGGGTCCCCTAAAGGATTATTTTTAAGAGCCTGGCTATCAATTCTAATTTGTTCAAATTGAAAGTGCTTTAAATCTAACAGTTGAAATTCCTCTAACATATATCCTCCAAAAGTCTAGCTTGCCTGGCAAAGAATGATATTTCAAGTTTCTGCGAAAATTTCTGATAAATGGCTGTTTTAACTTCCATTTTTAATGATTCCTAGCCCAAAGCCTCATTAGTTTTATTTTGATACGACCGATTAGATTAGGTGAGCAAGTTGAGAGTACTAGTAGCTTATATAATATTCTATTTCATAGATCTTAACCTATGTGCAAGCCCCCTCTTTGAGGACACAAATTCTTATGTTCATTTTCAAATAAAACACAGAAAAGACTCCTCACTCATTACCATCAATGAACAAAGAAAGCTTTTTGAACTAAGCAACTTTATGTTTCAGCCTCAACGTAAATTGACGCTTATTTTCCAATCTAGCTTTCAAATTAATGGTAGCACTACAACTCACCTAAAATACCTAAGTAAGAAAAATGGAAATCTTAAACATCTAGATATTTTTATTAGCTACAATCAGAACCAGATTCATTTAGTTCAAAGAGAAGCCTTTAAAGATCTAAAAAATATTCCTTTCAGATACTTAAAAAACAAAATACAGACTAGAAGAATAAGCTCAGAGGTTGAAGGAAAACTTTGTAAAAGCTGTATAAGTAGTAACAACAACTTTTCATTACCGATACAAACCTATATTAGAGACATAATAAGCTTTACTCCTAAAAAGCAAAAAGACCAATGCAACGATGTACCAGAAGAAAAACGAGTAAGTCTAGCCGACACCAGTCTCAATTTAATTTCAAAAGAAGAAAAAATCAAAAAAGCTCTAGACACCATTCTTCACAACCAATTAGCTACCGTTTCCTGTTTAGAAGGCTTTGGCTATACCGGGAAAGAAATTCTATCTGCCACATGGCAATCTGCTGTTTCGGTTAAAAAAGGAGTTATAGATGGCGAGTGGGGGGATGCATTTGGTGAAGCCTTATTTCAACATGCTCAGAAAAACTACGACACCTTAAAAGATAAGGACGGAAAAGTTAGCTTTTTAACCGCTCTTGGCTCTTGGAGTAAAGAAAAATACCTACATACCGCTATAAACTTTGCAGAAATCAAAAAAGAGCATCGAAAAAAATGGGATGTAATCCTAGCGGATAAAAACACATCCTTTATCAAAAAAGCCTATGGAAAATTAATAGCGAAAAACTTTTTTCTATCTGGTATGGCAGCCATGGCATCTGGTGGTGAAAGCACAGTAACAAGAGTAGCTCCAAGAATCTACGATATGATTTTAAGTAAAATAGATCAGGAAAAAAAAGATTATTTGATGTGTCTCTCCCCCCATGCGCAACAAAAATATATCTGTCGCTCTTTAGGTCATATAATTACATCAGTGGGTGGTTTAAAATATCTTTTAAGCTTCAATGGCAGCAAAGAGACACTAGCAAAAATGATCAATGATTCTTTTGAAAAGTCTAAATATAAAAAAGCTCTAAACAAATCAAATCTATCAAACTTGGAAAGGATAGAGCTCGCTGAAGACAAAATCGACAGAAGCCTAAGCCTAGAAGAAATCAGAGCAGTGATTGAAGCCCATGAAATTGGTAGCAATGAGAGTGGTAAAACAAGTTTATTAGCTGGCTTGGGAGGCTATAGTTCTAAACAAATTGCTAAAAAAGCTCGTCGACTCAAAGAAGCTGGCTTTAGCAAAAAAGAGCGAAGAATTTTGATGGAAGAAGGGATCACCGGCCAAATAAATATCTCCCCTGAAGAGCTATCGCAACTGGCACTCATGAAAATGGATTTTATGACACCAAAAAAAGCCCAAGCAATAAGGGCACAAATTGAAAAATGTAAATCAGACTGCGGTCCCGAAGAATTAGCCAATTTAGTTTTACTAAGGGATCAAATGGCATATTTGCAGAAATACAAAATCCCACAAAAGCTCAAGGAATTCCAAAATTCTTCCAAGTTTAACCCAGAGACAAAACAATTTTTTTCTGAATTCCAGGAGCTATGCTTGCAACAAATGGATTGTAGTCTTGAAAAAATTCAAGCCTTTACTCGGGTCTTTTCTGAATTTGATCGCATTTACAAACCCAATGTCTTGGGAGCTTTGAGCATCAAGGCAGAAGATGGCTTTTCGTTTCTAGATCGCTTTCGAGATTGTTTAAAAAGTCAAATGTGTATCGAAAGTAGTTATTCTGATTTTGAAGATAAAATTAAAAATCTAAACCAAACCCTGCGAAACTGTAAAAACTGTACCGAAGAGGACTATGCCTTTGCACTCAGTACTCGTCCATTAAAAGATCGTAGTGAAACTCAGCTTTTTGGCAGAATCATGAGTCAGTGTGCAAGTATGCGATCAAGCTCACAAAGCTGTAGTGCAGATAATCTTTTACTATTAGAAACCTATCGAGATTACAGGATTGAGTCCCCTATTGTTCGGGGGAATATGGAAGATCCAGAGTTTCAATCTCGACAAAATCCCAACAGTCGTAGTGTGAATAAAAATATTGTGTCACAAAATGAACTAGGAAATAAATTAGTAGAAAAATATGATATGGAAGTCGTTCACAATCCTAGAGATAAAGACAGCATAGCCGCAATGAGACCTAGTGAAAATCAGGCAATTGAAAAATACATAGAAGAACGGGCTTTAAACCCCAACTCAAAACCTGACTATGTATTCTACCACAAAGGAGAATTAAAGCTCGTGGATGCCTACGATCCCGCATCCAGAACCAATCCTAAAGAAATAGCGTTCATGGTAACCAGGAAGGTTTATGAGAAAGGGCAAGCTGATCACATTTTAATTAATTTAGCCGAAAACGTTGGAAACATGCTTAACCAAAGATCCCATATGAAAAAGATCCATGACACTAAAATTTTACTAGGTAAAGTTAGTAGAAACATCTCAGAAACCGTAAATTTAAACCAATCAAACCCCCGGCAATTGAAGCAGGTTTACGCAAACATCGGAACTTTAGATGACCCAGTGATTGTTGAGGTCTATCCAAATTTTAGCGAAGAGCTAATTGAGCTCAGTCTTGAGCAAAGTAAACGCCTGAAATAACTAGATAAATACGAATCGTTTTCTATCCAAAATCCTGACATCTCCCAGAATTTTTTCATTCTATTGGTTTCGTGAAGATTTACTTTCTGGTATACCTATTTTTCGATTATAAATGGAATCGAACCGTCCTCATCCATTAGGAGTGCCAATGAGTTTTTGGAGTGTCGAACAAAGTTTAGAGCGCTATGGAACCCAGTACTGGGGATTAGACTTTTTCAATATTAATGAAAAAGGCAATGTGATTGTTACTCCCAATGGCGACAAAAGCAAAAGCATCGACTTAAAAGACCTAACTGAAGACTTACAAGATCGAGGGATTCGTTTACCAATCCTAGTTCGATTTCCAAATATCGTACATAGTCGCATTAAGTTACTTTCTGATTGCTTTCAAAATGCAATGAGTGATTGCGATTACAAAGCGGATTATATGGGAGTTTATCCTATCAAAGTAAATCAGCACCGAGACCTTGTGAAAGAAGTTGTTGAAAGCGGAAAAGGTACGAAACTTGGATTAGAGGCCGGTAGCAAGCCAGAACTTTTAGTGGTTTTAGCTATGATGGAAAATCCAAATGGCTTGGTCATCTGTAACGGCTTTAAGGATGAGGAGTATATTGAAACTGCCCTACTTTCTCGTAAAATTGGTCGTAACACAATTATCGTAGTGGATCGTATGGATGAACTTCCAATGATCTTAGATGTTTCTGAAAAACTTAATATTGAAGCTAAAATCGGTTTACGCGTGAAACTTTACTCTAAGGGAGCTGGCAAATGGGTTGACTCAAGTGGAGCTCGATCTAAATTTGGCTTAACACCTTCAGAAGTTTGCAAAGCCTTAGATATTTTAAAAGAGCGTGACAAGATGGATAGCCTAGAGCTAGTTCATTTTCACATCGGTTCACAAATCCCTAGCATTCAAAGCATTAAATCTTCACTGAAAGAAGGGGCAAGGTATTATGCCGAGATCAAACAAATGGGAGCAAAGAACTTACAGTATATCGATGTAGGTGGTGGTTTAGGCGTAGATTATGATGGTACTGGAAAATCCAATTCCTCAACTAACTACTCAGAGCAAGAATATGCCAATGATGTGGTTTATGCCATCGCTCAAGTTTGTGATCGCCATGAAGTTCCACACCCCAATATTGTGACGGAAGCTGGTCGTGCCTTAGTTGCCCACCACTCTGTTCTACTCATGAATGTTTTGGGAGTGAATGAAGTTGCAAAAAAAGAACACAATGTAGTCCCAGAAAGAAAAGACTCACCTATCATTCATAATTTGGCTGCCATTTACTCTTCACTAAACGTAGATAGCCTAAACGAAGCTTACAATGATGTGATGGAGCTAAAAGAAGATGCTTTAAAACTTTATAGTCTGGGCTACTTAAGCTTAACTGAAAGAGCTAAGGCTGAGGACTTAGTTTGGACAAATTTAACTAGAATTTTAGAACTGGCTTATGTTGATCCAAGTGAGTTTGAAGAGATCATTAATCACCTGACGGATTTATTGAGTGATACTTATTTTACAAATTTCTCGATCTTTCAAAGCATTCCAGACTCTTGGGCCGTAAACCATCACTTTCCTGTGATGCCTATTCATCGTTTAGCTGAAGAACCTAGTCGCAAAGCGATTTTAGTGGACCTAACTTGTGATTCGGATGGAAAAATTGATAGCTTTGTCGAAAGCGGTAAAATATCTAAAAGCATCAGTGTTCACGAGTTAAAAGAAGACGAAAATTACTATATGGGGGTATTTTTAATTGGTGCATACCAAGAAGCTTTGGGTGATTTACATAACCTGTTTGGTGACACCGACTCTGTAGATGTTTGCTTGCATGAAAATGGATACAAGGTTTCTCATGTTTCAGAGGGAGATACTGTAGCAGAAGTTTTAAGCTACATTCACTACCATCGAAATGATTTATTGGCGAGTATCCGAAATGCCATTGAAGCAAATATTACGGAAAATAAAATTACCGGAAAAGAGGCTCGATTACTTGTCCGCAAATACGAAGAGGGCTTATCAGGATATACTTATCTAGAGTAATTGCTCTATATAAAACTATATTCAATAACTTTCGAAGATATCTGGCTCTATAAAATACTTTAGAGCCTTTTTTCTGACATCAGGCATTCTTTAATTGGTTCTGGCTAATTAGGAATAATCTGTCTCTGATCATCTTTCAATTCCATCTCAAACCTATAAGTTCCCTGGCTGCTATAAAATTTCGTATTTATTGTTTTCTGGTTACAAAATAGCCTTGGCTGAATACTCTCAAGTAACATGCACTTGATTTCTAATCCTTTATATTAACCAATCTACTACGAAATTCAAAAATTCTTATCCCTTTTCAAAAAAGACTTTGGTATGATTCTGTCATGGAAAAAGCAATTGTAGCCATTGGCGCCTTATTCTTCTTAGGTCATTTTTTAAAGTGGGTCTTTTTAAAAACAAAGGTTCCTGATCTTTTAATCTTAGTTATTATTGGTTATGTAGCAGGGCCGGTTCTGGGCTATGTTTCTCCTGAAGATTTTGGGAAAGTGGGTGGACTCCTTTCTACTTTGGCCTTGGTAGTGATTTTATATGAGGGCGGATTAAAGCTAGATACCAACGACTTAACCACAAGTAGTTTGCCGGCAGCAGCCATTAGTATTCTTGGTTTTATTAGCATTGCAGCCATTGCCTTTTTCTGTGCTTTCGTTATAGCCAAACAAGAGTGGTATATTGCTCTATTACTAGGTTTAGGAATGGGAAGCACCTCCAGTGCCGTTGTTATCCCCATGGTACAGTTTTTAAGTTGTAGTGATCGTGGGAAAACCATTTTATCCTTAGAAAGTGCTTTCACTGATGTTTTAGCCATTGTTTGTTTTTTAGTAATTACGGATGGGATAGTATCGAACCAATTTAGTATTCAAAACTTATTGGTTGGAATTGGCCCTAAAACAGTGGCCAGCGTATTTTTAGGTTTAGGCTTTGGACTGATTTGGGCTTTTCTTAGAACTAGGTTTTCTGATCTAACCAGTATGGTATTTGCCTCTGAGGCTTTCGCTTTAATGAGTTATGGTTTGATAGAATTAAGTGGCTACAACGGTGCCATGGCAGTTTTAGCTCTTGGCTTTTGCTTAGCAAATTTAAGTTTACTCCCTGATTGGATGAACAAGCACGTTAAGGTGAATACCGTTCGTTTTCGCGAATTAAGTTTATTGGCTGAGATTAGCTTCTTATTGAAAACTGTGTTTTTTATCTACCTGGGAATCTTGATTAAGTTCAGTAGTGTTCAGACGGTCTTGTTTGCCCTCCTCATTTCTGTTTGCATCTTTGTAACTAGATATTTTTGTGTGAAGTTACTTTTTAAAAAAACAGACTATTCAAAAAAAGACGCTATGGTCACAGTGGCTATGGGACCGCGAGGTTTGGCTTGTGCTGTTCTGGCCACCATTCCACTACAAAGAGGAGTAGAGGGTGGTTTATGGTTACAAGACACTTTGTTTGCTATGATCCCGATATCCATCATTCTCACTTCAATCTTTGTTATTTCCTCAGAGAGCCCTGAAGTGAGTAAATTCTTCAACCGTTTTTTCGAGGGCTACCAAGACAAGGATTTGATCGAAGAAGAAAGTACAAATCCTTTACCTGAAAGCTAATTTTATGCTAAAAACTGGGGCATGGATTTTACTCAAATTGACCATGCCATTTCAGCTTTTACAGAAGGAAAACTTGTCGCCATCCCGACCGAAACGGTCTATGGCTTAAGCGCTCCTTACAATGATCTCAGTCTCGTAAAAAGAATCTTTGAGTTAAAGTCTCGTCCTCTATTTGACCCTTTAATTGTTCATGTCAGTGATATTGAGCAAGCCAAAACTCTAACAACATCATGGAATCATGGAGCACAGAAATTGGCCGAGAAATTTTGGCCAGGTCCCCTGACAATGGTTCTAGAAAAATCTGACTTGGTGGATGACTTGATCAGCTCTGGCTTAAGTACCGTGGGAATTCGTTGCCCGAATAATCCCTTAACTTTAGAATTTATAAAGAAATTGAACACTCCCCTAGTCGCTCCGAGCGCAAACCTTTTTAAGAAAACCAGTCCAAGCATGGCAAAGCATGTGACCGATGTTTTTTCAGATCAAGATGTTTTTTGTATTGATGGCGGTGTTTGTGAGGTAGGGATTGAATCAACGATTGTTCGAGTTTTTAATGATAAACAATTAGAAATTCTTCGTCCGGGTATCATAAGTAAAAGTGACTTTAGCAATTTGGGTTTTGAAGTTCTAGAAAATAAAGTCGATAAAATTGAAGCTCCTGGGCAAATGCAAGATCACTATATGCCTGAAAAACCCTTAGTCTTAAACTGGGGAATAGACTCCCAATTGACAGAAATTCGCTTGCGTGAACTTGGCATTGAGGATGTAGAAATTCTTGAACTTTCTAATGACCCTTTTCTCGCAGCGAGAAGTTTATATCAAACTCTACGCACCCATACTGAAGCCTCTGCTCTAATGATCTATTTATCAGAAAACTTAAAACTAGATGAAAAATGGACTGGAATATTAGACCGCCTGAAAAAAGCGAGTCGTTTTGAAATCACTGCTTAGTTTTTTCGCTCTCTCAAGGCAAGGGAAACAGACTTTGCCATGGGCTATTACTTTAAAATTGGGATTTTAGATTTAATCAAGCTAAGTTTTATTATCTAAAAGTTCGTATCCTGCCAGCATAGTTAGAACCTTGTAATTGGGTTCTTTCTCAAAAAAGTGTCCAGAAGACTCTTATTGTTAGCAAGAGGATTCAATGGAAAGTTTTTCTCGAAGGACCTCCGGTTAGCGTGAAGCGATCGATCCGCTAAAAATACTCATCAAAAGTCTC
>JAYZXX010000154.1:0-2917 GCA_036140815.1 Bdellovibrionota bacterium | reverse complement strand
TTAGCGTAATCGACTGGAATAGGTATACTTTGTAGTTTCAATGACTCACATTTTTGACCAAATAAGGAAGAGCTGCTAGCTTCTTCTCCAACTACTTCTCCTTTACTTTCAAGATCTATCAAAAACTTACACGCTTCATTGCGGTCATAATTTTTCAATTTTACCTTTGCGAAATCCTGAGCATCCGAAGCTTTCAAAAATTCTAATTCGACATTAAGAGATTAAGAAAAAATATTATGTAACGAATTTAAATCGGACTTTTCTTCTACATTATATTCGAGTCTTAACGCCCTAGCCTCTTGCTCGCTAAAACTATCTTCCATTAATGTTTCAATTGTAGGAACTGGACTCTCAAATTCTGGGCTAAGATAAGTTTGTGAATCCTCTTTCTCGGAACATGAGATTAACGAGAATAAAACCATGCCAAGCGTGAGTACCTTTGTGATATTGAACATTCCAAGCCATCCTTAATAGATATATTTTCTCCCTATTTATCATGATTTGGGTGGAATATCTTTTAAGGGAAATACTAAATATTTAACTAGTCATCTTCATTGTAAGACTTCCTCTATCGACTAGTTTTTTGACATCACCTAATACAAAAAAATGAATAGAACCCACAGAGAAGTAAACTAAGGGCTTACGGTATGTATTTTGATCTGTTGAGAATCATTGAAAGTATCTAGGTACTAGCTATATCAATTTTGAGGATGAAGCCCACTATTTTGATACTAAGAAGAAACAGATCCTATTTCAATAAAACACATCTCACAGTATTGTTGATTTATAAATTCCACAGAAACAGGCTTTTCCCTAGGTGAAATAAACTAGACATGGTATTTATTTGCAAACAAAACCATCAAGGAAATAAAATGGCAAATTTATCTAAAAACTTTAAAAGCTTTAAACTGTCCCCAAGCCTTGAGGATGCAATCGAAAATCTCGGTTACCGTGAACCCACTGAAGTTCAAAAGCTTGCTATACCGGCGATACTGAACGGCATTGACTTGGTGGTAAGTGCACAAACCGGTACAGGAAAAACCGCTGCCTTTTGCCTACCAATCATTGAAAATCTATTGCACTCAGAAACGAGAAAAGCTTTGGTTTTAGTTCCTACACGAGAAATCGGAATTCAAATCAATGATTTCATCAAACAAGTTTGCCAGGATATTTCTGATTTCAAGACCGCTCTTTTGATTGGCGGCGAACCCGTTAAAAAACAAGAAAAAGCACTTAGCTACAATCCTAGAATTATCATTGCCAGTCCTGGTCGCTTAGTGGATTTAATGGAAAGAAACTTGGTAAAGTTAAACAACACTGGGTTTTTAATCATTGATGAGGCTGATCGTTTACTTGATATGGGTTTTCTTCCCCAGTTAAATCAAATCGTAAACAATCTCCCTCCCAAAAGACAAAGTTTACTATTTTCCGCAACAATCAATGCAGATACCACTGCTATTGCGAAAGCATATACGAGAAAAGCCCAAAGTATTTTACTGAATCATTCAAAATCGGCCCCTCTTAAATTAGAAACCTTAAGTCTAAATACGACAAAAGAGATGAAATTTGATAATCTTTTAGATGAATTAAACTCTCGCGAGGGATCTGTGATTTTGTTTGCAAAAACAAAGCAAGAAGTAGAATTTCTGTATGATGAGCTAAGCGCCTATGCCTACCCGGTAAATCGAATTCACGGTGATCGTACTCAAGCGCAAAGAAGCTCTGCTGTGAAATCTTTAAAAAATGGTGAAATCAGAATATTAGTTGCTACTGACGTGGCCGCTAGAGGCCTAGATATTCCTTCCATTGAATATGTTTTTAATTATGAACCACCACAACTAGCTGAAGATTACACCCACCGCATAGGCAGAACAGCTCGCGCTGGGGCAGCCGGGCAGGTTCTAAACTTTATTACGGCTGAAAATCAAAATGCCTGGGAACTCACTCTAGAAGGTGCTAAAAAGTTTTCCGATCGCAATTCAGGTAAAAAATCAGGACCTAAAAAGAAAAGTAATTTTCAATATCGATCTAAAAAGAAAAGTAATAAAAAAGGGAGCTAAAGGCTCCCTTTTTTTTTAATGTTGTTTCCAAGCCTTTTGCCATCCTAAAATAAAAATATAATTGTCTTTCATTTGAGGACCGTCGCTTTTTTGTTTGATAGGAATTCCAATTTCAAAAGCCACTCGATGTCCTTTAAAAAACTTTGTCGGCTTATAGTTCATTCCTGTAAAAATACTGTGCTTTTCATTTCCCGAATTAGCTGGATTTCCGGCTGGCATCATCATTGAATTAATTTGCTCGTCTCGCCCAGAAATTCTGTTCTTCTTTTTATATTCATATCTCAGGGATGCACTGATCTCTTCTGTTAAAGTATAGCTACCCCAAAGGTTTACCAAAAATTTGTCACCAACTTTGTAGTTTTGGTCGTTGGTATTAAGAGCATGATCAACAATGGCCTGTGCACCATAGGAAAACTCTTCTTGGTAAGCTGAGTAAGTAATTCCTGGTTTAAATCGAAAGGAGCCTGTACCTAATTGCATTGGGTAGGCAAGACGACTTCCATTGTAAGATTCTGTTTCAGAACCAGTTGGCAATACCAAGCCAAGACTAACTAATAGCCTTTCATCCTCGGTTTCAAATAACTTCCTTAAACCAGATAAAGTTATATCTCCTAAACCATTAGACTCTCTTGTCATATTACTAGAAGCGCTCATCGCATCATTCATGGCCATAGAATTCATAGACATGCCCATAGATGACATACTCCCCTTAGATTGCATGCTCATTTCATTACTAGTGTAAGGCACCATCATCACAAAAGTCCAATCGTCACTTGGCGCATACATAATACCTGCCATATGCATCATCATCTGCATATTTACCGGGGCCATTGAATAATCAGTATTATTAAAAAGAT
>JAYZXX010000153.1:0-12471 GCA_036140815.1 Bdellovibrionota bacterium | reverse complement strand
TTAAGGAGCTGAAACGGCGAAACTCATCTAGGCTCCTGGGCTTAATCCAGTGAAGTCAAATATATGTACGCATTTCTTTCTATTTATCTATTGCGCAGAGTGGCGGGTCCATATATGTTTGAGCATGAAGAATAATATTGGGAACTATGGAGACGGACCATTTTAAGCACGTTCTACAAAAAGAAAAAACAGCCAGCCGCAAGGCGAAAAAGACTGTTTAAGCATGGAGAATAATATTGGGAGCTATGGAGACGGATCATTTTAAGTACGTTCTGCCAAAAAGAGATAACGGCCAGCCGCAAGGCGAATACCCTAACCCCGAATTCCTGCCAAAAAGTCATTTACAAGCTCATTCTCAGTCTGAGAAAAAACCTCACTAGCTTCCCCTTCAATCAACTTTTCCCCAGCCTGCCAATCGGAATTGTACCAAAACATTGCCACTCGATCACAAAGCCTTTTCGCTTGTGCTAAATTATGAGTAACGATCAAAATTGTAAAACGACTTTTAAGTTTCAACAAAAGACTCTCTATTACTTCCGTAGATATTGGATCTAAACTAGAACAAGGCTCATCTAACAAAAGCACCTCTGGCTCTAGAGCAATGCTCCTGGCAATACAAAGCCTTTGTTTTTGCCCACCACTAAGCTTTAAGGCTGAGCGGTGAATATCTCCATCAAGCTCATCCAAGAGACCAACATCTGCCAAAGCATGTTCTACTCTCTTTTCTATATTATCGAAAGAATGCTCTTTCAAACCGATAGCGATATTATCAAAAATACTCACCGGTAAGGGGCTTGGCTCTTGAAAAATCAGAGAAACATTTTTCCTCAGTTTTCTTATATCATATTTTTCGGAAAATATATCCTCTCCATTGTAGAATACACTTCCTTTCCTTGTGATATCAGAATTTAAATCTGATAGTCGATTCAAAACAGATAAAAAACTACTCTTACCACAACCACTAGGCCCTATAATGCCAGTAATTTTATTTTTTAATAATTGAAAATCCAATTTACAGAACACACATTTTTTCTGGTAAAAAAGATCTAATTGTTTCACCTCAAATATCAAATTCATAAATCACCTTTCTAGTATCAAAAAACGCATATAGACTTTGTGTAAAATGTGAAAAAAAGCATTAATCATAACGATCAAAAACAATAAAACGAAAGCAGAGTTGTAGGCATTACGGTCTCCACCTGGCACATTCATAGCAAGATCATAAATATGTACAGATAGAGCTCTTCCCGAATCTAAAATACTTTCAGGCATTCTATCTACATAGCCTGAGGTAAAAATCAAGGCAGCAGTTTCCGCCAAGGCCCTGCCAATACTTAATACAATTGCCACGACTAAACTTGGTAGAGCCTGAGGCAAAAGAATGCTTTTGAAAATTCGCCAATCGCTAAATCCCAAAGATTTTCCCACCAAATAGTCTTGCCTTGGAACACTACTTAAACCCCGTTCAAAACTATAAATAAAAAGAGGCAAGGCCATTAAAGCCAAAGTTAAACCACCGGATACAATAGAAAATCCCAAACCAAGAATCACACTAAAAAAACTATTTCCAAAAAGACCAAATACTATGGATGGAACACCTGATAAAATCTCAATAAACTTTCTTACAAAAAAACGGGAACTGGAAGCCTTTTCTTGATAACAGCACAAATGAATACTAGTAAAAATACCCAAAGGTAAAACTGCAAACATACAAACAGAGAGTATCAATAATGTTGATACAATCACGGGAAAAACCCCACCTTTTCGCCCTGCACTTTCGACTTCTTCTATCAAAAATGAGAACTCAAAGTTCTGCCATGCAGAAAGAACAATATCCCCTAGGATGCTAAGCATTGAAAGTAATACTAATGCCGCAAATACGAAGGCAAAAACCTTGGTAAGATTAAGTCTTATCAGCATAGTCCACTACCTTATGACTTAAAAAGAATAAAATCCCGACCAAAAGAAAAAGAATCATCCCAGAAAAAAACAAGGATGATCTGTGTAAGCCATCCGCATAGGCCATTTCTAAAGCTATATTAGAAGTTAAGGCCCTCAATGGCTCGAAAAAAGATTTAGGTACTTGTACGATGTTTCCACAGACCATCAATACTGCCATGGTTTCACCAATTGCTCTGCCTAATGCCAACAAGGATGAGCTGGCAAAATCAGATTTTAGGTTTGGCAACAAAACCTTCCAAAGATAAGTTTCTTTTCGAATGGCCAAAGAACTGGCTACTTTCTGCCAGGATTTTTTTTTAATTTCTAAGGATTCGATTAGGCTCAAACAAATAATGGGAAAAATCATCAGAGCCAATATTAACACTCCAGCCAGCAAGCTAAAACCTGGCGCTTTAAATTTAGCAATGAAAGGGACCAAATTCATTAAGCCCCAAAACCCAAATATAACCGAAGGAATACCAGTATAGAGCTCGACGATGGCACGAAATACTTGTTTAAAAAAAGAAGGGCAATAAAAAACGTGAAAGATAGCAGCAAAAAAAGCAAGCGGAATTGCTAGGAAAAGAGCCAACAATCCTAAAAGTAAGCTGCCCACAAACATGGGCAACATATTGAACTGGTTCTCTAGAGGATACCAACTCTGGGAAAACAACTGCTGAACATTTACGATCTTTAAAAAACTGATACTTTCTTTTAGTAAAAATACAAAAATCAATGCCACGCAAAGAGAACTAAAAAATGCATTTAAAAAATGGACCCAAGCAAAGGCTCGGTCTTGATCATTTCTTGAGAACTGGAACAAAATAATGCTCTCGTATTATAGAAATAGCATCTTTCGACAATGCATAGTCAATGAAGGCTTTCTTTTTTGCATCGGGAACTTCTTTGGTCACCAAATTTAACTCTCTTGAAATAGGGTAAGATCCGTTCTCAACATTTTCGACACTTGCTTTTACACCTTTGAAATCCAATAAACGAATAGGAGTTCCCACGGATTGATTGTATTCGGCTGTACCAATACTCACGTAAGCAATGGCATTAGGGTTTTGTGCCACCGCTTTAATGCCCTGTTCGTTGTCACCAATCACCACAGAGGCTTTAATTTGTGAGTTCTTCAACTTAAAGTATTTCAAAAATAACTCCAAGGTAGAACGCCCTTCGGCTTTATTCACCACAACAATACTAGCGTCATTTCCACCGAGCTCTTTCCAATTTTTAATTTCAGCTCTGTATATTTTTTTGACCTGATCTTCAGTTAATGTGGCAACGGGATTGCTTTTATGAGTGATCAAAGAAATTCCATCTTTAGCAATGGTAAAATGTTGCAGATCTTTTTCCGAAGGCTTTAATTTACGAGAAACCATACCAATATCGCTCAATTCCCTTCTTGCATCATTTACTCCACGGGAGGAACCGCCCGTTTGAACATCAATTCGATAGTTGCTATTTTTCTTTTCAAAGCTTTTAGCAATATCAGACAATACGGGAGCAATTGTGCTTGAGCCAGTAACAACCAAACGGTCTACAGCAAAAAGCTGAATACAAAAAAATAAACTAAAAAATAAAAATTTCATTGGCCCCTCCTATGTATTTTGTTGAGTATACTATATTTAGAAAAGTTAATTTTGGCAAAGTTTCCCTAAATCTTAGATCAATCTCTTTTTGCAATTGCCTTTAAGCTAAACATTTTTCTCAAGCAATTATAGCTCAAAAATTCTCTTCTATTATTTTAGGCAAATTGTCTATGTAGCTTGAAATTTCATCTCTTACTCTTCGATAGACTTTAAGAATTTCTTCCTCATCCTTGAAATCTTTTGTAATTCTAGGTGGATCGTCAAAGGCCTGATGATGCACGACCACTCCTGGCATATGTGGGCAGTTTTCATCCGCGTCAGAACAAACGGTAATTACCAAATCCAAGTTTTCTGGAACTTCTTCCAAGGTCTTAGACCTTTGTTGGCTCGTATCTAAACCTAGCTCTTCTAATACCTGAATTGCTCTGGGGTTCATTCCATGGGTTTTGGTGCCGGCTGAAAAGAAACGGTGATCTGTTGAAAGTTTATGTCTCGCTAAAGCTTCTGCCATTTGCGAACGACAAGAATTTCCTGTGCATAAAAATAAGATATTCATGAATGACCTCGTAAAAGATCATTTTAATCAAAATTGGTTCTTTGTCTATAAATGAAGCCTTGCAACTAAGAACTGGCTTTCTCTTTGTTTTTAATCGCCTTCAGCAGATTAGAAAAAATCTCTTTGAACTCTTTTTCCTCTTTTTTACCGAAACTGAAATCAGCATATAGGTAATTTGCCAATAATTTCGAATACTGAGTTGATTCTTTACGAAGAACCGGGTCTTTTGCTAATTCTTTATAAAATTGAATATAACCTTGGGCGCTGGATTTTTGATATCCTAATTGCGATAAACTTTTACTTTGTTTTTGCACGAGTCTATGAATCACGCTTATCCCATGGTTTAGTTTCTTCATTTGTCGAAATCTCAACCAAAACAAAAATATTAAGAATAGCCCCAAGGCTAACCACCCCAGCTGTGAACGTTTTTGGATATTTAAACCCAAACTCTTTAAAAGTTCTTTTTGTTGGTCATAGTCATAGTTTAATAAAAAATAGTTCCAACGTTCTTGAACCACGTCCAAAGCCAGTTGAATTTCTTCCAAACTTTTTCGCCAACCTGTGGCATTTGCAAGCGCAATAAAACTCTGTGCATCTCTTACATCTTTTACCATAGATTCATTTACAGAATGGAACAACTGCCCACCCAACTCTATCCTTAGAGGAGCAACAAAAGAAGTAGGATCAATTCTTCGCCAAACACTGGCCTCGGTATCGTAAAGTTCTACCCAAGCATGAGCATCGCGATTACTAACAATTACATAGTCAGCATAAGGATGTTTTCGTCCTCCCTGAAAGCCAGCAACCACACGACTTGGAATACCAGCTAACCTGGCTAAAAAAGCAAAGCTAGCCGCGAAGTGCTCGCAAAAACCAACTTTTTCTTCAAACAAAAACTTTTCAAGATTATTGGAAGACTTTTGGGGAAGATTTAAACTATAAGCAAAGTTATCAGTAAAATACTCTTTTGCTGCCTTAGTGAATATATCAATATCTGATTTTCCCTTAGAAAATTGATTCGCCAGGCCCTTAACTTTTTCAGAAACATTATCTGGCAATTGTAAAAATCGCTCTCTATCTATGTCAATTTTTTGTGGTGATCCATAGGTACTTCCTCGATACAAGACATTTTGCGCGACGGCGTTTTTTAGCCTCAAACTACCATCGTCTCCTTCCTCAATGTTCCTATAATAGCGCCAGTGTGGTAAGGAAAAGGATCGACTAGGGTCTAATAAAAATAACCATCTTCCATAGTTTGGTTCTAAAACCACCTCAAAAGAGTAATCCTCTTTCCTCGATTGCATCCTAAATTGACGACTATATCGCTCGTATTTAGGCTTTCCTGACCACTTAAGTCCAGCGGTTGTATCAAAACTAATTCCTCGCCAATACATATCTGAACTTCTTGGAGATTTGCCTTTGAAATACACTCGAAAAGCAGTGCTGTTATCTAAAACCAAACGATCCACTCCACCCGGCTCAATGCTGTCATTAAAACCAGAGCCCACATCGTTTTTTGGTTTGTTGTTAAATACTCCCACCGTGAATCGAGGAAAAACAACAAACATTAAAATCAAAAGGGGCATCGTCATTGCGCAAAGTTTTGCACCCAGTTTTATCATGGACCAAAAATTAAAAGCTAAATCCTTTGCCTTATGCAATTGAAACAAAAGAGATGAAATAAGTATTAGGTCAATTGCACCGAATAGGGTTAGAAGTAAACTCTGATCAATCAAAAAGCTAGACATTAAGACCATAAAATTCACAAAAAGTAAGACCATCGCGTCTCGGTAGTTCACATTATCTAACATTTTTAAAGCAGCACCACACAACAAAACCCCACTCACTGCTACGGTACCATCCAAAGAGCCATTCAGTTGATAGATCATTCCTAAACTTAAAAGCACCAAAATCGTCTTTAAGATTTTTCCAGGAAGTCTAACTTTTTGATATTCGTACAACAGTCTCCAAGCTAGACAAATCAAAGCCAAAATAAAAACCAGCGGACTCTGCTCAGACAAATGTGGCAAAAAATTAAAAACCACCAAAGCAATTAAATATATGTTAAATCTACGCCCCGGCTTAGCTTGCTTCACGATTCCACTCCTTAGCAATTAAGTACAAGGCTCGTTCTTTTTGATAAGGGCCGTAGCCCATTTCCAAATATTCTCCACTTTTAAACTTTAAAGCGTAGCTAATCTTATTCTCTGAACACTCATCCACCCACTGAACAATCTGGCGTAAGGCCTCTTTATCGGGAAGGCCTATTTTAAACATATCAATCAAAACATTTTGACGATCACCGTCTTCGAATTTTTTTGTCAGCAATCGGTCACGTCTTGCAAAGGCCTTCCAATCTACATGATGATAAGGTTCTCCCTCTTGATAGTAACGATGTTCACTAAAATCCTCTCCCCCTGATCCCCATTGATGGTGATAGGACTCTCCAAGTAAAACATTTTTCGGTAAGCTTAGCTCCCCTTCTGCCTTCGGATGAACCGCATATTTAAAGTCCACCTGAAAAGGCTTCCAACTATAAAACATTCCAAAAGGATAAACCGTCCTAACTTGCAGCTTTGTGATCTTATGAATCCCAGCCTCGCTTACTGGAAAGCTAAAATTGCAAATTGCAATCCCTTTTGCTGGAAGCTTATCCACTTCAAAACCTAAATTCTTTGAGACTTCAGGAAAACGGAAATTCAAATTATAGTGATTTTCTCCCGATTCATTTTTCAGCCAAAGCTTTCCCTGAATCACTCCCCCTTCTTCGGCGATTTCAAACCTTAGCTTTTCAACTTCTGTTTTTTTGATATTGGTATTGGTTTGAATCATGCCCACTAAAAACAGTCCAACCAAAAAGAAGGATAAGGAATAAATTAAATTGTTTGTGTAAGTGGCCGCGGCTAAAAGACTTATGACAATGCCAAAAGCATACATCATTCCATACCAGTTCGGTACTATGAAAAGCCTTTCTCTCTTTGGCCGATTCATGCGATCTCTATACTCTCAATGATTTCACTGCAAATAGACATGGGATCATTACCAGATAAATGGTTTAGCCCTAAACGATGATTCATCACATGCGGTGCAACCCTCTGTACGTCTTCAGGGATAACAAAGTCACGCTTGTCGATGTAAGCATTTGCCCTTGCGGCCATTACTAGATCTTGAGAAGCTCGCGGTGACAATCCAGTACTCAATGTTCTAGATTTTTCAACGATATCCAAAATATAGTCTACCACGACTTCGGATAGATGGATCTTTTGCACTTCTTTGTAGATTTCACTTAACATTTCAGGCTTCAAAATTGGTTTTATGGAATCTATTTTGTTGGCCGGGTTTTCACCTAATAGTATTTGCTTTTCTCCAGCTCGACTAGGGACTTTCATAAAAATTCTCATCAAAAATCGATCCAGCTGAGATTCTGGCAAAGGAAAGGTTCCGATATTTTCAACCGGATTTTGGGTAGCAAACACATAAAAAGGATCAGGAAGCTTATAGTGTTTTCCATCGATATCAATATTGGATTCTTCCATAGCCTGCAGACAAGCACTTTGAGTCTTAGGAGTAGCACGATTGATTTCATCGGCTAGCACAAAATTAGAAAAAATAGGGCCTTTATGAAATTCGAAGGAGTTGGTATTTTTATCAAAAATACTGGTCCCGAGAATATCTGCGGGAAGCATATCGTTAGTAAATTGAATCCGACTAGAATCCAAGCCAAAAAGTTTCGACAAAGTTCTAACAAGACTGGTTTTACCCATGCCAGGACTACCCTCTAATAACATATGGCCACCACTTAAAAGTGCGATCATACACATACGGATTTCTTCGGGCTTATCAATGATGCACTTCTGTGCCTCAAGCCACACCTTTTGTATTAAATCTTGATGAACTGAATCGGTGATATTTTCTGTTAAACTCAAAGACGCTTCCCTTCGTTAAATACAATTAACTTATCGGAAAACCTAAGGATTTCCCAAGGAAAGCACTCGTATTCAACAAAGATTTATGTGCAAATTTTCTAAATTTTGATTTCCTTACAAGATTGACTAGCCAAAGGGGAAGCATGTGGTATTACTTTGGTCTATGAAATTAAGGGAACTAAATTTAGAAAAACTACCAAAACCTCAAAATACCCACGTCTTTTTTCCTGAGAAAAAATACAGCTTAGAAATTGGGGCTGGTGTTGGACTACATGCCATTCGATTTGCAAAAGAAAATCCAGACTTTACCCATATTGCCATTGAAAGAACCACAAACAAGGCCATGAAAATGAAAGGCCGAAGTGATTCGCATCAACTAAAGAACCTCATCGTTCACCAGGATGATGCCATCAACTGGGTAGCTCACAATTGCCCTAATGACGTTCTTGAAAAAGTGTTTTTACTCTACCCTAATCCAAATCCTAAAAACAAAGCTGCGCGTTGGATACATATGCCTTTCTTTTCAACTTTAGTGCAGAAGATGAAAACAGGGGCAAGTCTACTACTTGCTACAAATATGGATTTCTACCAAGAAGAGTTCTTAGAAAACCACCAGGCTTTTCCCCTTGATTTAAAATCAAAAAAGACAATCAATAGAAGTAGCCTCAGTGAGGATTATCGTCCGCTAACCCATTTTGAAAAAAAGTACTTGGCTCGTGGAGAAGATTGTTATCACCTAGAATTTATCAAAAAACCTTAAGCTTACATTGACTTGCTTATGGCATATCTAAATTCTTCGAAGTTTTTAACCGTATATACAAGGGCTCTGTCAAAATCCTTCTGACATATTTTGTTTTCACCACGCCATCTAGCAAAAGAAAGGGATAGTTGAAAACAGGCTTTTTTGCGGCGTCTTGATAGATTTGTAAAATACTGGTTTTTATTAAAATCCGTCTTATCATCCATATGTTTTTCAATATCCTGTAAACTACATTTGCTACTGACTGGATGCTTTAAAAAATCAGCCTGCCTTTGTCTAATCTTATTTATATGATCCGGTAAATACACTTCATCCTTGTCTTTTACATTGGCTGCATAGTGAAAAATTTGAAATCGATCTAATACAGGACCCGAAAGCTTTTCGATATATCTTTGACGAGCAGTAATTCGACAAATGCACCTATTTTTCTTCGAGGGATAAAAGTCGCCACAAGGACAAAGATTGCTCGTGGCTAAAAGCAGAAAATCTGCAGGATGAGTTCGTCTTTCCCCTGCCCTTGCTAAATGAACCTTTCCTGATTCCATTGGTTCCCTTAATGCTTCCTGAACTCGAGGGGGAAACTCTAAAAATTCATCCATTATTAGTACTCCACCATGTGCTCTAGTAAATTCTCCTGGCGTAGCTTTGGCTCCCCCTCCAATCATTGAAATTTCCGTGGAGCTATGATGAGGAGATACGATAGGACGATGATGTCGTTCTTCACCAAAATATTTTCCAATTTGCTTTAACTCTGAAAACTTTTCGGTTCGTAATGGCTTAAGTGATTTTGCGAGATTTTCTACTATCGTTGATTTGCCACTTCCCTTTGGCCCGGCAAATATTGCAGAATGTTCTCCCAAAGCAATGACTGCTGACAAATCTGCAAGCTCTTTGCTAATATAAATTTCATCCACTTCCGGATAAGATTGATCAAATTTTAATACATCTGCCTCTACGCAAGAGCCTTCTGCAAATTGGTATAAACTCTCAAATTCAAAACGACGAAAATCAAGAGGAGCATTCGATTTCCCCGTGTATAGGTAGTCATCTTGCAATAGCCTAGCCTCAATAAAGTCTATGTCTAAGGGCTGGTAAACCTTAGCATCAAGGCCCAACTCACCGTAAACAAAAGGACGATCTTGTTTGGGAAGAGGCAATTGGCCTGTCTCCCACAAAATCCCCAAAGCAATTGGAAGATCTAAACCAAGGGAGCTTTTTTTGATGTGATTGGGCCTTAGGTTAATAAAAATTTTTTTAGAAGTTGGAACCTCCAAACCGCAAGAACGAAAAGATGAGAACACCTTACTTTTAACTTCTTTGATCATAGAATCAGGCTGCCCCATAATATCAAATTCATGGGTTCCATTTATGCAACTAACTTCAACTTCTACAGGGATTAACGAATATTGGTCTTTTATAAAACTTTGTATCTTCATACCATTTTAGTTAGCAGGTTTGAGACCAAGCCAAAATCCACCAAGAGGCACCTGAGAACCGAAAACCGGGAAAATGTCCACAATCCAATCTGCCATACTTAAGAACAAAAACTAGGCACTTTTAAAATGTATCCCCCTCTTCTAAGTATCTTAGTATCTTAGTATCTTATGTGTTTATCAAAATAGCGATAAATCGAAGTAGGAAAAAATTAAAGTTCATGGGGAAATCCAGGTTTTTTAGTCAATCATCCGAAATTAAGTGGACCAATACATAAAGAACAAAAAGTCCATCAGCTCTGGTTACTTCCTAAATATCAAATTAGAAAAGTAAAAAGAAACCTTAGAGATATATAGAAGTACTTTAAAAACTATTTTTGAATCTAACTTAAGTAAAAACCAGTGAACTTAGACCGCCAACTTTGGGAGCATAATCAGTTTTCTTAAAAAGATTTTCTAAGCGCCCTAAAGCTTTACGCAAAGAAATTTTAGACCAATTTTCAGCTAGTTCACTTTGACCTAGGTAGATACAACTGATACTTTAAATCAAATCTATTTTGTGAGGGAAACATGATTTCAGAAAAGATTGCAGTTATCACCGGAGGAGCAAGTGGGATTGGCTTATTAATCGTTAAAAGACTCATTCGCCAAAACTACAGGGTAATTGTGATTGATAGAAATCGCGAAGCCCTGAATCATATTAACGATGAGTTTTCCCAAGTAGAAATTCATAGCTGTGACCTAGGAAAAATAGAACAAGTAAGCGAACTTTGTGTAAACCTGAACAATCGATTAAGTCATATAGATCTTTTCTTTAATAACGCAGGAATCGTAATAGGTAAAGAACTCAGACACTTGACCAATGAGGAAATAGAATTGAGTTTTCGAGTAAACACCATCTCACCAATGATTTTAGTACGAGACTTACTTCCCCTACTAGAAAGATCTGAGACTGGAAAAATCATAAATCTATCTTCAGCCTCTGCATTTACTGGTGTTCCGAAACTTTCTGACTATGCCGCATCCAAAGCCGCCTTCTATAGCTTTGACGAAAGTCTTCGTCTAGAGTTACAAGCATCAAAATCAAAAGTCAGAAGCCTAGTAGTTTGCCCGTTTTACATCAACACTGGAATGTTTGATGGAGTAAAAACTAGGTTTTCTTTTCTACTACCTATTTTAAAACCTGAAAAAGTTGTTAATAAAATTATGAATTCCATTGAAAAGAATCACTCACGACTAATTATGCCTTGGTTTATTTATAGCGTATTTTTAGTAAAAATTTTGCCCACAAAAATTTCAGACTCGATCTTGAGTTTTTTTGGAATCAACTCAAGTATGAAAGACTTTGTGGGCAGAAGATAATTTTAATCATTGCTCAATGGAACTTCCATGACTAAAAACTCACTAGAATTTAAAGCCTTAATCTCTATGTCGTCTTGCTCCCTGATGCCGAAGCCATCCCTTGTATCAATATTTTGTCCATCAACTTCTAACTGTCCACTGATAACAAAAATGTAAACACCATTGGACTTCAAGTTCTTTTTATAAACTGCGCTAAAGGAATCTTCAAAATTCGCTAAGCTGAAATAGGCATCTTGATGAATTTTTACAGCTCCCTCACCTTGAGGAGATACAATCAATTGAAATTGGTTTTTTCGATCTTCTTCAGGAAAGTCTTTTTGAGAATAACTGGGATCGATGCCCTTTAGCTTCGGCTCTACCCAAATCTGTAAAAAATTGACCTCTTCAGATTTTGAGTGATTAAATTCACTATGAGAAATTCCACTTCCTGCAGACATCACTTGAATCTCTCCCTTTCGAATTACAAATTCATTTCCAATCGTATCTTTATGATAAAGCGATCCTTTTAAGGGAACAGAGATAATTTCCATATCACGATGAGGATGAGTACCGAATCCTTTTGCTGGAGAAACAATATCATCATTGATCACTCTTAAAACACCAAATCCCATACGACTCGGATTAAAGTAATTGGCAAAACTAAAAGTATGTTTACTTTGCAACCACCCATGATTGGCGGAACCCCGAGTGTCTGATTTATGTAATACCTTTTGCATAAGCCTCTCCTTCGTAACTATAAGACTATTATATAATAAAAGTGAGTGTTCCAATTGTTCTTGTTTTGCAAGTTCAAGTTGCCCAAACAGACCACTAGATGGGAGCAAAATGGCTCTTTGTCCCTTGAAATGGTAGCGAAATATCATAATAGATATGCACCTTTAAAAAGCAAAGCCTGTAT
>JAYZXX010000152.1:0-3957 GCA_036140815.1 Bdellovibrionota bacterium | reverse complement strand
ATTTGAAGTCTTGAAAGGCTGGTTTAAAGCATACTTCTTTTAATTCGCTGCGATCAATATCGGGAAAGCTTTCCAATTTCTCGAATTTGGAACTTTGTTGGCCAATGTAAAAGCTTAGTTGGCCATCCATCGTTAATCCAATTCCTTTTGTGTTTTGTAGACCACTTGAGCCATTGCAAGAATCGTATTTAGGCAATTCCGTATAACTAGAGTTTTCAGGATTCAGTTGGAACCGTCCTTCTGTAACATGATATTGATTGTCTTCTTTTACTAACACCAGCTGACGATAAGTTCCGTCTTCATTGATTTTGTAATAGTATTCTGCGTTTAAAAATTCCGTTTTCCACAGGCCTTTGATTTGTTCAATGTCGGTAATTGGAGTTAATGAGCTTTGGCTACTGCTGTTGCTCGAACAAGAGAGGGACGATAATAACATGAAACTACAGATAATTTTAAACCAATTGGATCTCATACCGAGTGATTTTAACAGTTTATCTATTACTTTGATCCGTATATAATTCAGATTGTATATTATTCTTCTTAGTAAAAAAAATAGACAGTCGTTTGTCCCCTGATTAAAGATTTGTAAGTACTTGGTAATAGTTAGGTATATATTTATAACTTGAATAGATTCTGGTAGGCTTTTAATAAAGAAATATAGGTTAAAAAGAAGCCCAGATTCACTGGAAATATTTTGCTTGAAGGACGCGTACCTCCATGTACTCACCGGTTTCGACCGCTGGACTACATTGCTAATATAGTAACTGAGAGCTTCTTTGTTGGTTTGGAGGTTTTTAGCATGTGTTCTTAGTGAGTCGATCGCTTCACACTAACCGGAAAGCCTTCGAGAAAAACTTTCTAGTGAATCTTCTTGCTAATAAGAAATAGTCTGAATACTTTTTTGAGATGGGAGTTGACTTTATCCTTCCTGAATAATTTAAGGCAATTTCGATATGCTATTTTTTAATTGTTTAAGAGCACAACCATGCAGGTATGTTCATTAACACCCAAGGCAAAATCTGGGGCATAAACTCGATAACCAATCTTTTTACTTTGATCCCCTCGTGTAACAACTATACTTGTTTTTGCAATCCTTGCGATGGGTTCACAAAGAAGCTTTGCCTGTTCAAAAGCTTTTTCGGGATCTTGTATGTTGGTTAAAATCGGTGTTGCTCCTAGGAATAGAGCCTCTACTTGTTCTTCTAGGTAAACAATTTCAAGGCTATGGGACTGAATGCTAATTATACTGAATAAAAATATTGATAAGATGTAATTCATTCTTCCTCCCAGGATTTAATGTTCGGTTTCTTTTGTGTTCAGATTATAGCTTTTAGTGTGTCTTATATAAAATGTATTTTCGGGGCTTGAAAAGAGTTTAATTTGCGTTGCCTAACTTTTTTACGGCGTTTTTTAAGTTATCTATATTGCTTAGATTTAAAACTCCTTAGAAAAACTCTTGCGAGTTTTTATCTAAGGAGGGATTTTGATTGAAATTGTTTAT
Source organism: Bdellovibrionota bacterium (assembly GCA_036140815.1). Classification (GTDB taxonomy): domain Bacteria; phylum Bdellovibrionota; class Bdellovibrionia; order Bdellovibrionales; family UBA840; genus UBA6502. Next base: position 2,456 of record JAYZXX010000152.1, on the reverse strand, counting down.
ATTTAGAAATAAGCCTAAGGCTAGCGACGCCAGGCATGGAACTTTTCAAGGTAAGGCATAATCCATTCGGGTTTTGTAGCATTTTTCCAAACGCCTGCGACGGATTTATTTGCCTCCATCATGCTTGGGTACAAATGCATGGTTCCCATGATTTTACTTAGACCCAGACCGTGTTTCATTGCCAATGTAAACTCTGCAATCAAATCACTGGCATTGGCTGCAACGATGGTGGCGCCTAAAATTTTATCTTTACCGGGAACTAAAAGAACTTTTACAAAACCTTGATTGGCACTATCGGCAATGGCACGATCCGAATCTTCAAGGTCATATTTATAGACTTCATAAGCGATGTCTTTTTCTTTTGCTTCCCCCTCGCTCAAACCTACGCGAGCTACTTCTGGGTCTACAAATGTGGCCCAAGGAACAACGCTGTAGTCCACTTTAAATCGATTAAAGAATAGGGCATTTACAGAAGCGTACCAAGCCATATGTGAAGCGGTATGGGTAAACTGGTAGGGCCCGGCTACATCACCAACAGCATAAATATTTGGAAAGTTGGTTTGTAGTTTTTCGTTGGTCTTTATCGTTCCATTGTCATTTAACTCAATTCCAAGTTCTTCGGCGCCGAAGCCCTTGGTGTTTGCCTTTCTACCCAATGCGCAAATGCATTTATCAAACGGAATTTCTTCTTTACCGTTTTCGGCTTCAACTACAAGATAGTTTGTAGAATCTTTTTTATGAAAAGAGGAAATTTTGCTATTTAGTTTTAGTTGTACAGCGTCTTTTAGAAAAGATTTTTTTACAATTTCAGAGGCGTCTTCGTCTTCTCTAGCGAGGAGGCGATTGGCCATATCAACGATAGTTACTTCAGAGCCTAATCGGGCAAAGGCTTGGGCCATTTCACTACCAATCGGGCCGGCACCTAAGACTACTAATTTTTTAGGAAGCTCTTTGATGTTCCAGAGGCTTTCACTGGTTAGAACATCTGTTCGCACTTCTTCCAAACCTTTAAAATTAGGTACAAGAGGAGAACCACCAGTGGCGATAACAATGTTTTTTGCGGTCAATCGTTCGCCATTTACTTCCACCTCCCAAGGAGAAATGATTTTCGCCTTTCCCGTAAAGCAATCCACACCTAAGCCTTCATATCTTTCCACGGAATCGTGGGGCTCAATGGCACCGATAATGTTATGGACACGATTCATCACTTTTGAGAAGTCAAAATTTAGTTCCGCAGAGTTTAAACCATATGTTTCTGCTTCTTTGGCGAGTTTTCTAATTTTTCCGGAGCGAATGATGGCCTTGGAAGGAACACAGCCTGTGTTTAAACAGTCGCCTCCCATTTTGTGTTTTTCAATCAAGGCTACCTTTGCTTTAACGGCAGCAGCGATATAGCTAGTGATCAGGCCGCCAGCGCCAGCACCGATAGCGATGATATTAAAGTCGAATTGCTTGGGTTTTTTATGATTTTTATAAACCTTTCTAGCTTGGACAATACTCACTATTTTTTTAGCGATAAGAGGAAAAATTCCAAGTAACACAAAAGAGATTAAAACATCAAAAGATACGATGTCTTTTAGACTATTGATTTCTGCGATCTTTTCACCGGCATTTACATACACCGCCGTTCCCGCTAGCATACCAATTTGACTGACCCAGTAAAAAGTAAAAGCTTTCATTTTTGTTAAACCCATCAAAAGGTTAATCACAAAAAATGGAACCACCGGGATAAGGCGTAAGCTAAATAGGTAAAAGGCACCGTCTCTTTGTACGCCATCGTTGATTTTGTCGAATTGTTTTTTGTACTTAGCTTCAATGCTGTCACGAAGAATGTATCTTGAGGCAAGAAAGGCACAGGTAGCTCCTATGCTGCTTGAGAAACTTACAATCAAAAGTCCTAAACCTAATCCAAATACGGCTCCACCAGCCAGTGTTAAAATTGTGGCCCCCGGTAAGCTTAAAGCTGTTGCTAAAATGTAGATCAGCATATAGGCAGCAATGCTTAATATTTGATTTTGTTGGTAATAGGTATCTAGTTGTCCTTTACTTTGCTTTAAGCTCTCTAGGCTAAGGTAGCTGCCGAGGTCGTAATAGAAAAAACAAGCAATCAATATAGCGATGATTCCTAGAAGTAATATTTTGGACTTTTTCAAATTTTCCCCTCCGGTGTATTTCTCTCAGTCAGACGTAGGTGTTGGCTTTCGCTAAGTTATTACAAAGATTATAGGGAATTTTTTGCGTGAGGTCTTGTGTTCTTGGGATTTTGTTTTTTTGGGTCTAGTTTTTTTGCCTTCGGTAAGTGGGGTTTGTTTGTGGGCTTTTTGGGGGAGTTTGGATTTTTGTGGGGAATTCGGTGGGTTGTTTTTTTATTTGGTTGTTTTTAACTCCTCGGTTTATTTATTAGAATTATCCGGGGGGGGTAGGTAAAAAAAAAAAAAAAAAAAAAAAAAACAAAA
>JAYZXX010000151.1:0-13737 GCA_036140815.1 Bdellovibrionota bacterium | reverse complement strand
ACCCATTCCCATGAATACAATATTTGTGATTCGACGATCTTCACCCTCAAGAGTTTTAGAAGCCTGAACATACTGCCCAACGATCTGCTCGGTGCTAAGACGTTTTTTCAATTTTTGTTTTCCTGTGTAGCAGAAACGGCAAGCCATATTGCAACCAACTTCACTGGACAAACAAATGGTAAGTCGATCTTCAGACGGAATCAAAACCGTCTCCACCGTCATATTATCACCAACATCAAAAAGAAGTTTACGAGTACCATCTACTGAGTCTAATTGCTCCACTACTTTTGGTAATTCAAAACTTAAATAATTTGGTAACTCTTCACGAAACTTCTTCGAAAGATTTGTCATATTCTCAATTTCAGTTTCCCCTTGAACATAAACCCAACGGAACAACTGCTGTGCTCTAAACTTTTCTTTGCCTAGCTCAGATAAATAATCTTTCAATTGTGGCATTGTTAACGAGAAAAAATTCTTCATAGATAAAGCTCCCAAACTTGCGCAAATATACAGTTTTTCAGCTTTTTTTTCAAGATTCCAACAGAAAAGCCACTGCATACTTGAGGCTTATGAAAGCTTTATAGACTTGTGAACACAATAGATAGCCATTGCCATTAACAATTTACGGCCCCAAGTTCCAACAAACTTAAGCATTGAAATCACAGAAGTTTTTCAGCTTTGGCTTAAGGTTGTCATTTTAATATACAAGCAAACACTCAAATTCTGCTTGGCATCGCTTGCATAATTAAGTCTTAAGTACTTGAATATATTAAGGAAATCAAAACCATTTATTCTAAATGAAATATATGTGTACAATAAAAAGACTCCCAATTTATTTCTTCAGTTTTTCCCTTTGGGTTCACTGTTTTGGTCAAGCCTTCGGACTACCAAAGGACTCCTATTTGCAACGTCCTACAATCGAAAGCCTTAAAGCAAGTCCTGCTAGCTCAAATAAGCCTGAAGTCCTTAACATCAAACAACTTCAGGCGATGTTCATAAGCCTTGCCGTTCTATATAGAAGCTATCCAAACAATTCCGATTTTATATTTTTAGCTAGAGATGCCGAATACCTATATGATATGGCGAAATTGATTTTTCCTAAGCCTGACCAAAAAAGGCTTCACCTTCTCAGTCTTTCCACTTCACTATCTTCTCATCCTCGTGCTATTGATCTGTTAAATCAGCGGCTGAATAATTCAAATAAAAAGCGCCTTGTTTTTGTTGATACTGGATTCTCAGGAACGGTTTATGAAAAAATTAAGTTTCGTTTAAGCGACAGATATCGCAGAAGTACAGATTTATTTTTAATGGACAGTCATTCCCCTTTCTACAAAGGTTTAGAGTCTATTTCCTCCCTCGTTTATGTGGACGATTTAGAGGGAAAAGCTCATTACACAGATACGGCAAAATTTATAGAGGAATCTAAAACTGGAAATTTATTTGAAAGCTCAGAAAAAAATCCGGAGCATAAAAAAGCAATGGCTCTGGAAAATATGAGCTTAATAAAACACTTCATCCAGTCCAACCAGCTCGAATTAAAATTCCTAGATTACCTACAAAGTAAACGTTGGAACATTGACTTTGGTGATGCCAATACAATTGCCTTGGATATTATAGAACGCCAAGAAAGTTGCTTACTTTGTTTGAAAGAAAGCGAACTTGCTTTAAAAGTGAATGCCTTAAAATTTGAAATTGAAAGCATCCTTAAAAGCCCTTCTTCACAAAACAGCTTAGAAATAAATCTTTTTGAAATTGGCAAATTCTCCGAATACCTAGAACTAGCTACTCTAGAAAGCTTATATTTAAAATTACTAGACTCATCCGACTACAAAAATGCTAGCGCAATTGCAAAACTGATTATCCCTCGTGCGGTGATTGATTCTAATATTGATATCCTCAACAAAATTTATAATCAAGCCTTAGACAGAGAAGACAGCATAAGCATTGAAAGAATCATTTCAAACTTAAGTTCTGCTTCTTTAAAAACCCAAATTGCATTTGAGCATAAAATCACTGATTTAATGTATCGGTTTTCTGAAGGAGAATACGAATGGAGCTCTGCCATGGAAGTTATCCGCGAAGAGTTACTACCGTTTTTAAACAAGGTTCGTCTTCGCCGCGTTCATGATTCATACCAAGATTTTGTAGCCGATGAAATGGGGCCAATCTTGTGCAGTAAATCTGCAAAAGCTAGTGACTAGTGACTAGTGACTATTCATATAATCCACTAGTTCAGAAGAGTAACATGGCACACAACCAATTTTTCCTACCACAACTCCAGCTGCATAATTGGCCAATATACAAGACTCTTCCAAATCAAAGCCAGCACCAATTCCAAGGGAAATGGCTGCGATCACCGTATCCCCTGCCCCTGTCACATCAGACACCTTTCTAGCGAAGGTTGGTACACGTTTATTTTCTCCATCTTCAAATAAACTCATGCCATCTTGGCTTCTGGTAATGATCATTTTATCCGAAGAGATGCCTTCCATTAACCTTTGTCCTACATCACTTAAAGAGTCATCACTTCCACGAGTATCTTCAAGGTCAAAGCCACCCAAAGTAAGTGCCTCATCTAAATTTGGAGTCATTAAATTTGCTCCGGAATAATAATCCAAAGGAGTGTTTCGATTTGGATCCACTAAAACTATTTTAGATTTCTCCTTGGCTAAAGCGATCACGCTTTGACAGAGACTCTTTGATAAAACCCCTTTTGCGTAATCCTGTAAAACAACGATATCCACTTTGTCCATTTGCTCTTTTGCCATTGCCAACAGTTTTTCTTCTACATCCGCTGATAAAAACTTCTTTTTCTCGTAGTCCACTCGAACAATATGGTGGTGACATGACATAACACGGAGCTTTCTTGTAGTGGGCCTTTCGGAATCAACCACCAAATATTCAGAATCAACTTGGGCATCTTCAAGAAGTGCTCGAAGCTCACTTCCTGTTTTGTCCTGACCGATCAAACTAATTAAAACAGGCTTACCTCCCAATGAAGCAATGTTCTGTGCAACGTTTGCAGCCAAACCTAAACGAACCTCTTCATTAGCAACATCAACTACCGGAACAGGAGCTTCGGGGCTAATCCGTTTTACATTTCCATTTACATATTCATCAAGGCCAATATCCCCTACAATCATTACGCGGGACTTCTTTAAGTCTGTTAATTTTTGCAATACTTTTTCTTTTTTGCTCGCTAATTCAGTCATTTAGCATTTCTCCTAAAACTCTTTCTGGCGCTATAGATTCCATACAAGGATAATATTGGCAAGCCTCTCCGCGACAGTGAAATACCTCTGGGCAGTCTACATTAGGATCAAGATTTACCACCTTTTCCCCGTAAGCGCCCCACCTTTTTATACTTTGCACTCGAATAGGCGGATAAAGTCCAATGCTTTTCACAGCTAAACTAGCGGCCAAGTGTAAGACCCCTGTACTAGGGGCTAATACAGCCTTTGCTTTTTGTAAAACCAATAGAAGCTGGGCACCACTAAGTTTTCCCACCTCAATAAAAACATTTTTTAAATTCAAGTTTTCCACTTCTTCTAAAATCTTTTGAATCAATGGCCGATCCGCTTCTGTTCCTGTTAAAATTATTAGTTTATTTTCTTTCGTCAGGGATTGGATCACATTCAAATATTTTTCCTGAGACCAGTTCAAAGCACTCCCACCCATACCAGCGTGAATGACAAAATACTCCTCAGAAAGGTATTCTCTTTGCAAATCCACATTGGATTGTAGCTTTGTTGGTTCTAGCAAACTTTGCTCTAACAAATTCAATCCCTTTTCAAGGAGCTTCTGGTTGTAGGCAAATTCAGACATATGAACTTGTGAGCGTTTTTGCTTTATAGCCCTATTTAAAAACAGAAAAGACCAAACACTAGATTTTGCACCCACACGGACGGGAACCCTTGCCCACCAAAGAGCAAAGAGAATCCATTTTTCACCTTGAAAAAACACAGCCTCCGTAAAAGCTTGCTTTTTCAAATAACGGACCAGTTCAAAAAAATTACTCCAGGAAAAATCTTTGCGGAACCCAAAGTAATTTCTAGCTGGCTTTGATGCCTGCAAAATAAACTGGGTAAAACTAGGAACCAACCAATGCACTTCTCTGGATCTCAAATCAGGATGTTGATCCACCCCTAAACTCAAGATGAGATCACCAATTTTATCCATTCTGATCAATAAGCATTTGTTTTTGCTCAACTTGGTAATCCTTTATTTCTCAAGCAATAAAAACTGCCTCAATTACAAGCCTTAAGATAGCGATATTATTGATTAATAATCCCTCACTGGCAAGACACAAGCTTACCAAATTAGATGTAGTTTTAAGCATCGCTAAATTAGTTTTGCTTAATATGAAAGCCGGAGCGCGTCGGAGCTTTTCTTTCATCGACTAATATCTTCAAATCAAAGCATAAACAACGAAGATAGCTAGACTTAGTTATAAAAGCTAACTATGCTCTCGCCACTTTAAATTTTGGAGGCAAAATGGAAGAGCTATATAGCGGGGAATTCTACACTAACACCCTTGCAAATATTAATGCCATTTCAAAGACAGTAAATACAGATCCCAATGTTCTAGCGCGACTGACTGAACCGAAAAGATCAGTTTGTGTAAGTGTTCCCGTTCGTATGGATGACCGAAGTGTAAAAGTGTTTCGTGGTTTCCGTGTACAACACTCCCAAGCTCTGGGCCCATGCAAAGGTGGTATTCGATACCATCAAGGAGTAACTCTTAGTGAAGTAGCTGCTCTCGCGACACTAATGTCCTTTAAAAATGCTTTATTGAATCTTCCATTGGGTGGAGCAAAAGGTGGAATCTGTGTTGATCCAACCATATTGTCAAAAACAGAAAAGCAAAATTTAACTAGAAGATACACTACAGAAATCGCTCCATTTATCGGTGCAGCTAGTGATATTCCTGCCCCAGATGTGGGTACAGATGCACAGACGATGGCTTGGTTGATGGATACCTATTCTCAACAAGTTGGTTATGCAGTGCCTGGAGTAGTGACTGGTAAACCAATTGAAATTGGTGGTTCTTTAGGAAGAACTGGAGCAACTGGTTTGGGAGTTGTTTTCTGCTTAGAGAGAGCGGTTGAAAAACTTGGTCAAAGTATGAAAGAAACCACTGTTGCCGTTCAAGGTTTTGGTAATGTGGGTTCCCATGCCGCTCTTTACGCTCACGAGCTAGGCGCAAAAATAGTAGCAGTAAGTGATGTTAACGGTGCAATCTATGATCCTAATGGTTTAGATATTGAATTACTAATCAAGCGATATGACGAAAAAAGAAACCTTCTTCATTGTGATATGGGCGAAAAGATCTCTAATGATGAGCTTTTGGAGCTAGATGTTGAGGCACTTATCCCGGCTGCATTAGAAAGCGTGATCAATACGTCTAATATGTCTAAAATCAAAGCACGCTTGATTATTGAAGGTGCGAATGGCCCAATTACTTCAGAGGCCAGTACTTACCTTCACAAACACGGCACAAGAATTGTTCCTGACGTTCTTGCCAATGGTGGTGGTGTGATTGTTTCTTACTTTGAGTGGGTACAAGGTATCGCCTCTTACTTCTGGGATATCGAAGAAGTAAATCGCAAACTAAAAATCGTTATTACCGGTGCATTTGATCGCGTTTGGGATCTTGCTCAAGAGTACGAGACTGACATGAGATCTACGGCAATGGCTGCTGCATATAAGCGCATCGAAAAAGCCATGCTTTTACGCGGTCTATATCCTCGTTAAAATCAAAATACTCAAATAAGTTCAAAGGCTTGCATAATTCTATTGCAAGCCTTTTTTTTAGCTGTTTCTACACCACTCCTAGACATGGGCAATAAGATTCGTTAACCTAAAAAGATGAAACCAAAAAGGCCCGTTTGGATTCCTGTGGCCGCTGGAGTCCTAAGAAAAGAAAATAAAGTTTTAATAGGGAAAAGACCTGAGCACGGTACTTTACCCGGGCTTTGGGAATTTCCAGGTGGAAAAATTGAAGTTGGTGAAAGTCCTGAGCAAGCATTAAAACGAGAGCTCCAGGAAGAACTAGGGATTGATGCTGAAGTAGGCGACATTCTAGAGTCCTCTAGTCACCACTACGGAGATAAAGGGATTATCATTTTATTTTTTTGGGTGGATTATTGGAAAGGCGATCCAAAGTCTTTACACCATGAAAGTCTTGAATGGATTGAGCTAGAAGAACTTGAATCCAGAAACATTCCAGACTCTAATAGAGATGTTATTAAAAAACTAAAACTTAGAGACTAGAAGAATGCCTAAAAAAGACTTACCCCATAAAATTAAAATTTGTATCGTCTCTAAAAAATTCCCCATTGTTGGTAGAGCCGCAGATCATAGTTACCTTTGGTTTCTAGCAAAGGCTTTGACACAAAAGGGTCACGATGTGAGCGTAATTGCTAACGTCAGCCCCCAAGAGAAATCATATATCGAACAAGATGGTGTTAAGGTTTATTATTTAAACCAACATAGAATCAATACTGAAAAGAATTATCAAAGAATGCTTCGAGAAAAGTTCTCAGAACTTCACCGTAAAGAAAATTTCGATTTAATCCATTCCGTGGATAGCTCTGGAGCAAAGGTTATTGCTAACCACAAAGCTTACGGCATTGCAACAGCGATTGATGTTGAAGCAACCAATGTGGCACAGGTGTTTGCCATATTGGGGATGACCCAAGAGAGTTTAGGTTCAGCATTAAGTACTGCCTTCGCTGTTACCTATAAGTTTTTACGTACTTACCTTGGTTCAGACCGCTCATTATTAAAAAAATCACATGGTGTTTTCGTATCTAGCCCCCAACAAAGGCTCGTTCTTGAGCGCCATTATTTATACCCTGATCGTCGTATTTTTAACGTTGCCTACGGCATCGAGATGACGGATATGGCCGACAGAGAGAGCATCGAATCTTTACGAGAGTCTTTGCAACTTCCAGAAAACGGCCAAGTCATTATGAATGTAACTGATATGGCTGAAGTCCAAGAGGTTGTTCACCTTCTTTTAGCTTTCGAGAGCGTTGTTCTAAAGAAGCCAAACACTCGATTAATATTAGTTGGAAATGGCCCGAAAAGAAAAGAAATTGAGTTTGAAGTATATCGATTAGCTCTTGGCAATATGGTTCGATTTACTGGACCCATCAAGAATACAGATGTACCTGATTACATTGCCTTGAGTGACGTATACATTACTTTAAGTGCCCGCTCTAGTGGATTCGAACCTAGTGTTTTAGAGGCTATGAGCCAGAAAAAACTTGTGATTGCTTCAGAAGTAAGTGCTCTCTCCAGTCTAATCGATGATCGCAAAGACGGGTTCTTAGTTCGACCAGCCGATGTAGAAGGTATTTCACAACTCTTGTTGGAAATGTTGAACCAAAACCTACCGGTTCTAGAGATTGGTGATAGCGCTCGAAGAAAAGTATTGAGTTTCTTTGATCCGGAAAAAATGTTAAATGATACGATCAATGCCTACTATGAAATATTAAAGAACTCAGGCCTTTACAAAAAAAGAAAATAACAAAGAAAAACTATGGCAAGAATATTCACTCCGAGCGAAAGAACAAGAAGCAATACCAATCCTCAACCTGTGATGAGCAGTCGCCGACAAATCATTCGTTCACGATACATGGTAATTCTTAAAAATATCGCTGGTGCTCCAGTGCCATCTTTATGGGTACTCTTTGCTTTTTCTCTTTTTGTCGGACTTCCCATAGCAAATTGGCTTTGCTTCTTGATTGCTAGCTTCACTGCCTTATATATCACACTAGACCGCTTCAGTATGTCTCCGGAGTTTCGCTTTTTTCGCTTAGGCTTAGAAATACCTCTGTGTTTGTTATTGATTTTTCACTTTTGGAGCAACCTTCATCTAGGAATGGGTTTCTTTACCGAAGATAGTTCAGCAATTTTCTCTTGGTTTGGCTTACTTTATTTAATGACCTACAGTTTAAATCTATTTCCAGGAATAAACCGCTTCTTCATAAGCTTCCTCTTTGGAGGTTTCGTATATAGTATTTTAAGTATCCTGCAATTTCATGGCCTCTTTGATATAACTTGGTTCCTTCCTGGATTGAGCTTTGAGGACACGACTCGCTTTGGTTTGTCTTTTAGTTCAAAAAGCCACGCATTTATTCTTTCTGTGTATCTAATTTATTGCATGAGCTTTTTTGTATATAAGAAAAGAGTTTTTGGAGCCACTGGCCTATCTTTCTTTGTTTGCTCTTTAGTAGCTGCCTTTGCTCTAGCTATCGGTCAAGAGCCAATTGCTCTGAGTTCCGTGCTTGTTCCTTTTTTATTCTTTAGCTTCTTCATTTCCAGAAAATGGCTGAAAAACCTTAGTATCATAGGCGTTATTCTCGCGGGGCTTTATTTTGCTTATACAAACACACCAGAACTGGAGGACTTCCTAATTTCCAAGGAAAAAATTAGTTCTGCAGATTTAGAAAAAGATTTTTGGCGAAATGAATTTGAAAGCCTAGATCAGCATTTTTGGCTTGGGAAAAAAACCAGTATCTTAATTCACAACATTTACCAAGCACCAAAAACGGAAGCAGAACTTTTTCATAGAGAGTCTAATTTCTACCTATACCTTTTAACCCAAAGAGGAATACTGTTTTTTCTATCTTTCGTGTTGATTCTGCTGAGCGTTTTATTTCTAAGCATCCGACTATTAAATGATGTCCCATCCACACATAATTGGCATAAAGTTTTTGTCTTACATTTAATTTCAACTCAGTTTTTTCTATTCGTATTTTCTCTGGAAATGCGAGCTTGGAGTAGTGGGCAAATCGCTGCTTTGTTATTGGCCTTTTACTCTGTTGTATTATATATGATTGAAACCTACGGCCGACAGATTGTGCCTGACGACAAAAGTCTTTAATATATGCCTTTAAACTCAGTGATTTCTTAAGCCTTTTAAACAAACCTAAAGGCTATTTTTATAACATAGTATGTTGAAAAGCAGACCCAAGTCCAGAATGCTGGGCTTATACTCAAGTTTTTTTACTCTCTACAGCAAAAGAGGCCTGATTTCGACCACTTGGAAAAAAATCTTTTGCAATGTGGCCCGATCTATTTGAAGATATATGTGTAGTTTCAATCACTTACAAACTGAATTTTGAGGATCAAATGACCAAAGCAGATTTAATTAATCATATCTCTGAACAGGCCAACATTACACGGGTTAAAGCCGAAACTGTCATCAATACTATTTTTGATTCTATGGTAGAAGCACTATCAAAAGGCGATCGAATTGAAATTCGTGGCTTTGGTTCTTTCGTGAATCGTCAATACGGAGCCTACAAAGGACGTAATCCTAGAACGGGTGAAGTTATTGAAGTTAAACAAAAGCAACTTCCGTTTTTTAAAGTTGGTAAAGAATTAAAAGATGCAATCAACGATCAAAAAAATTGGGTTGGTCCATTAGATAATTCTGATGATTAAAATTCACTTCAATTGAAATGGAAATAAACGAGTCTCTTCAAGGCTCGTTTTTTTTTGCAAAACCATAAACAATCGATCCAATCCCAAAGCAATCCCCCCACTCGGTGGCATGCCATAATCTAAAAACTGTAAAAACTCTTCATCGATTTCTACGGGCTTTCGATGATTCCTTTCCTTTTCCTGTAGTGCCTCTTGAAATCTTTTGCGTTGCTCACTAGAGTCGTTCAATTCATGAAAAGCATTGGTCAATTCAACGTCTTTAAAATACAGCTCAAAACGGTCCGCCCAACCCTCTTCTGTTAACTTTGCTAAAGCGGCTTGTGACGGCGGAAATCCCTCTAAAAAATACCAGTCTTTTTCTTTCAAAGAAGGCTCTATTCTTTCCAAAAACAATCTAAAAAATAGATCATCAAAACTATCTGATGCTTCATAACTAATTTCATGTCTCAAACATAGAGACTGTAATTCTTCCTTGGAAGTGTCTGGGTAAAGTTCAAAACTAAAATGGCTTTTAAATAAGTCTTTAAAACTCAAGCTTTCAAAATGAATTGTCTCTTGGAAAAAACTTTGAATGAAGCACTTTGTATCCTCTTTGATAGAATTTAAATTATCGAAGGCCCGATACCATTCTAGCATCCAAAATTCTAATTGGTGATGCTCCCCTTGCTCAGCATTCCTAAATACTTTAGCGATCTCAAAGACTTTTTCAAAACCAATGCAAAGAGCTTTCTTCAAGTGAAACTCGGGGCTAGTTGGAAGATAGGCCTTTTTAGAAAAGTTGCCAATCTCAATTTTCGTGTCAAAAGCCTCCAGAAAAGTTTCCAAGCCTGGCGATGGCACCAAATTAGGAGTGGCCAACTCCACAAAGTTTTTCTCGATAAAAAATTGCCTTACCTTCAACTGAAAGTTTTGCCAAGCCAAGGCATCTTGCTTTTGAAACTTCGTATTGAAATTAGGCGGCAAAGATTTAGAAGCAAGGAGCATCAATACTTTTTCTCCCTGTCTCTTGCCAATCAGATCCCCTATTTTTAATTGAGAAAAAACAGATTCCTCTGCAAAATCCTCTTTTTTAAAACTCATCCAATCACTTTGCTGAAAATCAGCAAATAGCTGTAGTTTCAGCCTAGAGTCAGACTTTTCTAAAGTCGCAACTCTTCCACGAAATTCGTAAGTTTTTTTGACAGAGGGGTGACCTTTTTGCGTATCCATGGCAAATTCCTAGCCCCTTTATGATGTAAAGCCAAGGAGTTTTCCATAAGTTACTGATTTTACAGGCTTTCATATGACAGAAAGAGAGGGTGTTTTGCATGTTTTTTGCTTTATTTAATGTGGAAGGAGATTTCCTATGAAATTTTTGATATTTAGCTTAATGATCAGTTTTAGCCTTAGCCTATTCGCCCTAAGCATCCAAGAACAGGGAATAAAAATCCCCAAAATTACCTATAAGGGTTTAAAGAAACTTGGAATCGATGACAGCAAAGAACTTGAGTTAAAAGCCAGTCTTACGGAGCTGTTAAAAGAACCGGAAATGGCATCCAAACTAAAAGACCCTACTGAAGTAGACCATTCCACAAGTTCATTGGTTCGAGAAATTGAAGCTAGCAGCGACACAAAAAGACTTCGTTTATTAAAAAATAAAGCGCGTAAAATCATCTTTGATTACACCAAAGAAAACTGGGAACTCCTATCTCAATCTACAATCAATTATGCTGGTGTTACTAAATTCGAAGACTACAAAGGCTTTCTTGTAAGAGATTTAAACGAAAAACTCTATTTCACGCACATAGCCAAAAATGAGGTACGGCTTGAAATGGAATGGATACGTTTACGTATGGACACTAGTAAAAATAGTGCCGAAGTTATCATTCAAAGAGACTATTTAGGTGATGAGAACGAAATGACCCAACAGGCACTGCGCGTAAAAGCCAAAGAAGGCACAAGTGCCCTTCCCGCTGGAGGCACTAAAAATGCTAAGAGTTCTTCAAAGTTCGACCTTTTTTAGCAGAAAATTGATTCTTTATCTTAGCATTTGGATCAATGCCTTAAGCTGAGCTGTATTTTCGACGATTTATAGTTATGAAATTTTTTGCAATCGTCTCATTAATAAATTTTGTTTTAGGCTTTGCCATACCGTTTTTCCAATTCAGTATGAGTACGAATCGTACCCTACTCTTTGTGAGCCTTTGGGGACTTTGTCTCCTTGCCTATCGCTACACCCAAGAGGACAAAGAAGAAAGCGCACAATATTTGGGAGATTCGGTATAAAAACCTTATAAACTAAGAATTTCTCTCAAGAATCTACTGCCATGTGCATAGATTTAATGCTAGATTCACTAGCAGAATTTTGGGAGAGACTATGAACTATTCTGCCGTTATTGCTTCCGGCTTAGCAAAAATTTTTACTGAAAACTTTCAATTAGACAAACCCAATGAAGAACTAGAAAAACTGGTAGAGGTTCCTAAAAATTTAAAGATGGGAGACCTTGCTTTTCCGTGTTTCATTTTAGCCAAGGCACTTAAAAAAGCTCCCCCAATGATCGCAAGTGAAATCGAGGCATTGTTTTTAGAAACGGATGAGGCAAAGAACTTTAGCTCCGTAAAAGCGATGGGGCCATTCTTAAATTTTAAAATTGATCGCTCGCAAATGGCGAACGCCACAATCCCTTCTATTTTATCTGGTGATTTTTTAAAAACACGTCCTCAAAAAAATCATAAAGTGATGGTTGAGTACTCTCAACCAAATACCCATAAGGCATTCCACGTAGGCCATACGAGAAACGTTTCTCTCGGAGACGCCCTGGTTCGATTGTACGAGTGGTCAGGACACGAGGTAGTCGCAGTAAACTACATCGGTGATGTAGGGGCCCATATCGCAAAATGTTTGTGGTTCTTTACGGAGCATTATTTACCAAATCAAAACGAGCTACCTTTTAAGAACCTAAACGATTGCGTGGCCGACCTAAAAAACTTTAAAGAAAAGGTTTTCAGTTTTTGCGAAAGCAAAAATATGGTGGTGGCAGAGTTTCTAGGACAAATGTATTCAGATGCGACGGAGCTCCTAGATTATTCACGTTTAGCAAAATTCCCCTACCCTGGAATTCTCGCTGCGAAAGTAGAAGAGATTAAAGCGCACCCAGAAAATGAAAAATGGAAAGTAGTTAGTGTTTCAACCGCTAAAACAAATTTCCAGGTTGTTTGCGGCGGAACTGATTTCGCAGAAGGTGACATTGTTGCCTATGCTAGCATTGGATCAAGAGTTGCTGGTCGACTTGTATCCGAAACGGATAAAAATGGTATCACTAGCCAGGGTATGATTCTAAGTGAAAAAGAATTAAACCTTAGTGATGATAAAAATAAAATCTTCCGATTTGATCAAGCTACTTCTACAAAAGAAATCATTTCTTCTAATTCTAAAATTGGCGAAGAAGTTTCTGAAATCACTCGAACCGATATTCCTGAACTTGAAAACAAAAGGGTCAATGAGATTATCTCAAGTCGAAACCAAGCTGTATCAAATGCACTAAAGCAACTAGAAAGCCCAGGTTCAGAATACTACCAGTTATGGCAAGAAACCAAAGAATGGTCCATGGATGAGTTTAAAAAAATCTACCATTGGCTAGACGCTCGATTCGATCATTTCTTTTTTGAAAGTGATGTCGGCGAACCAGGAAAACAAGTGGTTAAAGAGTTTCTTGAAAAAGGTGTTTTTGAAAAAAATGAAGGAGCAGTTGGAGTAAGACTAGAAGACAAGAAACTTCCTTTCTTCTTAGTTTTAAAGTCAGATGGAACTGGATTATACTCTACAAAGGACCTTGCACTTGCAAAATTAAAATTCGAAAAGTATAAAATTGATAAATCCATTTATGTTGTAGACGTGGCTCAGACACTGCACTTTCAACAGGTTTTTGCCACCTTAGAAAAAATGGGATTTAAGCAAGCCAAAGACTCCTTTCACTTAGCTTATGGCCAAGTGGTTCTTCCATCCGGAAAGATGAGTTCTAGAAAAGGAAATGTAATTTTATTCTCACAACTACAAGACAGTTTAGAAGAAAATATTCAGACAGAATTCTTAAACAAATATAGAAATGAATGGTCTGCAGTTGAAATCGAAGAAGCAAAACGTAAAATCGCAATTGCGACAATAAAATACGGAATGTTAAATCAAGACAATAACAAGAACATTGTTTTTGACTTAACTGAATGGACTGCTAAATCAGGGAATACCGGTCCATACATGATGTATGCATATGCTAGAACCTGTTCAATACTCAGAGAACTTCA